>CALXOW010000001.1 GCA_944390115.1 uncultured Anaerobiospirillum sp.
ATTCGGCTCGCGTTAAACTGAAACACCTCTATCCTGAGCTGAATTAAGTGAAAAAATTAACGTTATTCTGTACTAGGTTATGGTAATAAAGCCATCGCGCACGGCCTTATGCCATGGGGCTTGGCGCCTAGTAGTACTAAAACGCCATTGTAACGACAACGTTACGAGAAATGCAAAATGTGACAACTTCCGGTCGTCCCATCAGGTCGAAAAATGTATCAGCGATCACAAAATTTGCGCCTACCCACCAAGCAAAAGCCCAGAGTTATGGCAAGAATAACTCTGGGCTTGAGCTGGTGGCGCCAGGCTGCTTCATGGGCCAGACTGTGCTTGCGCTGCTTACGGTCGCTGGCAGCGCAGGTACGCACCGTGCGGTAGGTAAGCACCGCGCAGCGCGGAGCGCCACGCGCTGGGGCGCTTAGGCGTTGTTGGAGCGGACCTTGAAGAAGGCCAAGGCCTTATTGAGGTGGCTTAAGTCGTTGTAAGCGCTATCCATCGACTTGTACTGATTGTCGGCGTCTTGCGCCATATCACCTGTCATCTGCGAGATATTCTGCATGTGGGTGGAGATTTCGCTCGTAGCCGTGGTTTGCTCTTCGGCTGCGGTCGCAATCTGGGTGATTTGGGCGTTGACATCGCTGACATGAGTCGAGATGTCGTTGAAGATATCCATAATGTGGCTGGCGTCTTCGGCCACCGTATCCATATTGGCGACCGAGGTGTTAATGGATTCGGTCGCCATCTGAGCCTCAGATTGGATATTCTTGACCATCTGCGAGATTTCTTGGGTCGAGGAGGTAGTGCGCGAGGCCAGGGCGCGTACTTCGTCGGCGACCACGGCAAAACCACGACCTGCTTCACCGGCACGTGCCGCCTCAATTGCGGCATTTAAGGCCAAGAGGTTGGTTTGCGCGGCGATATCATCAATGGTCGAGACAATCGAGCCAATGTCGTGGGTTTGCTTGGCTAAGCTTTCGATCTTGGCTGCATTGTCGCGGGTATGATCGCTTTGCTGGCGGATATTGTCGATCGCTTGCTGGACCGTATCTAAACCAGTGCTGGAGATTTCCTTGCAGCGATTTGAGCCCGCCGCCGCAGTCTCACAATTGCGCGCAATGTCTTGCGTGGTCGAAACCATTTGGTTGGCCGCAGCTGCTACGGTAACCGCCTGGTTTTGGATGTCGTTCGACATATTGGCGAAGTTGTGTGAGATGTCTTGTAAATTGCGCATCTCAGTTTGGAGCTTGTTGCACTCATCCTTGGTCATGGCAATGATGTTAGACAGGGAGTTGCGCATGTTGCGCAGCACATTGTGGCTGTGGCCAAACTCATCATTGTGGCCTTGCTTGATGTGCTCGGAGAAGTTGCCTTCGGAGAGCTGCTGGATAATCTTGATTTGGTCGGCCAGGCTGCGCGAGATATAGTTCGACATGATCAAGGTCAAGATCACCGCCAAGATCACAGCCAGAACCGTAAGACCGGCATTGAGGTAGATGATCTTGGTATCACTGGCCTGGGCGCTTAAATTGTTGCAGTACTGAGTTTGCTGGCGGAAGATCGAGGCGGCCGCGCGGGTGGCATGGGTAAAGAGTGGGGCGACTTCCTCGTAGTACAGATCAAAGGCTTCCTTGACCTTATGGCTGCGCACTAAGGGCATGACACGGCTCTGAATAATTTCATCGGCTTGCAGTGAGGAGTCACGCAAGGTGATGCAAGCGTCACGGTACTCAGGGGTACCCAGGTATTCAGGGATAATAGCGCGCGCTGAGGTCGTAAGGTTATTGCTTAAGGTGCTTGCCTCAGCGATCAATTGCTCCAAGGTATAAGTGTTGTCGTTTTCGTTGAGGCCATACGAGAACTTATCCTGGGCGTCCTCGACCGCATTTTGCACCGTGTAAATGCGAGTAAAGGCGACGTTGAGGACTTCATCGATCTTGTCGGCGATTTTGCTGTTATTGCTCAGCGAGCCTAAGGTGATAACGGCGATTATCAGATTGATCACAATGACAATGCCAAAACTGGTCATGAGTTTGGCCTTGGTGCTCAGGTTTAAAAAGAAATGCATAGACAGAGCCCCCCATATAGTGCGCGCCCCTAATATGGGCGTAATGCTATTACTTGCAAACAGAGGGCACAAATTCCGAAAATGCCCGCGCGCACAACTAAGTTGTGCACTTATTTGCGTGGCAATAGATGCCTGGGGGCTGAGTAAAATAGCTTAGATAGCATGAAAACAACTAGATTTAACTTGTCATAGTTACAATAATGTTATATCTATCACTAAGAATGCCGCACTTGATATTTTTTGCTAAGAACAAGCGATGACCATTTCTGGCCATGCTTTCAGGCTTAATTGGTCAAAGTTAGTTCAGGGTGGGCCTGCCAGAAGCGCAGCTGGAGCGGCACGTTCGGGCTCTCTAAAGCAGCTCCCTGGTTAAAGCCGACCCTCTACCCGTCAGGTGTTTTATGTCAGCAGCGTCGCAGTGGGGTACTATTACCAACACGCCTAGGTTGAGGCAAGGGTGCTGGGCTGAGGCCATTAACCACAGCGCCCCACCTAAGTGCCAAGGGCAATAGGTGAGGCGCTAGAGGCGCCCGGCCTGAAGCAGGGGCGCGGCAGCGCATGCTGGCGCAAGCTAGGCGCGGGTCTTGAAGAAGTTGAGCGCCTTGACCAGCTCGCTGAGCTTGATTAAAGCATTGTCGATCGACTCGTGTTGTGAGGTGGCCTGCATCGTCATTTCGCTTGAGGCATTGTTGACGTTGCCTGCGTTCATCGAGATCTCGGCGGTGGCCTTGGTCTGCTCTTCGGTCGAGGTCGCAATCTGGGTGATCTGACTGTTAACAGAGCCTACTTGAGCCACGATTTCGTTAAGCATCTGCTCTAAGGACTTGGCATCGTCGGCGACGGTGGCCATATTTTGGACCGAAGATTTAATCGACTCGGTGGCGTTGTTGGCATCAGCCTGAATGCCGGTTACCATCGCGGTGATTTCCTTAGTCGACTTGGCAGTCTTGTTGGCAAGCGAGCGTACTTCGTCCGCGACCACGGCAAAGCCCCGGCCGGCGTCACCGGCGCGTGCTGCCTCAATCGAGGCATTGAGCGCTAACAGATTGGTCTGATCGGCGATATCCTCAATCGTGTTGACGATGGCGCCAATCGCTTGGCTTTGCTGAGCCAGCTGCTCAATCTGATGGGCATTATCCTTGGTGTGCTCAACTTGCAACTGGACGTTATCAAAAGCGCGCTTAACCATCTCCAGGCCGTGTAAGGAGATTTCACGACTCTGGTTGGAGCCGGAGGCCGCCGTTTCGCAGTTGCGGGCGATGTCTTGGGTGGTCGAGACCATCTGGTCGGTGGCGGCAGCCACGGTCATCGATTGGTTTTGGACATCGTCTGAAGAGGTCACAATGGCCTGCGAGGCATCACGCAGCTTTTCCAGCTCGCTCTTTAAGGCGGCACATTGCTCTTGGGTCATGATCAAAATATCGTTGACGTGGACGCGCATCTCGTTGATTGCGGTATGCATGCGTCCAAACTCGTCCTTGATCGGATTGTGCGATTCGTGAGTGAAGTCGCCCTTGGCCATGAACTCAATTAAGTGAATGGCATCGAGCACTTGCTTGGTGATGTAGTGAGCGATAAATAAGGAGATACCGATACTCGATAAGACTACGGCGGCCGCCAGTCCTAACACCAAGTACAAAGCGGAGCGGTCAGATGCTTGGTTGCTTACCGCGATACTTAAATCGGTTTGCATGCGCATCAGCGCGCCAATGCTATCAAGCAGCGACGAGAACTTCGGCACGAAGTCACGGGTGTAGACGGCCAAAGCCTGGTCATCGACTTGGCCCCGAGCGATGCTCGGCATAATGTTTTGCTGCAAATCGGCAATAATCGCGGCGCCTTGGGTCTTAACGTTCTGGGCCTGAGCGCGGTACTCGGGAGTATCGATATAGGCTAGGCGGATCGCATCAATGCTTTGCTGCATATCGCGCAGAGCTTGCGGCGCATAAGCTGTTAAATCGCCGGCATCATATTGCTGGTCAATATCGTTTAAGCCGCGCGCAAAGTTAAGATTGGCTTGTTGGAAGGTGTGCTGTACCCGAAACACGCGCTTGAAAGCACCATTTAACGAGTTGTCGATGGTCGCAGCTGCATTTTGAGCTTGATTGAGCACGCTGATCGAAATTGCCACGATCACGAGGTTGATCAAGATGATGGCAATAAAGCCGCCCAAGATCTTAACCCTGGTGCTGACATTAAGCAGATTTGGCATGACCGATCTCCCTTTCCAAACAATCTTGGGCTACCATGCAAATTAGCGCCCATGTTGGCACTATGTCCCAAGGGGCCTTAGCTCCAATGATGGCCTTAGCGCCCATGATGGCTTTAGAACCCAAGGATGCATTATAGGGGAAAAATGAGGGCAACAAATTTGCCCTAGGTAGCAAGATTGTGAGGAGAAGCGATGAGAGTGTGGCAACTGACGCAGCAAGACGTAGACGAGTTGGTGGCCTGTGAGCCGCGCATGGCACCGGTAGTGGCCCATTTTGGCCTGATTGCCCATGACTGCTATGACGATAGCTTTAGCGGCCTGGTGGCAATTATTCTCAATCAGCAGCTATCCGATCAATCTTTTGCGCAGTGCTGGGCGCGCATCGCGCCGCCAGCACGTACCGATCCTGGTTACCTCAAAGCCTTAATCGAGCGTGGGGACTATTTGCCTTGCACTCAAGGCAAGCGCCAGGCCTTGCATGCTATCGCCACCCGCTTTGTCAGCGGGGAGTTTAGCCATCAAGGCCTGCTGGCTCTGAGTAAAGAAGAGCGCCGTGCTCAGTTGCACGCGATCAAAGGAATTGGTCCGTGGAGCTGCGATATGTTTGATTTGATGGTGGCGCGCGAGCGTGATTGCTTGCTCACCGGCGATTTGGGCGTGATGCGGGGCTTGCAGCTGTGCTTGGGGCTTGACCTTAAGGCTCTGGCGCATAAGGAGCGCCGCCTCAAGGAAGAGGAGCTCAAGGCTCACTTTAGCCCAGTAGGATCGTTTGCCACATTTTATCTGTGGGAGGCTTCCAATGCGCGCTTTAGCCCGCTGTAACCACTTGCTGAAACTATGCGCTGGGCGCCAGGTGCTAGCGCCACGCATTTAGCCCGCTAAGTTTAAGAGAAGAAGGGAAGTAGGGGCACGGTCGGCCTGAACCGGGGCGGGCTAAGCAGGGAGTAGGGCTCTGGCTAGATCAAACTCATCAACAAGACGCACAGAGCACAGATACCAAGGGTGATGAGCTTATAGGCGCTGACTTGCTTGAGGGAGTGTGTCACGATACTTCCTTAGTGATGGTCAAAGAACATGAGCCAAGGTGAGAGCTGCTCTACCTTGGGTGCGCGCCTAAGATACTGGTTTCAGAACTGAAATACAAGAGTGTGACCTAGTTTGCACTTTTTCTAGGCAAATTGCTGTGCTTTGGTGCTATTTTGTTATCTAGGAAGTGTGTACCCAAACTCGCAACATTAGGAGATTACTTGCCATAGCGCGCTTAAGCCGGTATCTAGTAGTGAAATACAGGTAAGGCCTATTTACCCGTGTTGTGTTGCTGTAATTAATATCTAGAGTTCTTGATACCAAGAAAATGGTAGGTCCCGTTAGGCCTCTTAGGAATGAGCTCGGTCTCTTAGGGATGAGCTTTGCTCAGAGCCAAGCTGACGTCTTAGGAGCTTAGAAATTAATAAGTACATCGATTACGCCGCCTCAGACAGTGTAGGATGAGCTCCCCCAGTGAAAACTACGCGCGTTGGGGCACTTACCTGTGCTGAAGAAACAACAAAGCCTGCACGAGGCAGGCTTTGGGGGCCCCGAAGGGCTCTTTAATGGGGCTGAGCTGGTGGCTCTGGCCCAGGTCGATTTAGATGCGCTCTTTAGGCTGGCCCTTGACCTTAGGGGCGTCAGCTGCTTGCTCTGAGGCGATGGCGTGCATCATCTCGTGCTCAGCATAGGTCTCACGCTTGAGATTTCTAAAGTGCAAGAAGGTCATGGTGCAGATCATGATGATAAAGCCCACGCCTAAGCTCAGGTAGACATTCAAGGTGAAGCCCGCCACGATATAGCCGATGCACGCAGAAATTGCGGCGATTAAGGCAAATGGCAGCTGGGTCGAAACGTGCTCGATGTGGACGCAGCCCGCGCCGGCCGACGATAGAATCGTGGTATCGGAAATCGGCGAGCAGTGATCACCGAAGACCGAACCTGCCAAGGTGGCCGATAAGGTGACGATGATGATCGAGCCGGTTGGGTCAATGGCCTCAGCGACTACGACGACGATCGGGATTAAGATACCGAAGGTACCCCAAGCGGTGCCGGTCGAGAACGATAAGAAGCTGGCAATGATAAAGATGATGGCAGGTAAGAGGTTACCTAACATACCCATATCATTTTGCACGATGTTCGAGATAAAGACCTGAGTCTGTAACAGGTCACGGCAAACGCCCGAGATGGCCCAAGCTAATACCAGAATCATATTGGCTGGGATCATGGCCTGGACGCCCTTTAATACGCCGCTCATGAACTGCTTTAAGGTCAAGAGGCGACGCGCGGTGAACTGGACGTAAGCGACGAACAGGGCGGCAAAGGAGGCCATGGCCAAAGCAGGACCAGCGCTGGTGTTACCAAAGGCGGCTGCGACCGTGTGGTAGGCTGGATCCTCGCCCCAATAACCACCGACGTAGAGTAAGGACAAGGTGGCAAAGACGATTAAGGCTAAGATCGGAATGACCATGTCCAAGACGCCGCCGCGCTCGGTGACGACATCGATATTATCGTGCTCGCCTTCTGAGCTGCCTAGTGGGCCGTTCTTGATGGCGTCGATTTCACAGCGACGCATTAGACCGAAGTCAAAGTTGCCAATCGACACTAAGATCACCATCGAAATGGAGAGCAGGGCGTAGAAGTTCCACGGAATAGTGGCGATAAAGGCCTCCATTTCCGACTCAAAGGCACCGGTGGCCTTTAAGTTCGAGCCCACAGCGGCCGCCCACGAGGAGATTGGGGCAATAATGCACACTGGAGCGGCGGTTGAATCGATGATATAGGCGAGCTTAGCGCGGCTGATGCGGTACTTATCGGTGATAGGACGCATCACGGTGCCCACGGTTAAGCAGTTAAAGTAGTCATCGATAAAGATGAAGGCACCCAACAGAGAGGTCGATAAGAGTGCACTCTTACGGCCCCGAATGCGCTTGGTCGCCCAGTCACCGTAAGCGCGCGAGCCACCGGCCATCGCGATCACGTAGACGATCGAGCCCAAGACCGAGCAGAAAATAATGATGTTGAAGTCGATCTTGTTAACCATTACCGTCAAGGCGTTCTGGACGGTGTTAACTACAACGAAGTCCTGCCCCATGCCAATGGTGTAGATCAAGGTGCCGCTTAAGATACCAATGATCAGTGATGAGAACACTTCCTTGGTTAAAAGCGCCAAGGCCACCGCGATAACTGGTGGCACCAGCGAGAGCGCACCTGCGTAATAAGGTTCCATGACCTCTCCCAGTTGAGTTGAGCGGTGATACGAGCCCCAAGTTCACAACAAAACGCCAAAAAGCCACTAACCTCAGTCAGTGGCTTTGTGCTGTGGGGGCGCGTACCCAAAAAAATTAGGTGGGATCTGTGCACTATCACGGCACAAATTCCGAAACTAAAGTGCGCGCATTATAACCCAAGTGCTTATTTATGGCCTTCTATTGCACAACTTTGGTGAAAATAGCGCATAAAATCTAAAATGGGAACTACGTTAACTATTATTTGCCCTGTTTTGGAGCGTAATCTGCTCCTCTTTTTATGGTGAAGCAGCTACACTCAGAGTTAGAGCATCGGCACTGACTAAAAATGCGCTAAGCTCAGGCTTAGTGCTTGGGATACGCGTCAGGCAGGAGGCTTAGCGCTGACTGGCTTAATGACACATCAGGCTTAACGGCACATCAGGCTTAATGGGATGCTTGTGCGCTTGGGAGCTGGCGTTCCTCGGCCCAGACTTCATCAGTTTTAGCACGTTGCTCGGCCGGGTCGATTCTGCCTTCATCGATGACTTTATTTTGGCACATACGGCGCCAGGCCATGATCTGTTGCCCTCTTTCTGAGACTACCACGACTAAGCTAAAGTACTTGTGCTTGTGCTGGGGGACTTTGTAGTCAGTGTCGTGCAATTGTTTACTTCCGGCATCTAACAGGGTGGCGACGGTATCAGAACTTGATTCTTGGGGCAAGAATGAGACCGCTATCAGGTAAGGACAGCCACTGAGTTCACCCCATAAGCTCACTTGGTTGTAGTAGTTGGTCAGATCTGCGTCCATCTGAACTCCATAGGCGTAGCGCAGCAGCCACTTCACCAAGGTGCGGGCAGCGGTAGGTGATATGTGCTCCCAGTGCGCGGCGCTGATGCTTTGCAGCAAGACGTTGAGTTCCATCATGACTTGACCCATGGCCTGCCCTTGCACCATGAGGCTGAGGCGCTGATAGGTTTGATGAAACCAAGGGGCGTTGTCTTGGTGCGGTGTTGCTCCAAAAAGATAGGAAATGAAGTGACGACTGAAGCTCAACTCCACTTCCTGATTAGGTAAAGACCAGCGATAGGTGTCGGCGCTTGCCCCTTTGAGCGTAATGATCCCTACTTGCGCCAGCAATGCCACTAGGCCTTGGGTTTTGGTCGCGCTCGGCAAATAGTCTTCAGTGAGCTTGAGGGACAGTCCAGAGCCGGTCAGGGCACTGAGAAAATCGAGGCTGGGCTCGTAATGTGTGAGCAGTTCCAGGACGCGCCGCTCAGAGAAGTCGGCCCAGAAGGAATTGAACTTTAGCTTCTCCTTGGGGTGAGTTAACACTTGGTTGAAATAGAGGGCGATGGCGCGGGCGCTAGCGACGGAGGTTTGTCCTGTAGGGTCAAAACAAAAACCGCCGTAGTAAGCTTGAAGCTTTTGCCATATCTCAGGCAAGTCACGAGGATGATAGCCGCAGGCTTGCTGTTGGTACGGCGCAAAGTTGCGGTCGATTTCATCTGGGGTGAAGCCCAAAAGATCAGCAAAGTCAGGGGCAAAGCTCAGGTCGATAACGCGTGGGTCTTGGCTCACGACGCAGTCACTAAAGCGACTGACTCCGGTGATCAGGGTAAAGTGCACATTGGGCAGATTAATCAGCCAACTATAGAAATGGTTGAGGAGGGCAAGATTGGCCTCATAGTTGGCGCGCTTGAAGAGTTGTGTGGTCAGTGGACTATCCCAAGATTCAACTAACACCACGATTGGGGTAATGCTCCGCAGATCATCTAAATAGTGGCAGATGGTGAGAAGGCTGCGTTTTAGCGGCAACAGGTTTAAGGCGCGGCTATAGCCCGCTTGGGCAAAGGCACCAATTAAGTGGCAGCCTAAATCGTGCTCGAGTGTGGCAGGATTGCTCAAGCGCGAGCAATTGAGCCGTATCACCGGATAGCATCTTTGATCCCAGGTGTCAGCCACAGCAAAACCCTTGAACTTAGCAGTACCATGGGTAAAGAGCTCCTCTAGCATGCTGACCAAGGTGTGCTTGCCAAAATAACGAGGACGGGTGAAAAAGACCTTGGAGTAGTTGGTGAGAGCACAGAGCCGAGTGGTCTTATCGACCATGAAGTCGCCGCGCTTTAATGTTTGAGCAAAATCGCGACTATGCAGGGCAATCTTAGGCAGTTCAGTGGGTTGTGGCATGGGTGCTCCGGTAGTGGTGTGGAGGGAACAGTGCTGCCTACTATAGCATTATATGTGTATTATGTATACTCAAGAGTATCAAAAATTCTTAAACTAAGACGACTAAGGCCGCACCAACGGGCAGCCGGGAGATGGTGCTGCACGGTCGTTGCGGCCTTGGTCAGCGCGCCTGAGGTCACGCACTTTAAGTCAGCTTGGTCCTAAGCTGAGAACTTCTTGGTGGTCGAAGTGCTAGGCTCTGGGACCTTAGCTGGATCTAAAACATTGCGCTGAGCTTGCTGGTTGATAGCATTAATGCCCGAGCCTTGAGTCGGCTGGCTATTCACGCCATTGGCTGCGTTGTCTTGATTGGTGGCGGCGCTAGGGTTGAGGCTATTATCTTCTGGGATTAAGCTTGAGGAGTTCTCATCTTGAGTGAGGGTGCGGCTCATTGGGGCCACGCCTTGAGCGCGGGTGCCCTCAGCGGCGCGGCTACCCTCAGCAGCATTGGTGCCGTTAGTGGCGCCTTGGTTGCCTGGTTCATGGTTAGTGCCTTGAGCGCCATTGGTACCAGATTGTCCCTTGGACTCAGATCCGCCTTGAGCTTCTTCTTGCTTTTGCTCATTGAGCTCTTGGCGCGCCTGAGCTTCCTTTTGGCTAGCCTCAGCGTAGACTTGGCGATCTTGTGCCGATGGCTGAGCTGGAGCTAAAGCGGCACGCTTGACCACCTGCATCTTGGTGATGGTGTCCTGCGGATCGGACTCCTCGCCGATATCGATGCTGACCTCACCGTCGGTGATATAGCGCTTGCCATCAGGGCCGGTCTCGTAGGTGTAAGAAGGTGCGGCTGCGTACTGACCACCGGCGCTCTTATGAGCGTTTTCGTGGGTGCGGACCTCGGCATCGCGATCCTTCATGTCCTCGACTTCAGCCTGCTCTTCTTCGGTTAATTCCTCACCATCAATGCCCTTGTCACGCTGCTGGGCGCTGTTAGCCTGAGACTTATTAGTCTCACTCTCAGCTTGCTTTGAGGTGCCGACAGCGGAGTCAGTGGAAGCAGGCTCAGTTCCTTGCTGGATTGCAATGTGTTCGCTGCCTTGCTTAGTAGTAGCGGCGGTAGACTGGGTAGAAGCTGCAGTGGACTGGGTGGCGGCTTGGCGGGCTTGGCCGCTGGTCGAGGGATCCTCGCCGGTGATGGCGCGGTAGGATTGAGCGGCACTGGTGTCCGTGACGTCGGTGGCAGTGGTGATGACTGGCTCGGCAGACTGCTCTGAAACGCCCTGACGACCGTATTCGATGTAGGCTTGGCGGGCGATATGGCGCTGGTGGGCGAACATATCGTTTTGATGGTCTTCATAGCGGGTCTGAGAGGTGGCCAGATCCACCAAATTATCTTGGCTTTGCCCGGTGACACGCGTCGCTTTATTTATGTCGCCCACATTTTGTTGCGGGGTAAAGCGACCTGAGTTGATTACACCAACATTTTGTTGGGTGTTGATACCATTGACGACTGCCATAACTCCATCTCCCTTGGAATCAGTGCGACTTAGAACAGGCTCATTAAGGCCGTACTTATCTATAACGGCTGAGGACGAATTTTCTTAAGTCCGATGCCATTCTTGGAGCGTCCAAGCAATGCCTTGGTACAAGCGCTCGGTGACTTGGGTAAAGTGCCCGCCGGGGTTGAGTACCAGCGTTTTAGCGCAGTCCTGGTAGCACTCGTAAGCCTCACGAGTGCAACGTTCGACCTCACGAAACATCTTGGAACCGCTATTCTTTTCCTTGGCACCGACCGAGAGATAAACCGAGCGCAGGGCGCGCTCCGGTGGTAAGGCGATTGCCGCCAGTACTCCAGGGTACCAAAGCGACCCTGAGCACGAAATGACCCGCTCAAAAGGGCTATCTGCTTGCGCGGCCGCCCATAAGGCAAAAAGCCCCGCCAGGGAATAGCCTGCGATAATCGAGGCCGGAGCTACGGGCGCAGAGAGCAAGGCCTTAAGTGTGGGAATCAGTATAGTGGTGAGCTTATGGTAGTACTCCGGTCCCTGCGCGCTGCTAAAGCGCTCACCGAGCTTGGGACACGGGTAGGGCAGAAATTCGCTTTCGCTCACTCCAGTGATGGCCGCAAGATGGCAGGGATGCTGGTCATCCTTAGAAAGTTGCTGCCACAGGCTGTCCGGATCCTCAAGGTAGTGGCCCACGATGAGCGGAGGTGGATTTTCTACATTACCAGCCTCCCATTGATAGAGCGTGAGCTCATAGGGACCGAAATTGCAGCGGTGTCCTATCATCATAACGTCTTGAAAAAGAGAAAAGGCTAGAGCCGTGGGCTCTAGCCTTTTAGGGATTAGTTAAGCGCGCTTAGTGCGGGCGCTCGGTGGTGTCGACCACCTTGGCTTTGGCCAAGTTCGACTTGACGGCCTCAGCGTCTTGGGCGCGTAAGGTCACGGCCACAGCGCTGTTGTCTTGGGTTGCCTTGATCTTCTTGGCTTGTGCCTTGGCGCCGCCTAAGTCCTGCACCGTGGTGCCCTTAGGGCGTACTATACCTGCGCCACTGGTAACCGCTTCAGAGTCAGCCATCAGGTCAGCTTCCTCCTCTGGGTTGGCCTCAAAGGCTTGAACGCGGGCGTTCTTTAAGGCTGCTTGCTTGGCTTTAGCCGACGCCAGCGAGCTTGCGGTGGTGGCATTGCCCTTAGGCTTAGGCATAACCTTATCGGCAGGCTTGACTTCAGCATTTTCGGCGCTGACTTGCTCGCCCTTTTCCTCTTCTAATAGGTCAGGGGTAAGCGGAGCGCTCACGAGCTCACTGCTGTGGTCTAAGACCTTGACCATACCTGCTTGCGCTAAAGTCGAAGAAACCAAACGCTGCTGGGCGGTGACGTCCTTGGCCGATGCACCTAAGGCGGTGACCTCAGCCTTGGTGTCCTTTAAGGCAGCCTCAGCGGCAGCGTTAGCGGCAGCAGTGACCTCAGCGACCTTTTGGGCCTCCGAAGCTGCGGCTTGATCCATCTCAGCTTGCGGCATCGCAGCTTGGTTCATCGCAGCTTGGGCCGCATGTTGGCGGTCAAACCAAGTCGCAGGGACGGTCTCGATGTCAGCAAGACCTGGCGCCTGCTTGAATGACTCATCCTTGCTGATTAAGTCCTTGAGCTGGGTTATGGTCTGGGCGGCGATGTCTTGACCGCGCTTGACCGCTTCAGCTTGCTCCTTTAACACGGCTAAGGCTGCAGCAGGCAAGCTCAGACGCTCTAAGGTGGCAGCGTCTGGGGCACGACGGGCACCGTGTGGGGCGCTGTAGTGGAGCTTTTGCTCGCTTTGGGCTGCCTTTTCGGCCTTATCAGCATCAGCACGCTTACGCTTTTGCTTCTTGACCATGGAGAGCCAGGCAAAGAAGGTAAAGACAGAGACGATTAAGACGATGATGGTCGCTAAGGCATTGATCTCAGGGGACAGACCACGACGGACCGAGGAGAAAATCACCATCGGTAAGGTGTTGGAGTCTGGACCGGCGATAAAGCTGGTGATAACCAGATCGTCCATCGACATGGTAAAGCCTAAGAGGAAGGCAGCGATCTCAGATGGCATCAGCGCCGGTAAGATCACGGCAAAGAAGACCTTGATTGGGCCTGCACCTAAGTCCATCGCGGCCTCTTCGATCGAAATATCGAGCTCTCTAAAGCGCGAGCGAATTACGACCGTGGTGTAAGCCGAGCAGAAGGTGACGTGCGCGATCCAAATGGCGAAGATGCCCCGGTTCGCAAAGAGCTCAATTTCGCTACCTAAGGTGACGAAGATGAGCAGCATCGCAAGACCGGTGACGACCTCTGGCAGCACCATTGGGGCGGTCATGAGCAGCACAAAGAGGGTCTCGCCTCTAAAGCGGCCCACACGCACCAAGACGAAGGCGGCCAAGGTGCCGATCACCACCGAAGCACACGCGGTCATGAAGGCAATGAGCAGCGAGATGCCCACGGCGCGGATGATATCGGCGTTTTGGAATAAAGCGCGATACCAGCGCAGCGAAGTCTCCGTCCAGACCGTGACCATGCGCGAGTCGTTGAACGAGTACACGATCAAGGTGCCAATCGGCAGGTACAAGAAGATCAGGGCGCAGATCACGATCACAGCGCGAATGAGCGCGCTCTTACGTTCCTTAGTTACGTGCATTGCCCTTCTCCTGCTCTTTGCGTTCTAACTTGTAAAAGAACACAATCGGGATGACCAAGATGATCAGCATCAAGATCGCCACAGCACATGCCAGCGGCCAATCGCGATTATTAAAGAACTCTTGCCACAGAATGCGACCGATTAAGATCGAGCTCTTACCGCCGAGCAACTCTGGGATAACGTACTCGCCGACCGCTGGAATGAAGACCAGCATCGAGCCTGCAACGATACCGGATTTAGTCTGCGGGATTAAGGTGTTAAAGAAGGTCTTGATTGGGCGGCAGCCTAAGTCGGAGGCTGCTTCAATCAAGCTATAGTCCACCTTCATCAAGGCCGAGAACAATGGCAGCACCATGTACGGCAGGTAGCAGTACACGATACCGATGTAAACGGCCAGGTCGGTTTGCAGAATCTGCACCGGTTCGCTCACGATGCCCAGCGCCATCAAGATGTCGTTGATGAGACCATCCTTCTTCATCAAGGTCATCCAGGCGTAGATACGCACGACAAAGGAGGTCCAGCTTGGCATAATCACCAGCATGAACAGCACATTGCGCATGGCAGGCTTGGCGGTGGCCAAGGCCCAGGCAATCGGGTAGCCGATGAGGAGGCAGAATAAGGTCGAGAACGCAGCTACCTGCAAGGATTTGAGGTAGGAGCGGATATAGGTGCCGTCCGGATCGGTGAAGATATAGGTGTAGTTTTCAAGGTGCAAGATGATCTGCATCGCACCTTCTTCAAAGGTCACCAGCGGCGAATAAGGCGGAATCGCAATCGCCGTGACCGATAGGCTGATCTTAAAGATGATGAGGAAAGGCACCAAGAAAAATAAGATCATCCACAGGTAAGGCACCGCGATAATGGCCGCACGACGCCACGAGTTGTTCTGGGCGTTCGAGTGCGCAGGTGTCACCACCACGCGCTTTTGCAAAAAAGCGCGGCGGATAAAGGAAAGATTGGAACTAAGGCCAGTAGTCATACCGTCCAAGTCTCCACAAAAAGCCAAACAAGCCCTGAGCATCAGGGCGCTGAGCTACCCAATACGAGGCACTGGTCCACTTAAGCTGAGGCGCAAGGCCTCCTACTAAGTTGCTCGATAAGAGGACTCTCCTATCGGGCACCAAGCAACCAGCCCAAGGGCTAGCCATACCGGGCGCTAGGCTCCACCTAAGGGGGCATGCGGCTTGAAACTCAAGGGACGCACGGCCACCCCTATGTGGGGCGCAGGGCTAAATGGTTAGGGCGATGCAGGAATCTGGATCCCAGCTTAAGTAGACGTGATCGTCCCAGGTTGGCAGACCCTGCTTGAAGCGGTCGACGTTTGGTAAGGTCGAGGTGATACGACGGCCGTTGCTGAGTTTGACGTAGTAAATCGAGACGTCACCTAAGTAGGCGATGTTTTCGACCACGCCTTCGCACCAATTGGTGTTGCTATCTGGGCGCTCATGGGAGATGTAGATCTTCTCAGGGCGCATCGCGATGATGAGCGGCATGCCGTCAGCCAAGTCGATATCGTGCTCGAGCTCAATTAAGTGATTGAAGTCACGGGCCTTGATTAAGGCCTGATCCTTCGAGGAGGTCACGAGCGAGCTCTCAAAGATATTGACCGAGCCGATGAACTCAGCGCAGAAGCGGCAGTTCGGGTTCTCATAGATCTCGCGTGGGCCGCCGATTTGGATGAACTCACCTCGGTCCATAATGGCGATACGATCAGCCATGGTCATGGCTTCTTCTTGATCGTGGGTCACCATCAGGCAGGTTACACCGACCGAGTTGATGATATCGACTAACTCCAGGCGCATCTGCTCACGCAGCTTTTTATCAAGCGCACCCATTGGCTCATCTAAGAGCAGCAGGCGTGGTTCCTTAGCCAGGGAACGAGCCAGGGCGACACGTTGGCGCTGACCGCCTGAGAGCTGGAATGGCTTGCGGTCGACGTACTGCTCCATATGTACCAGGCGCAGCATGCGGTCAACGCGCTCGGCGATCTCAGCCTTAGGTAAGCGGCTTTGCTTAAGGCCAAAGGCGATGTTCTGCCCTACCGTCATATAAGGGAAGAGGGCATAGGATTGGAACATCATGTTAACCGGGCGCTTGTAAGGAGGCACGCCGATTAATTCTTGGTTGCCTAACATGATGGAGCCGGAGGTTGGCGTCTCAAATCCTGCCAGCATACGCAGTAAGGTCGACTTACCGCAGCCGGAGGAGCCTAGGAGTGCGAAAATTTCGCCCTCGTAGATAGTGAGGTCGACTTCATCGACGGCGATGAAGCTTTCAAAGCGCTTAGTGAGCTTCTTGATCGTTAAGATCGGCTTACGCTTTTGCTCAGCAGGAGATGGCTTTTGGCCCGGTAAATCACCTGGACGGTGGCTTAAAGTGCCGCTCTTAGCTGCGCTTTCGGCCTCTTTGGTGGCAGCATTCAGTGCCGCCCCAACCTTAGTAGTGCTTTCCACTAGATCCAAATCCAAAATGAGATCATGCCAATGCTGCCCGCACCGACACAGCCTCAAGCCTCAGCTTAAGGCCGTCACGGAACACAATCTAAAAAGAAAGCAGCATGGTTGCTGGCAATGATCAAGCTCATGAAGAAAACTCGCTTACAACGAGACCCAAAATTGCCGCTTATCTTACTGAAAAATAAAGGCAAAGGGTGATTTTTTTCAGCTAAATTCGCTCGAAAGTGCCCCCTTAAGAAAAGTCAGGCCCAAACCAGAAAATTTACCGTCCTTTATGGGCCCCGCAAAGGCCCATAGTACGGGCGTTTGCGCCGCCGTATAGTCTCAAAGCCATAAGTTTAGCCTCAGGCTTAACCTAGATTTAATCAAGCTTGAGAAAAGCACCTGGTCGTACGACCACTGAAGCGTCCCAAAATAGCGCAGCTCCAAGAAAATACAGCAACGCCAGCCCCAACAAAGGGCAATAGGTCATGCCGACCAGATAGGCTGCCGCCCAAATAGGCGCAAGGAGCACGCTAACCAAGCTCAGCCAAATAGACTCCATGTGAGTCAAACAAGATCAGCTACCCTTCGCTCGACCAAGGCAGCTCTTCTTGTCCTTAAGACGGTGCTTACCAGCGGCCAATAGGAACTCAAAGAATAGGTCGCACCACATAGGGCAACAGGCCTTGCATCTGTGCTCACATGAGAGCCCAGAACCTTGTTTTTGCGGCCTAATAAGGGCCAAGCGCCATGCTATACTTAGCGCCGTCGCGTTAGGACTGAAGTCAACAAAAAAGGAGAGCGCAGGGACATGCAGAACTTTGATTATCAGCGCCGCACTTACGTCTTATTCGGGCGCGGGCGCGAGAACGAAGTAGGTTCCCTGGTGAAGTTTGAGGGCGGGCGCCGCGTCTTACTGCACTACAGTGATGATGCCCAGCATAAGTCCGATCTCATTGACCGCATCAAGCGCGCCTTAGATCGCGCTGGCCTTGAGTTTTTTGAGTTGGGCGGGGTTGCCGCCAGTCCTGAAGCGGATTTGGTTTACCAAGGTATTGAGCTCTGTCGCTCCACCCAGATCGACTTTGTCCTTGCTATTGGCCAAAGCGCCGTGATCGACAGTGCTAAGGCCATTTGCGCCGGTGCGCTCTACAACGGCGATTTCTGGGACTTCTTCTCGGGTTTAAGAGAGCCGGTGCGGGCGCTGCCATTAGGTGCCATTGTCACCACGATCGACGCAGGCTCGGAGTGCTCCAGTGTCTGCACCTTGGTCAACACGGTGGGCGGCCAGCGCCGCAAGGCCAATAAGAGCTCGCCGATCTTCCTGCCGCGCTTTGCCATCTTAAATCCGGAGCTGAGCCTTAATATCGATAGCGCCACCACCGTGATTGGCGCTATGGACATGATTTCCCACGTTATCGAGTGCTACTTCACCAATACCCCGAACGTACAGGTGACCGATGAGCTGTGCGAGGGTATTTTGCGCACCATTGTCAGCATCCTGCCGCAAATCCTAGAGGACCCAAGCGACTATGATGCTCGCGCCAACCTAATGCTGGCAGGCTCGTTAGCGCAAAACGGCATGTGTGGTTTAGGCCGTGAAGCCGACTGGTCGACGCACCTGTTAGAGCTGGAGCTCAGCGCCCGCTACAACACGGTGCACGGCGAAGGCTTAGCGGTCTTACTCCCAGCGTGGATGACCTATTGCCTGCACGGTAACGTCATGCGCATGGCCCAATTTGCGACCAGGGTCTTTGGTGTCGCCATGAATTTTGAGGATCCGGTCACTACCGCAAGAAGAGGTATCGAGGCCTTTAGAGCTTGGCTCTATCGCTGTGGCCTGCCACAGAACTTTGCTGAGATGGGCCTGCCGATGGTGGACATCCCAGAGCTGGTGGCACGCTTAGGCTTAAAGCCGGGCCAGACCATTGGCAACTACGTCAAGCTCGACAGCGCGGCCTGTGAGTCCATTTACACCATTGCCTACACCTACCGTCACAAGCGCACCTTAGTGAGCGCCGGTCGCGCCCCCGCTGCACCCCAAGTTTCCAAGCTGTAAAACCAAAAGCAAAGCCGAGCTACACCATGACCAAGCAGGGAAGTACTGGGACAGCCTAGGAAAAGTTCGCTTGAAGTAAAGATAGGGCGTAGGTGGTGCTGAAGGCGCTCAGCAGACGGATAGGGAAAGGAGCGGGCGCAGTAGGTAGCCATTGAGCGGTAAAGCGCGCAAATGACTGCGCGCAAGAAGTGGGGGCTAACAGTGAACCCAAGCAGGAGCTTGGGCGATACAGGCGCTCTGGGATGGATTTTGCACAAGCGAAGGGCTAGAGGCCGGAGACATTTATCCAGCTTCGCTGTGCCGACTGGACTTAGAGTTGTGGGTTGCAGGTTGGGTGCTAGAGGCTACTCCTGAGACTCTTGCTCATTGGTTTTAGGTGCCTGCCTATTCCAACGGAATTTGCGGGTCATGCCTTCTTCTTTGGTGTCAAAAAGGCGCTACTTGAGGGACATGATTCCTAATCGCTGCCAACCCAGAGATATTGAGTGGCCCTGAAAGCTTTTCTTTGCTCAAACTCGCGCCGATCATTGGCAAGCACTTCCTTAAGGAGCCACCCTGCGTCGATGGCAGCTGCGGTTAAGGCTTTCTTGATCTGCTCTGGGGTTGAGTCATCCGTGATCTTGTAACGCTTCACTTGTTTTAGCCAAAGATCGAACAGTGGGGTACCCTTCCAGTCAAAATTCAATAAGTCACGGAAAGCCAACCATTCAGTTGGATGGTTTTTGCACCAGCAGTACACCGCACCTTGCAAGAAGGCGTAGATGAGGTCGTGCTGCTTTTGGGTAATACCGCTTACAGATCGTAGTTTGGATTTGTCAAAGTCCTTAATTGACATAATGCTGATCCTTAAGGCAAACCTTGTTAATTAGCGCAGATGCGCGTCATGATCGCAGTGTGCGCCACAAATAAAAACGGCAGGTTGCCCTGCCGTGAGATGACCATTTAGAGAGAGAGAAATTATGAACCGAGCAGGCTTAAAGCGATGGTAGGACGCTGGTTAGCCTGGGCCAGCACGGTCTGCGAGGCCTGCTGGATGATGTTGTTTTGGGTCAGGGCAGCGGTCTCAGAGGCGAAGTCGGTGTCGCGGATACGCGAGCGAGCGTCGGACTCGTTCTCGGAGATGTTAGCCTGGTTGCGGATGGTGGCTTCCATGCGGTTTTGGATCGCACCTAAATCCGCGCGCTTACCGTCGACGGCCTGGATATAATCATCGATCAGGCCAATAACATTTTCCGAAGCGTCACGAGTGCGAACATCGAACAGAACTTGTGTACCTGCCGAAGTTTGCCAGACACCTGTTGACTTGTTACCACCAGCCATAGCGGCGGTTAAAGATTGACCGAGATTATCGGCCATTGAGATAATGCCCGAAAGATTAAAGGCTTGACTCCAGTTTAACTGAATAATGTCATCTTTATTGGAACCAACATGGAACGTTAACTTGCCTCCTTCTGGGATTAAGCCAACGTCCTCGCCCATTAAGATTTCTTTACCCGCAAAGGTTGTATCCTCGGCAATACGGGTGATTTCAAGGCAAAGCTGAGTAACTTCGCGTTGGATCGCCATACGATCTTCATCAGAATTGGTACCATTGGCCGATTGAACTGCCAGTGTACGGATGCGCTGGAGCATATTGGTGGTTTCGTCGAGCGCTCCTTCAATGGTCTGGGCCAAGGCAATGCCGTCGTTGGCATTGCGGTTACCTTGGTTCAATCCATTGATCTGGGAGGTCAAGCGATCCGAGATCATTAAGCCTGCGGCGTCATCTTTAGCGGAATTGATGCGTAAGCCCGAGGCTAAGCGCTGATAGCTGACGTTCAGCGAATTGGTAGCGTTGGTCAGCTTGCGCTGGGCGTTGATCGACGAGACGTTAGTATTGACGTAAAGTGCCATAGTCTTTTCTCTCTTCTCTGGTCGAAATCCTGTTTAGAAACGTCGTATTTTTGGATTAACCAAAGTACTAGCTTCTCGAAATTACAGGAAAGGACAGTTTTTGTTCTTATTATCAAAGAAAGAAAGTACATGTACCCTTACTAAACAGCTTATTTTTGTCGATAAAAATTGCGGCTAAATTTAGGCCTGAAAAATTCACGAAAAGCATTGGCTCTGCACTGCGTTGATTATGTTAAATAGTAAAAAACGAACTTTTGGCAGAACGTGGGAGGGGCAGGATTAGGGCAGAGGAAGAGTTAGGCTGTGCGCGATCAGGTGCCAACCTGGTACACTGCAAATAAAAACGGCAGGTTGCCCTGCCGTGAGATGACCATTTAGAGAGAGAAACTTATTGACCGAGCAGGCTTAAAGCGATAGTAGGACGCTGGTTAGCCTGGGCCAGCACGGTCTGCGAAGCCTGCTGGATGATGTTGTTCTGGGTCAGCGCTGCGGTCTCAGAGGCGAAGTCGGTGTCGCGGATTCGCGAGCGAGCATCGGACTCGTTCTCGGAGATGTTGGACTGATTGCGGATAGTGGCTTCCATGCGGTTCTGGATAGCACCTAAGTCAGCACGCTTGGAGTCAACAGCTTGAATAAATTTATCGATGTATTGGAGAGCTGAATTAGCAGCGCATTGAGTGGTAACATCCCAGATAAACTGTGCATCTGCAGTACCTTGTACATCTGGCTCTATTTCAGATAAAGCCATCAAACCGGTGCTATGAATGCCTGCACCTGCTACTACTGCATTGCCCAAACTTATATTTGCCATGCTGGCAATGCCTGAGATGTTAAATGCCTGAGACCAATTTAAAGTAATTTGATTGTCCATGTTAGCGCCAACATGGAAAATCAATCCTTTATCGCCAGCTGGAATTAAACCAGCTCCTGCACCGTCTAAAATTGCTTCACCGGCAAAAGTTGTTTGAGATGCAATACGATTGATCTCTTTACACAGCTGAGTAACTTCTTGCTGGAGAGCTTTGCGATCTTCCGAGCTGTTAGTACCATTGGCCGATTGGACAGCTAAGGTGCGGATACGCTGGAGCATATTGGTGGTTTCGTCGAGCGCACCTTCAATGGTCTGGGCCAGGGCGATGCCGTCGTTGGCATTGCGGTTACCTTGGTTCAATCCATTGATCTGGGAGGTCAAGCGATCCGAGATCATTAAGCCTGCGGCGTCATCTTTAGCGGAATTGATGCGTAAGCCCGAGGCTAAGCGCTGATAGCTGACGTTCAGCGAATTGGTAGCGTTGGTCAGCTTGCGCTGGGCGTTGATCGACGAGACGTTAGTATTGACGTAAAGTGCCATAGTCTTTTCTCTCTTCTCTGGTCGAAATCCTGTTTAGAAACGTCGTATTTTTGGATTAACCAAAGTACTAGCTTCTCGAAATTACAGGAAAGGACAGTTTTTGTTCTTATTATCAAAGAAAGAAAGTACATGTACCCTTACTAAACAGCTTATTTTTGTCGATAAAAATTGCGGCTAAATTTAGGCCTGAAAAATTCACGAAAAGCATTGGCTCTGCGCTGCGTTGATTATGTTAAATAGTAAAAAACGAACTTTTGGCAGAACGTGGAAGGGGCAGGATTAGGGCAGAGGAAGAGTTAGGCGGCGCGGGATCAGCTGAGAGCTTGGTGCGTCGCAAATAAAAACGGCAGGTTGCCCTGCCGTGAGATGACCATTTAAGAGAGAGAAACTTATTGACCGAGCAGGCTCAAAGCGATAGTTGGACGCTGGTTAGCCTGGGCCAGCACGGTCTGCGAAGCCTGCTGGATGATGTTGTTCTGGGTGAGCGCTGCGGTCTCAGAGGCAAAGTCGGTGTCGCGGATACGCGAGCGAGCATCGGACTCGTTCTCGGAGATATTGGATTGATTTCGGATGGTGGCTTCCATGCGGTTCTGGATCGCACCTAACTCGGCACGACGGGAGTCAACATACTGGATAAATTTGTCAATGTTGCCAATAACCGCTTCGGCGTTATCTGCACTGGAGATAGTCCATGTTATGTACAGAAGATCTGCCGCAGCGTTACCGCCATTGGTAACCCACTTCAAACCATAGTTTTTTGAATTTCTACCAACGGTGATTTCTTTACCGTCTATACGAATTTGACTCGCCTTGAGGCCATCTGTAATGGCCATCGTTAAAATGCCGCTCATGTTAAAGGCGTCCTTCCAATCAAGTTTGATGCAGTCGTCCTGATTTGAACCGACGTGGAATACCAGTTGACCACCTTTAGACTGATAAACTCTTCCGACTTTAACACGCTCGTATTGTGGGATCAGACTTGAGCCATTTCCGGTATCAGCACCATCGAGGATCTGTTTTCCGGCAAAAGTCGTATCAGAGGCAATACGGTTGATTTCTTCGCAGAGTTGCTCTACTTCTTGTTGCAGAGCCTTGCGATCTTCCGAGCTATTGGTACCGTTAGCCGATTGAACTGCCAGCGTGCGGATGCGCTGGAGCATATTGGTGGTTTCGTCGAGCGCACCTTCAATGGTCTGGGCCAGGGCGATGCCGTCGTTGGCATTGCGGTTACCTTGGTTCAATCCATTGATCTGGGAGGTCAAGCGATCCGAGATCATTAAGCCTGCGGCGTCATCTTTAGCGGAATTGATGCGTAAGCCCGAGGCTAAGCGCTGATAGCTGACGTTCAGCGAATTGGTAGCGTTGGTCAGCTTGCGCTGGGCGTTGATCGACGAGACGTTAGTATTGACGTAAAGTGCCATAGTCTTTTCTCTCTTCTCTGGTCGAAATCCTGTTTAGAAACGTCGTATTTTTGGATTAACCAAAGTACTAGCTTCTCGAAATTACAGGAAAGGACAGTTTTTGTTCTTATTATCAAAGAAAGAAAGTACATGTACCCTTACTAAACAGCTTATTTTTGTCGATAAAAATTGCGGCTAAATTTAGGCCTGAAAATTTCACCAAAAGCATCGGGCTGTGTTTTTGGATTATGTTAAATTTATGGTGAAGAGCTTATCCTGGCTTTGCACGCAGGTATGTAGGGCTAAAGAGGTTTGTCGCAAGCTCGGAACTTGTTCTTAATAAGATGCTGCTATCTGTCTAAATAGGAGTGTCGCTGGTAAGCGCCGATTAGTGCTGCGCGCCCTTCAATGCGGTAGTAGGGTTGTTCTTGCAGCATCCTAAAAGTAACTAAAAAGGTGATATGGTCTAGTGTTCATTGAACCAAAAGCTCATATGTAAGCGAAACTTTGGCTATATGGCAACTTCCACCCAAATTACTAGGATGATTGGTTGATTTTATATAATTACACCTTGTTTGAGGCTTATATAAGCCAATCTACTGATATTGTCTGCTTAGCTTATCACCTTTTTTGTTACTTTTAGGCAGCATCATGCGCTTCACTTCTGCCAGCGACAAACTCATTTAGACGTGCACAAGAGGCACGAGCCCAAAGCCCATGCTTGCGTATCCTTGGCTTCGAGCTGGCTTAGCTGTTGGGCTGCTATTTGAGCCAACTATCCTCGGAGCTGCATTGGCTCTTAGCTGGGGAGCTTATTGCTTACGCCTGTGCGGGAGCTGATGTTCTAAGTCGACTTTGGCTACATGTGCTGCCTGCAGCAATGCTGGTTCGTTGGGAGCTGAGTTTTGCACTGTGCTGGAGCGGGCGGTGGATTGGCGAGTCTTGCTGGCACCGTTTTGATGCAATATTTTCGCAGTCACTCAAATTTTGGAACCAGTTTTGTGATTAAATAAGAAGGTTGACTGCCGTTTGTGCCGATTGCGCTGATGGTGCCGTCGGTTCAGTGGTCGCATGAGCGTTGCATTACCCGTTTTCTTTAGCCTTCCTGTTTCTTTTAGCTTTTCCCTTTTTCGCCTTTTGTTCGTGTGTAGTCAGCCCTTGGGCTGGGGTAGGGGATGGTGTGTGCCTAGTGGCACAGGTAGTCAGCTTTGTTGTGCTGCCCTTTTCTTTACTTGATTCTTTGGGGCGCGCGCTCGGTGAGGTTGCGCTTTGCGTGCTGATCTTGCCGTGTTTGTTGTGTTGTTGGGGTCCGTGAGGCCCCTATGCTGTGAGTTATTTATTAATGAATCAACGTCTTACGAGCTTTGACTACTCGTTCCGGGCCTTCCTGCACCATCACGTCAATGGCGGTATGGTGCTGATGGTTGTGGCCTTGCTTGCCATGGTGATTGCCAACTCCCCTTGGGCTGAGGCCTATCATGCCTTTTGGAATATCCCGGTTGCGCTGCAATTAGGCGGCTTTAATCTCTTTAGCCACCATGGGGCACCTCTGACCTTAATGGCATTTATTAACGATGCCCTGATGGCCGTGTTCTTTTTCTCGGTTGGCCTTGAGATTAAGCGCGAGATCTTGGTTGGTGAGCTCTCCTCGCTGCGCCAGGCCTTGCTGCCGATCATCGCAGCCTTGGGCGGTATGATCTTCCCGGTCATCTTCTATCTGGGACTTACCTTCGGTACTTCAGCTCAGGCCGGTCTTGCGATCCCAATGGCCACCGATATCGCCTTCTCCTTAGGCGTACTGTCCTTGCTGGGCGCGCGGGTGCCGCTGACCTTAAAGATCTTTCTCACGGCCTTTGCGGTAGTCGATGATATTGGCGGTATCTTGATTATCGCGCTGTGCTACACCGCGCATTTGCAGCTCAGCTCACTTTTGGTGGCAGGCTTGATTTTGCTGGTACTGGTTGCGGCCAACCGCCTGCGTATCATGTCCCATAACTTCTACTTCCTTCTGGGTATCGTGGTGTGGTACCTGTTCTTGCAGTCGGGCGTGCACGCTACCATTGCCGGTGTCTTGGTGGCCTTTACCATCCCATCACAGCCAGGTATCGATACCGCGCGTTACATCGCCCACATCAAGAGCTCGATGCGCGAGTTCCCTGGTGTGAGCGCCTCGACCTCGGCTTATGTGGTGCGCGATGCTAAGGTCACGCCGCGCAAGGCTGCTGCCGCGCCAGCTGGCACCACGGTCTTACTGACCCCACACCAGCTTGACCTGTTAAAGACGATTGAGTCGGCCTCTGACCACGTCATTTCGCCGTTGCAATCGATGGAAGATAAGCTCCACGTCGTGGTCAATTACGTTATCATGCCGCTCTTTGCCTTTGCTAATGCCGGTATCACTTTGACCGGTAGTTCGGGCGCGAGTGTCGGTACTGTTACTATGGCGGTGATGCTGGGCTTAATCTTGGGTAAGTTCGTCGGCATCTTCCTCTTTACCTTCTTGGCGGTGAAGAGTGGCCTGACCTCCTTGCCTGAAGGCGTCGCCTGGAAACAGATTGCAGGCGTGGCGCTCTTGGGTGGTATTGGCTTTACCGTGGCCTTGTTTATTGCCAATCTTTCCTTTGGCGCATCAGATCCTGAGCTCTTGAACCAAGCTAAGCTTGGTATCTTACTGGGCACTATCTGCGCTGGTATCTTAGGCTATGTGGTACTGCGTTTGACCTTGCCGCATGACTCAGCCCCAGATCAAGATTTGCTGGCGCGTTAAGGTTTTGTTTGTAGGAAGAGGAGCTAACTTAAGGAGGGCTCCTCTTGCTTTATTAGGGGGAGGAGCGGGCGTAAGCTATGCTCCTCTCGCTCTTTTTATGGGGCGGGCGCTAGTGGACTGGCGTAGGTTCAGCTTGTGGTACAAGTTCAGCAGGTCGAGTTGGTTCTGAGTTAGTTTCTGGGGCGCGCGGCATCCGCTCTAAGGTGCTGAGTGCTATCGCGTGGGCGCTGCTCGTGCCCTCCTCGGGCAAAAATGCTTTGAACGCGAGGCTAAACCAGAGCTCAGGGTTACGCTTGATGTCGCGGTGCATGGTCACCAAATTGTGGCTAAAGCTGTTAGCAAAGACCTGCTCTAAGTTCTGATTGGCGGTGAAATAGCCGTAAAACTTACCCTTGGGATCCACAATGACCGGAGGCTTGGCCGCATAAGGATTCCACGGACTCAGATTGGACTTGGCGTTACCAAATTCAAAGAAGTCGCTCCAGATGCTGCGTGGACTTAAGGGCGAGCCATAAGGACCCTTACTATTCCACAGCGAAATGTGCATGTGCGGGGCACAATTGAGGCAGCCTAAAAAATTTGCATACTGATTGCCGCCATAGACTAAGAGCGGCTCATAGCTCCCGCTGATGAGTTCCTTGAGCTCGGCCGCTTCTTGCTTAGGGTTTGGAATGAGATAGGAAGGCAGCCGATTGGCTTCTTGTTGCCGCTTAAGCTCTTGTTGGCGTTGGAGCTCCTGCTGCTTTGCTTGCTCCGCGCGCTCACGCTGCGCTACTTTGACCGGATCTTCGGCGTATTGCGGCCCTTGCAGTGTGTAGGCCTGAGCGGGGGTAAAGGTGCTGAGCAGCAATAGGGGAAGCCAATAGGGGCGCATGTGATCTCCTGGTAGCGCATTGTTCTTAAGACTTTCTACATTTTAGCGCGTCAAGTCTCGTTCTAACGGCAGTGTGAGTAAAAGTGCGATCTCGGTTGCCGTGTCTTATGCTGTACCTAGTTTTAAGTCTGACGGGTCGTTTTGAGCTGTATTTGGCGCTGAGATTAATACTTGGTGTGGTGCTGAGGTAAGGCGCGACTTGTGGTGGTACCGTATGCTGCTCTTAAGCCATACCTCCTATCTTGCCTATTGTGGGGGCTCATAGCGTGCCTAATTTTGTGGCGTGACTTGGTTTTGCCGGGGCTTGGTATTATGCTGTGCGCGATGGTCAGTTTCCAGCGCTATGTCACGCTTATTTAAAGCAGTGCAGCTGATTGCTTGGGAACTGATTTCGGGCTTGAGACTCTAAGCTTTTAGGTTGAGGCTCAAGTTAGGTCCGTTGGAGGAAACAGTTTAATGGTGTTAGGTAAGCTGCGTTTTGCTGTGGTAGGCACCGGTAATATCGCCAAACAGCATGTGCATGCTTTGCTCTCGTGTGGCCAAAACTTGGTGGGCGTATGCAATCGCCACGCTGAGAAAGCCCTGGAGTTTATGCAAAGCTTCTCGGGTTACGAAGATGTAGCCCCAGCCGTTGAGGGCGAGACCGTCTTTGACGATTTAGGGCAAATGCTCGATACCGTAAAGCCTGATGTGCTCTACGTTACCACTCCGCACTTAACTCACGTCGATCTGGCGTGCCTAGCAGTACGTCGTG
The DNA here is from genome assembly GCA_944390115.1 of uncultured Anaerobiospirillum sp. GTDB lineage: Bacteria > Pseudomonadota > Gammaproteobacteria > Enterobacterales > Succinivibrionaceae > Anaerobiospirillum. The sequence goes on from CALXOW010000001.1 coordinate 27,407, forward strand.
GCATTCACTGCATCATTGAAAAGCCGCTTGATATTAGCCTGGCCAAGGCTCAATATCTCAAAGAAGAGGCTGAGCGTAACCATGTCTTGGTCTCGGTGATTGCCCAAAGCCGCTTCATGCGCCCATGTGCCCGTATTATCAATGCGATCCAAGATGGTAAGCTCGGGCACCCATCCTTTGGCCAGGTTTCGGTCTTGGCTTGGCGCGATGAAGCTTACTATCGCTCGGGCGCCTGGCGTGGTACCTGGGCGGCCGAAGGCGGTGGCGTCTTGGTCAATCAGTCGGTCCATGAGTTAGACCTGTTAAGCGCCTTCTTAGGCGAGGTCGACCAAGTCTATGGCCAGTGGCGCAACGTCAACCACCCATATATCGAGGTCGATGATACCGCCATGGCGGTGGTGACCTTCAAGTCGGGCGCGATTGCCAATATCGTGGTCTCCAATAGCGTCAACCCAGCGCAAGACGCCTTTGTCCATATCACCGGCTCCAATGGCCATACCGTGGGCATTAAGACCCACGCGGGCGTCGAGGCTAGTGCCGGGATTCGCCCTTCGAGCTTTAGACCGGTCAACGATGTCTTCACTCTGATGAGTGAGGAGCAGCTGGCCGAGTACACCAAGAGCGATTACGAGGGCGTGTCCGATGAGTCGTGGTCGTACCACTTCTTTGCCGAGCAGGTCAAGGAAATGGTCCACGCTATCGAAAACCAGCGCAATGGCATGCAGGTGCACCTGAGCAACGACATCAATTCGGCCATGGGCTGCATGACCATCTTCAATGGCATCTACTTAAGCCAGAAGCTGGGCCGCCCAGTCACCAAGGATGAAATCTTGGCCGACTCGATGGAGCAGCTGGTCAACCCAAGCACTAAGGCTGAGCCAGAGGAAGAAGCACCAATCATCGTTCCAGCCCCTAAGCCTGCGGCCGAGACCGCCCCAAAGCCTGAGGCAGCCTCTGCGGCACCAGCCGCTGAGTAGGCCGCTGTTTAGGCTGTAGCCTAGGCTGCTAAAGCGCCCGTAGATGAGCTCAATAGCGTCCGCTCATGAGCCGCTGCGGGCGTTTGTGTCTGAGCAGTCCAACGTTTACAGGTAAGCTGGAAATGTCGGGTGAGCCACTGGTACGGGTGGCTTGGTGGCTAATGGTGGTGCAAAGTTATGGTGCATTTTCGTGCAAAGCCGGGATCGGGCGCCTTTGATTGGTGCAAATGGCGCTAACGCTTGATCCTATTGGCTAATCGGGGCACACTTAGCCCATCAGAAAGATCAATCAAACAGCCACCGGGCGCGTTACGATTGCCGCTTGGTGGGCGTTTCTTTTACTTTATTGCTGATTGGGAGCATTCCATGTTCGTCTTAACCCTGAAGCTGGCTTTATTACTGCGACTTACGAGTTGACGGCTGGGGTGTATTTGCAATCAGCGATTGTGTGCAATCGTTTCGGAAATAGGGCCCTAGCTTAACTAGAGCCCTTTTTTATTTGGCCGAGTGACCAAGTGTTTTGGGGCTCTAGGGCTCCGAGGCTCAGGCCTGTTTTTGATAGTTTAGTTTGGAGCACTCCTCTTACCAGAGGGGGTCAGCGTTGGGGTCGTTACCTGTTAAGCCCTGACCTAAATCGTTACCGCAGTTGCTCTTAACCATGGGGCACGAACAATAGGACGAGAACTATGTCTAACAACGATAAAAACCGAGTGATTGTGTTTGACACCACTTTGCGTGACGGCGAGCAAGCCCTGCTCCAATCGTTAAACGAGCGCCAGAAGTTGCAGCTGGCCTTAATGCTCGAACAATTGGGCGTGGACGTGATTGAGGCAGGCTTCCCAATCTCCTCCCCAGGTGACTTCAATGCCGTTAAGCTCATCGGTGAATCGTTGAAGCGTTCCATTCCATGCGGTTTGTCACGTTGTGTCGATAAGGATATCGACGCGGTGCGTGATGCTCTATGCAATTGCGAGCACTATCGCATCCACACCTTTATTGCGACCTCGGACATTCACGTCCACGATAAGCTCCGTAAGGACTTTAACGACATTATCGCCATGGCCCAAAACGCCGTGCGTCGTGCCCGTAACTATACTGATGACGTCGAGTTCTCATGTGAGGACGCAGGACGCACCCCAATTGATAACCTCTGCCGTATGGTCGAGTGCGCCATCGACGCTGGTGCCACCACAGTTAACATCCCTGATACCGTAGGCTACACCATCCCAACTGAGTTTGGCGGCATCATTCACACCTTGTTCGAGCGTGTGCCAAATATCGATAAGGCTACCATCTCGGTGCACTGCCACAATGACTTAGGCATGGCTACTGGCAATACCTTGGTCGCCTTACAAAATGGTGCTCGTCAGGTTGAGGTCTGCGTCAATGGCTTAGGTGAGCGTGCTGGTAACTGCTCGCTTGAGGAAGTCGCCATGGCCTTGCATGTGCGCAAGGAGTACTTCGGTGGCCTCTACACCAATATCGTCCCAACCAACATCGCCCGTGCTTCGCAGATGGTTGCCGGTATCTGCAATGAGAAGGTACCACCACACAAGGCGATTGTCGGCTCCAATGCCTATGCTCACAGCTCGGGCATCCACCAAGATGGTGTCTTGAAGAATCGCAATACCTACGAAATCATCACCCCTGAGAGCGTGGGCTTTAAGGAAAATAACTTACATATGACCGCTCGCTCGGGCCGTCACATGATTAAGTCGCGCCTCAATGCCTTAGGCTATAGCGATGACACCTTCAATTTGGATGAGGTCTATCGCCGCTTCTTAGAGTTGGCTGACCGCAAGGGCCAGGTCTTCGATTACGACTTAGAAGCCCTCTTGTTCCTCTCGCACGATATGGAGGAGCAAACTCAGTTCGAGCTTGATAACTTGAACGTGGTCTGCGGTGGCTCGGGTGTCATTCCAACCGCCTCGGTCCGCATGAAGATCGGCAATGAGACCTTTGTTGAGTCGGGCACCGGTGACGGCCCAGTTGATGCCGTGTTCAACTGCATCACGCGCCTCACCAAGATCGACTGCAAGCTGGTTGACTACAACATCGCCGCTACCTCCGAGGGTATGAACGCCCAAGGCCAGGTGGACGTTGATGTGCTCTACAACGGCCGCAAGTACCACGGTAAGGGCTTATCCACCGATATTATCGAGTCCTCGGCCTTAGCCTTAATTCACGCTTGCAACAGTATCTACCGCGCTCAATTCATCGAAAAGCAGCGCCACGATCTCCCAGAGGTTGACTCCCACGGGGTCTAATTTCTTGGTTGGGGTACCGCTCCCAGGTAGGGGTGGTGCTCCTAAGTAGGGGGCTCTTATGAGCCCTGCCCCCGTGGGGCCAGTTTAGGTTGGCCCCCCGTGGAGCTTAGGTTTTTCTTAGTTTTTTGGTTTTAGTTCAGCATAAGGATCGCTCGCATGGAGTTTCAAATTGCAGTTTTGCCTGGTGATGGCATTGGCCCAGAGGTTATGGCTGAGGCGATCAAGGTCTTAGATTGCGTCAGCGCTCAGTGTGGCTTTAAGCTCAACTACGATTTCAAGAATATCGGTGGTGCCGCCATTGACGCCCAGGGCAAGGCTTTGCCTGATGACACTTTAGCCGCATGCGAACAGGCCGATGCGATTTTATTCGGCTCGGTCGGTGGCCCGAAGTGGGATCACTTACCTCCAGCTGAGCGTCCGGAGCGCGCCGCATTATTACCACTGCGCTCGCACTTCAAGCTCTTCTGCAATTTCCGCCCAGCTAAGATCTTCGCAGGTTTAGAGAGCTTAAGCCCACTGCGTGCTGATATCGCCGCTCAGGGCTTTGACATTCTGTGTGTGCGTGAGCTCACCGGTGGTATCTACTTTGGTCAGCCTAAGGGCATCGAGGGTGAAGGCGCTCAGGAGAAGGGCTTTGACACCGAGATCTACCACCGCTTTGAGATTGAGCGTATCGCCAAGGTCGCCTTTGAGTCGGCCCGTTTACGCCGTAAGAAGGTCACCTCGGTTGATAAGTCCAACGTCTTATCAAGCTCGATTTTATGGCGCAAGGTCGTCGAGGAAGTGCACCAGAGCTACCCAGATGTTGAGCTCAACCATATCTACATCGACAACGCCACTATGCAGCTGGTTAAGAACCCAGCTCAGTTTGACGTGCTCTTATGCAACAACATGTTCGGTGACATCCTCTCGGACGAAGTTGCCATGATCTCCGGCTCAATGGGCCTGCTCTCGTCGGCCTCGCTTAACGAGTCGAGCTTTGGCCTTTACGAGCCAGCCGGTGGCTCGGCCCCTGATATTGCCGGTAAGGGCATTGCCAACCCAATTGCTCAGATCTTAAGTGCCGCCTTAATGCTGCGTTACTCCTTAAAGCAGGATGCGGCCGCCAAGAAGATCGAAGACGCCGTCGCTGCGGTATTAGGTTCCGGCAAGCTCACCGCTGATTTAGCTCAAGGCAATCCTAAGGCGCAGGTCTTAGGTACCAGCGCGATGGGCGATGCTATCGTCGCCGCCTTGCAGGCTTAATTGCGCGCGATAACCCGTTAGGATTTGGTTAGTGTGGGCGCGCCTTACTGGGCGGGCCCCTAAGAAAGATTTATTGTTTATGGGTAAGACACTTTACCAAAAGGTTTTTGACAGCCACGTCGTCTATCAAGCAGAAGGCGAGGTGCCAACCTTATACATCGATCGTCACTTGGTGCACGAAGTCACCTCCCCTCAGGCTTTCTCGGGTCTTGAGATTGCGCACCGTCAGCTGCGCCGTCCTGACTTGACCTTAGCCACCATGGACCACGATATCTCGACTCAAGAGAGCACGATTGAGGCGTGCAGCCCAATGGCCCAAGAGCAGATTCGTACCTTGATGGCTAACACCAAGAAGTTTGGCGTTAAGCTCTTTGGTTTAGGTGACCCGAACCAAGGTATCGTCCACATCATCGGCCCTCAGGTCGGCTTTACTTTGCCTGGTACCACCTTGGTCTGCGGCGATAGCCATACCGCCACCCACGGTGCCTTTGGTGCTTTAGCCTTTGGTATTGGCACCTCCGAGGTCGAGCACGTCATGGCCACCCAGACCTTAAAGCAAGGTCCACTCAAGACCATGAAGATCTACTGCCATGGCCGCTTAAAGAAGGGTGTTTACGCTAAGGACCTGATCTTATACATCATCGGCAAGCTCACTACCGCCGGTGGTACCGGCTACGCCGTAGAGTTCTGCGGTCCAACCATCGAGCATCTCTCGATGGAAGGTCGTATGACCTTATCTAATATGGCGATCGAGTTTGGTGCTCCTGTGGGCATGATCGCTCCTGATGACATCACCTTTGAGTACTTAAAGGGCCGTATGATGGCACCAACCGGTGAGGATTGGGATAAGGCCGTCGCTTACTGGCGTACCCTGTACTCCGATCCGGATGCTCAATTTGATGCGGTCGTCGACATCGATGCTGCTAATATCGAGCCTCAGATCACCTACGGTACCAACCCAGGCCAAGTCTGCGGAGTCTCCAAGTCGATCCCGAAGGCTGATGCCATCAAGGATCCAGTGGTCAAGAAGAGCTTGGTTGATGCTCTTGCCTATATGGGCTTAGAGCAGGGTAAGAAGCTTGCCGGTGCCCGCATTGACGTTGCCTTTATCGGCTCGTGCACCAATGGCCGTATCGAGGACTTCCGTGCCGCCGCTGAGATCTTAAAGGGCCGCAAGATTGCTCCATGGGTACGTGCTTTAGCCGTTCCTGGCTCGGTTTGGGTCAAGGAGCAAGCTGAGCGTGAGGGCTTAGATCAGATCTTCAAGGAAGCAGGCTTTGAGTGGCGCTTACCAGGCTGCTCGATGTGCCTGGCCATGAACGATGATAAGGCCGGGGCTGGTCAGCGCGTGGCTTCGACCTCGAACCGCAATTTCGTGGGCCGTCAAGGCAAGGGCGCCCGCACCCACCTCATGAGCCCAGCTTCGGTTGCAGCTTGCGCCATCAAGGGCTGCTTATGTGATGTCCGTGATTTCTTAGATCACGATGCAGGCGAGACGAGCGGCAACTAAGGGAGAGGCATCATGGAAAAGTTTACTGTTCACACCGGCATTGCCGTACCTTTAAACTCGGCCAATATCGACACCGATCAGATTATCCCAAAGCAGTTCTTGCTGGCGACCACCCGTAAGGGCTTTGGTAAGCATGCCTTCCACGATTGGCGCTACTTAGACGATGCTGAGACCAAGTTAAACCCAGAGTTTAACTTAAACAAGCCGGCCTACCAGGGCGCTTCGATTCTGGTCGCTCAAGACAACTTCGGCAACGGCTCCTCGCGTGAGCACGCCCCATGGGCGCTGACCGATTTTGGCTTTAAGGCCGTGATCGCCCCGTCCTTTGCCAACATCTTCCACCACAACGCCTTAGGCAATGGCTTACTGACCGTAAAGTTAACCTCCGACGAGGTCAACGAGCTTATCACCTATCTTGAAGAGCACCCAGGTGAGAAGGTCACGATTAGCCTTGAGGACATGTACGTCGAGTGCGCCGGTAAGCGCTACAGCTTTGACTTAGACCCATTCTATCGTCACTGCCTGTTAAATGGTCTTGATAATATCGACCTGACCTTAGAGCACAACGACGCCATCAGTGCCTACGAGCAGCAGGCCTCGACCTTCATGGTCCATAAGGCCTAACTAGGTTGCAAGTCTCGGCCAATGAGGCCTGATTAGCCCACTGTCTGCCCCAATTTTACTTGGGGTGAACGGTGGGCTTTGTCTTTTTTTGCCGTCATAAAGTTCACTCGGACCGAGCGCAAGAAAAGTCAAGTGGGCTATCTCAAGCCAAGACAGTGCACCTCAGGCTCGTCAGAGGGCAAGGGTTCAGGGCTGATTGGCCCGGTGCCTATAATTTGCCTGATCTGTTACGTAATTTGTGGGACAGCAGGTCTCGCCTCTAACAAATTGCGCTAAGCCTTGTAAGGAAGTTGCACGAACCTATGGAGCCAAAAGTAAATTTCTTTGCCACCTGTATGGGGGTGAGCGCCTTGCCCGATGCGGCCTTAAGCGCGGTCAAGCTCTTAACCCATTGTGGCGTTAAGGTCATCTTTAAGCAAGACCAAACTTGCTGTGGCCAGCCTGCCTATAACACCGGTTTTACCGACGAAGCCCGCCGCATTGCGCGCTATAACGTCGAGCTCTTCTCCGACAATGACTACCCGATCGTCGTGCCGTCAGGCTCATGCGCGGGCATGATGAGCAAGGAGTACGCGGAATTATTTGTGGATGCCGATGAGAAGACTAAGGCTCAGGTTGCTGCCTTTAGCGCCCGTGTCACCGATTTATCGCAATACCTGGTCGACGTGCTTCAGGTTAAGCTCCAAGATCGCGGCGTTCCCACTAAGGCCACCTTTCATGTGAGCTGCCACAGCCTGCGCGTTCAGCACTGCGTGCCCACACAAAAGGCCTTGCTGCAATCCTTGGCGCAAGTCGAGTATGTGCCGCTACCTTATGAAGAGGAGTGCTGCGGCTTTGGTGGCACCTTCTCGGTGCTTGAGCCGGAGCTTTCGGCGGCCATGGTGGGCGATAAGATTCGCCATATCAAGGAAACCGGGGTTGAAGTGGTGATTGCTGCCGATCACGGCTGTATCCTCAACATCAGCACCGCGCTGCACAAGCAGGGCCTCGACCACATCAAGGTCTACTCGCTCTACGATTTCATTTGGCAACGCGTCAGCCCTAATCTTACCGAGACAATTCCTTGTGCTGCGGTGGGAGGTGTGTAATGGCGACGATCGACCAAATTTCCGCTCGCGCCCGGCAGGCTCTGTTTGCGCGCTTACCGCAGACTGATGACGTCTTACCTCGGATTCCGGTAGGTGATGCGGCCTGCCATGTCAAGACCTCAGGTGATCTCAAGGCTAACTTCCTGGCGACCGCTGCCGCCAATAAGTTTCAGGTGCACAGCTGCACTCAGGCCGAGCTGCTTAATACTGTGAATTCATTGTTAGCCCAGCACGCCGTCAAGTCCTTGCTCTGCAGCGCGGATCTGCCCTTTGCCTTAAGTGAGCTTAATGGGGTCGAGCCCTTGGTCTTTGACCGCCCGCTCGAAGAGATGCGCGAGCAAGTTTTTGGGGCCGATGCCGCCCTGTGCGTGGGAACGGCGGGCGCCTCGAGCTCGGGCAACGTCCTTTGTGCCTCGTCGCCGCAGGCACCACGCTGCTTGACCTTGGTACCGCCGATCTTAGTGCTCTTGCTACCCGAGTCGCGCCTGGTGGCCAGCCCGGAGGCGGCCATTAATTTGGCCTTAAAGTCGGGGGCTCATCCTGCTAACTTGGTCTTTACCGCCGGTCCGGCGCGTACCGCCGATATTGAGCTCATCACGATCTTTGGCGCGCACGGTCCGCACACGGTCGAGCTCGTGGTTTATGGGGAGGATTAGGGATGAGTCAGATTGTTTCGCATAAGGACGCAGTGCGCGCCAAGCTCAAGGAACAGGATTTACATCAGGCGCTTGATCATGCGGTGCACAATATCCATCGTAATCGTACCCAGTGTTTAGCTGAGCATTTCCCCCAGTGGGAGGAAATGCGCACTGAGGCCCAAGCCCTCAAAAGCGCAGCGGTGGAGCACCTGGGTGCCTTAGTCGCGCAATTTGAGGCTCAGGCGACCAAGAATGGCATCAAGGTCCACTATGCCCAAAACGCCGCTGATGCCTGCGCCATCATTGAGCAGCTCATCACCGAGCACCAGATCACGCGCGTGATCAAAGCCAAGACTATGGTGAGCGAGGAAATCGGGCTACAAGACTATCTACATGAGCATGGCCATGAAGTTGAGGTGTCGGACGTGGGCGACCTCATCGTCCATCTCAATCACGAGCATCCGGTGCATATCTTGGCGCCTGCGATGCACCATGACCGCTACTCGATCGGCAAGATCTTCGCTCAAAACCTTCACGTGGCCGAAGAGCACGAGCCGGAGCGTCTGATGTTAATTGCGCGTCAGCATTTACGTACGGCCTTTGAGCACTTGCAAATGGGCATCAGCGGCGTGAACTTTGCCGCCGCCAAAGAAGGCGCTCTGTGGCTGATTGAGAATGAGGGCAATGGCCGCATGTGCACGACGATGCCAGATATCCACGTCGCCCTGTGTGGTATTGAGAAAATCGTGCCCTCGCTTCACGAGGCCAGCACCTTAGCCCAAATGGTACCGGCCGCCGGTTTGGGCCAATTTGTCCCGACCTTCAATAACGTCATCTTAGGACCACGCCGCAAAGGCGAGTTAGATGGTCCGCGTGAGGTGCATGTTATCTTGCTTGACAATGGCCGCGCCGCCATTGCCACCAAGCCGGAATATCGCAGCGTATTGCGCTGTCTGCGCTGCAGTGCCTGCATGAATTTCTGCCCAGTGTTCAAGCAAGTAGGTGGTCATGCTTATCTCACCACGTACCCAGGCCCGATTGGCTTAGCGCTCTCGCCCCAGCTGCACAACCTGGCCCAATGCGGCCACATGCTCACCATGTGCTCGCAGTGCAAGCGTTGTGCGGAGGTCTGCCCGGTCAAGATTCCATTGCCTGATCTCATCTTGCAGCTACGCCGTCACTATGTGGAGCAAGCGGCACACCCCGATCAAGAAACGGTCAAGCGGCTGCGCTTACTGCGCCTCACCTTTGCGCTCTTTGCTCAGATGGCAGTCAGTGGCAAGCTATGGCGCAATCTGATGAAGAAGTCCTATGCCGCCGACTTCTTTGTGCAGCTCACCGGCAAGGCCTTATTGCCTCCAGCCAAGCGCTGGGCCTATGGCCACACGCTACCGCGCCTTAAGAGCACCTTCTACCGCGATATCGCTCAGCTCGAGGGCGTGGAAGTCCAATAGCGCGTCAGGGGCGGCTCAGCCAGTGGCCAGCCCGGTAGCTTAGCCGATGGCCAGTTCGGTGGCTAGCCTGATCTTGGAGTGCCGCCCGATCTCCTCCCGAGGGTGTTTATAGCTCTGTTAGTGGGGCGAGGCTTGGTACTGTTTAGGGACTAGGCTTAGCCCCACCTTTGCGCTAAGCTAAGGATATGGCGCGGGAGGGTGTTATGAGATATCGCAATGCCATCGAAGATAGCTTGGTCATTGAGGACAATGAGCTCTTGCCCTTAGTGACGCTGCGTCCTAGTGACCCTATGGTGCGTTACGACGAGACCGGCACCAAGGTCTTGCTCCTCAATGTCCATTGCCACCCTGAGACCTTTAAGCCCCAGACTGCGGGTTATTTGATCTTTCACCTCTGGACTTTTACCGACCTTGAGTTCTTAGCGTGGCTTGAAGCGCGCGGCATCAAGTATCATGGCGCTAATTGGGCGGTGCGCCTAAATCAGCTCTTAGGCATGCCCGCCACGCGCTATAGCACCCATGTTTCCGGCTTTTGGGTCAAGCCCGAGTCCGTGATTCGCCCCGCCTATAGTTTCGACGTCTTCAATCCCATCCCCACTCCTTCCTTCCGCTCCACGCTCGATCTCTACCGAGCATTACGCGCCCACCATACCAAACAGGAACAACGGGCGTCGCAGGACACCCCCAGAGCGCCAGCTGCTCAGCCGGGGCCAGCTGCCACGAAGGAACCAGGCACCAAGCAGGATGCTGAGTTAGAGCCAGGCACACCGCAGAATGCTGAGTTGGAGCCGGACTTTGCGCTGGAGCAAGATTGGGATGCGGTGCTGCGGCAGGCTCAGGCGCACGGCGCGCAGTATCGGCGCTGGTTTGACCATCAGGCTCTCATCGCTTATGGGCGCCAAGATGGCTATCCCTGGACCCGGATTGGCTATACCTACGATTGGGGCAATGCTCAGCCTGATGATAGCCGCAGCAAGTATGGGGTGAGCGAGTTTATGATTCCGCTGGGGACTAAGGTCGAGGTGGCATTTACCCTGAGCGTCAACGATTTCATGGCGGCCGCACTGAAGACAGTGCAAACGGGGGCTAGCGACGCACCCTGCTACATCGCGGGGCAAAATGCGCGCTAATGAGCTAAAGTTGCACTTGTCTTGAGCGCGCACCAAAGCGGTGCTATAGTGGCCTTAGCTTGCTGGCATGGGTCAGCTAGTCACCCTCAGAACCCTTATCAAAGTTTAGACAGGAGACGGGGCTCGACCATCTTGGTGGTTGGGGTCACCGGTTTTTAATGAAAAAGTCTGTTTTAGCCGTAACTTTAGCCTTAGCGGTAGGTTCTTTACTGGGCACTGCCAGTGCCGGTACGTTGAAGGTTGGTGCTACCCCAGTGCCTCACGCTGAAATCTTAGAGCACGTTGTCCCAGGCTTAAAGGCCCAGGGTGTTGACTTACAAGTTATCGAGTTCAACGATTACGTCCAGCCTAATTTAGCTTGCGACGACGGCGAGCTTGATGCCAACTTCTTCCAGCACCGTCCATACCTTGATGTCTTCATCAAGGATCACGGTGTTGATTTAGTTCCGGTTGCCGGTGTTCACATCGAGCCAATGGGCATTTACTCCGATAAGATCAAGGACTTAAAGGAGTTAAAGAAGGGCGATAAGGTCGCTATTCCAAATGACCCAACCAACGGCGGTCGTGCTCTGTTATTACTGGCTACTGCCGGTATTATCAAGGTACCTGATATCAATGACGTTACCGTCACCGTGCTTGATATCAGCGAGAACCCATTAGACTTAGAGTTTGCCGAGTTAGAGGCAGCTCAATTGCCACGTGCCCTGCCTGATGTTGCTTGCGCTGTTATTAACACCAACTATGCGATGCCAGCAGGCTTAAATCCATTAAAGGACGCCCTCTACATCGAGAATGCTGACTCCCCATATGTCAACATCTTAGTTGCCAATAAGGACAGCGCTGAGACCGATGACATGAAGGCTTTAGTTAAGGCTCTGACCTCCGAGGATACCGCTGAGTTTATCCGTACTAAGTACCAAGGCGCCATTGTGCCAGTCGGCGGTGCTAAGTAGCAATTAATAACACGGCCTTACCCTACGGCTAGGGGTGAGGGCGCAGGTGCTGCGGCTATCGGCACCTGCCAACGTCCAGCCCGACTCATTCCCCAGGGATGAGCCGGGCTTTGTCATTCTTGCCTCATGATAATTTTGCGCTCGAGTCAATCTTGCGTCCCAGCACGCAAATCGGCACAATAAGAGGGCGCTAGATGCACCATATTGCTTAATGGTGGCAAGCGCGATCTCTGCATAGAGCTAAGCATAGGGCGCACAAACGCGATCTAAGAATTAGGAACACAAGAAGAATAGGGGCGCTAAGAGCGCTATCGCAATTAGGGGCGCATCAGCGCCGAAAGTATAGGGTGCGCGAGCGCCGAAAACATAGGGCGCAAGCTGCGCCCAAGCGCCGTGCTTGAGGTCAGGCACAGCGCCAAGTGAGCGCCGTAAGGCGCTGGGTTTATGCGCGGTGGCGCACAGAGCAAAAGGGCACGAAGTGACGCGACTTTTTCTGATTCATTTAGGCCGCTTTCTCCGCTGCTATTTGCTAGCATGCTTTGGCAGCGTCTTGCTCGTGCCGCTTTCCTTTAATATCTACGATGTCATCACCCAAAATGGCTATCGTAATGACCTCATGTTTCTGTGTACAGCGGTACTGCCGGGCGTGATCGCGGCAGGCTACACTTGGTACCAGCGGCGCCGCGTTAACTCCGATGAGATTTTGTTCTTTGTGCGCAATCGCTTGCGCTTGCATCCTGAGCTGTTACGCCCGTACTTTGCCTTAACGGGAGTGTTGCTCAGGGAAGTGGGCTTTGACCTCAATGAGCATCAGCGCAAGTTCTTAGCGGCATTGCACCTGGCAGATGAGATCGAGCGCGAGGCGCTGGCCACCCAAGCGGCCGCCAATGCCACTGCGATGGGCCTGGGTGATTTTGAGCTCAAACGCGAGCCTGGGGTGATCAATGAACTGCGCTTAGATCAGCTCGCAGCAGCTGCGGCCCAAACCGAGGCCTTAGGCTGTGTTGAGACGATCGTGCTCGCCAGCAATCTCATTTTAAAGCGCAAAAATCTTGAGTTAAGCAAGCAATACTTGTTACAGGGTTTAAACCCAGAGGGGATGAGCTTAGAGCAGGCGCTTAAAGATTTGCAGACGGCAATCAGCGGTTATGGGCCTTACTTTGAGGCTTGGGTCGCTATTTCCTTGACGCGCTCGGTCATGAATGCACTGCCCCCAGAGCAGCATCGCGACTTTAATGCCCTGCGGCAAAACCCAGTGATCCACCAAGTAGCAGCTGCGCTGTTAGCCAATGAGGTGGCCTATCGCTGCGCCCATAATTTCTCGTTTATGCTCAATCAAGAGGTCTATCGCCTGCGCCATCGGGCCGCCTTTATTCGCCAGCAATTTGAGCAAGCGCAAGCGGCGGCGCGGGCGCGCCGTCAAGGTGAGACCGAGCAAACTCAGGGCACCAAGCAGCATAATGGCTACAGCTTTAGGCAAGGCCCCGACGACGCCTTTTCCTATGGCTCCTACTATTATCACGGCTATTACGAGCCGGGCCAAGATCCGCGTTATGGCGCTGAGCATGAGGACTTTGAGGGCTCGCGCTACAGCTATCGCGATCACTACAAGCGTGACGCGGGCGCAGATGAACCCAAGGAAGAGCTCACGGAGCTGCAAAAGGCTTATCAGATCTTGGGAGTGAGTGCAGATGACTCAGTTAGCACCATCAAAGCCCAGTATCGCCGCCTGGCCTTTCGCTTCCACCCTGATCACATCAAGGATTACTTGCACCTAAGTCCAGGGCAGCAGCGCTTGCTCAATGCTAAATTCCAAGAGATCTGCGCCGCCTATAGCACGGTTATGGCCTCACGCCAGTAGCACGGTAAGCCGCGCACATAGCAGGGCAAGCAGCGTACGTAGCACGACAGAAGGTGCGGGCAACTTGCCAGAATGTGAGCGCCTAACCTTGTTGGCTGGCCTGAGAGGTTGCATAATGAGCTCAGATCTCAGTCTCAATGGCGGGCGAGAGCCGCTCTAACCTGCGGTCAGTCTCATCTGCCAATGGAGCTGTCCCTAATCGAGCTTAATGCAGGAGCCAGCACGCTTAGCCAAGTCTTGGGGTGCGCTCTAAGTTGGGACGCAAGTGCGCAGCGCGCGCAGTGAGGCGACGGTGCATGTGCCTCCAAAAATTTCAATCAAGAGGAAGGAATCCCCATGTCAAAGAAAGCGCAACAAAACGCGAGCCGCCGCGCCGCCGCTAAACGGGTCGCCCGCCAAAAGGCTTTAGCCAAGAAGGCTCAGGCGGGAAATTCAGCGCCAAGCAAAGCGTCCAATCAGGAGCCAATTTTTGGTACTGGGGGCATGCCTGATTTCTTTTCGATGAAGTGGCAACAAGAACTGCTGGGGAGTGTTATGCCAACTAATGCCAAGTTGGTCGAAGAGCACGACACTGCCGTGCCTGAGCAGTTCTATCTGGTCAAGGTAAAGCTCAATAACGCTGACAATAAGGTGTGGCGGCGCATCTTAATCAGCAATAAGGAGCGCCTGTCGGATCTGCATAACGAGATCAAGAGAGTCTTTACCTGGGACGATGATCGTGAGGCCTTCTTCTATGATGATGCCACCTGCCGTAATTTAATAAGCTGCACTGAACTGCGACCAGGCCACTTTTTTCCTGATTGTAGGCTCGACCAAGTGTTAAAGTCGGGTAAGAAATTAGGTTATGTTTTAGATCAGTTCAGCGGATGGCAACACACCATCACGGTCGAACAGGTCGTGGCCGATCGCAGTGAACTACCGGCAGACTTAGTCTGGAGTCAGGGCAATGATGTCGAGCAGTTTCTAGGCTCCGATGCTTTCTCTGAGATCGATGAAGAGACTAGGAACGAGGCCGCCAAGTACAAAGGGGCGTACACGTTCAAAGTTGAGCTTCTGGGCACCAAGGAGCCAGTTTGGCGCACTATTGTCTGCCCAGCTAGCGACTATTTTGGCAATCTTTCCAATAGCATTCATGATAGCTTTGGCTGGACAGAAGGCTATTATCCGGGCGCTTTCTACAGCGACCCAGAGTGCCAGCAAGTGCTGAGCAGTGCGTTGAACGCAACGGGATATTTTGGGCATGATTATTTAGGGGCGGTGCTTAAGCCTGGCATGCAATTCATCTTTACCTGTGGTATTGAGCAAAGCAAACGCTTCCTAGTTACGGTGGAACGTTGGGCCTCTTGTCAAGGGGAAGCGGCAGCAGGAACTATCAGGGGCGTAGGCGACTTCAATAAAGAAGACTTACAGCCTGATGTTAGCTACTTGCTCAAGGTTGAGCGCAGCAACTCCACTACTCCATTATGGTTCCGCGTATTGCTTAACAACAAGGACAACTTTGAGGACTTGTTCGAGGCAATCAAGGAGCAGCTCACCAGGCAACAAAAGACACTTGCGACTTTCTATTTGGATTCAAGTTTTCAGGTCAAACTGTGTGCGTTCAACCAATATTTTGGGGGGATCTTCCCTAACCCTAAGCTGTTCAAGTGGCTCGAACCAGGCCTAAAGTTTGGTTTTAGCTCAGGGCCTGAGCAGCAGTACACCATCACGGTCGAGCAAGTGGTAGCTGATAAGAGTGAGTTGCCGAGCGATTTGCAGTGGTCGCAAGGCGTAAACGCCTAAGCTGCGGTAAGTGAGGCCAGCAGAGGTTGGCCTTGTTAAGGAGAATTGTCATGGCGTCAAAAAATAAGAACAAGGCCAAGCCTCAGCAGGCAGCGGCCAACAACAGAGCCTCACCGCAACAGGCGTCAGGCAGTAACAAGGCCAAGTCTCAACAGGCTGGTAGCAATAAGCCCAAGTCGCAGCAGGGGGCGAGCAAAAAGACAGCGCCGCAGCAGACTGTGGGCGGTAAGAAGTCCGGGCCGCAGCGCGGGAGTAACGGCAAGTCCCCTGCTCAGCACAATACGGCGCAACAAAAGGTTAAGGCTCAGTACGAAGAGGCTAAGGCTAAGATCGTTCAGGCCAATCAGGGCATTAACTTTTTCCTCTTTAAGGTGCAGAACTTGCGCGCCTATCCGCCGCAGTGGCATCGTATCGTGCTGCGCGCCGACGCTAAATTATCGGAGCTGAGCCGTCAGATCGAAGAAAACTTTGGCCACGCTCAGGGTAAGGCCAGCTTCTACCGCGATTCAGGCTGCGTCGATAAGGTCAGCTCGCGTGGTGCGCACTCCACTAAGTTCAACCCTGATTTGACGCTGCGCGAGGTCTTTATTAAAGGCCATTGCTATGGCTATCTGTGCGGCGAGCATAACGAGTTGCGGCACACCGTGATGGTCGAGCATGCTGAGGCCAAAGAAAGAGACCTGCCTAATGCGCTTCAGATGCACGAGTTTGGCTATCGCCCTCGTGATTATTACGACGATGACTTCGACGAAGATGATGAGGAGTTCATCTTCGATGACGAAGACGACGAGTTAGAGGATGAGTTCGAGGATGACTACGAGGACGATTCCGACGAGTACGAGGATGATGTCGAC
Source organism: uncultured Anaerobiospirillum sp. (assembly GCA_944390115.1). Classification (GTDB taxonomy): domain Bacteria; phylum Pseudomonadota; class Gammaproteobacteria; order Enterobacterales; family Succinivibrionaceae; genus Anaerobiospirillum. The sequence goes on from CALXOW010000001.1 coordinate 43,790, forward strand.
GAGTACGACGACGATGACTCTGAGGATGAGGAGGCCCCGGTCGGTTGCTTTTCCCTCAAGGTTGAGCTGGTAGGGGCTCAGCCACCGGTACGCCGCGTGATCGACCTCAATGCCAATGACCAATTCTCGGATTTAGTCGAGCAAATGCTTGAGGCATTTGACATCGAGCATGAGTTGCTGGGCACCTTCTATCGCGATGCCAAGTGCACAAAGAAATTGTGCAGCTCGCTCAACGACGATGATGAGATGCATCCGAATCATTATCTGGGCTCCGAACTCAAAAAAGGCCAGCGCTTTTACTTCGCCTTTGGCTTAATGCAAAGCAAGAAGTTTGCGCTCACAGTTGAGGATTATGCCTTAGAGCGCAAGGATTTAGCGTATGACTTATGGGGTGGTGAAGGCGATCTTGATGATATCAATGGCCCTGAGTGCTATTACCTGCTTAAGGTCACGCTCAAAGGCTTTAACAAGAAGATTTGGCGTCGCATCGCTATCAGCAACCAGGCCCATTTCTCGGGCTTGCAAAACGCGGTGATTGATCGGTTTGACTGGGAGGATTCCTACAGCTACGAATCTGTCTTCTACTGCGACACTGAGTGTCTCTATACTTTTTGCCAAACGGACGAGGATGAGTGGACCTTTGATTACGATCCACCGCTGTTCCAATTTTTGGAGCCGGGCATCAAGTTTGGTCTGACGATTGACTTGGCCGAGCACGTGATCGAGGTGGAGCGGGTGATTAAGGGCCAAAACGATCTGCCGCAAAACTTAGTCTGGTACCACGGTGACTTTACCCCGCGCGATTTCTTCATCAACAACTTCAACGGCCTCGATGACGATGATGACGACGAACTTGACGCCGAGGAAGATGACATCGAGGACGAGGATGACTCGCCCGCGTATCAAGGTAACACCGATGCTGCCTTGGCCGGTTACTTTGCTCTCCAGTTTGAGCTGGTGGGCGCCCAGCCGCCGCTGCGCCGCAACATCGTAATCAGTGCTGACTCCCAATGCTCGGATTTAGTCTATGAGATGTTCGAGGAGCTGGGCTATGATCTACATTTGCTCGGTACTTTCTTTAGCGACCTCAAGTGCACCAAGCGTTTGTGCAGCTCGCTCAATGACGATGAAAAGATGCTGCCTGACCCGTATCTGGGCCATGAGCTCAAAAAAGGTCAGCGCTTGTGCTATGCCTATGGCTTGAGGCAGCGCCAGAAATTGGCGATCACGGTGGTCGATCGGGCCTTAGAGCAGCAGGACTTAAAGTTCGATGCCGACTACAACACTGGCTCCCTAGCAGAGCTCAAGATCCCTAAGCGCACTTATCTGCTCAAGGTTACGGTCAAAGACATTAAGAAGCAGGTCTGGCGCCGAATCGCAATCAGCAACCAGGCTCATTTCTCTGACTTGCAAGTCGCAATCCTCTCTGAGCTGGGCTGGGACCAAATTTATAGCTTCGACACCGCTTTCTACTGCGATCCTGAGTGCAACTACATCTTTTGCCAAACGATTACGGATAAGTGGACCTATGATGTAGATCCGCCGCTGTTCCAATTTTTGCAGCCGGGCATCAAGTTTGGTGCCGAGATCGATTTAAACGAGCTGGTGATTGAGGTAGAGCGCGAGGTCAAAAGCAAGAGCGAGTTACCTGCCAACTTAGTCTGGCGTCAAGGTAGCTTTGTCCCGCAAGCTTTAGACTCCAGCGACGATGAGCTGGACGACGATGAGTTTTATTTCCTGCTCGACGACGATGAACTTGAGGACGAAGACGAGTTTGAGGACGAGGATGACGACGAAGATGAGGTTCCGGTCGGCTGCTTTGCCGTCAAGTTTGAGCAGGTGGGAGCGCAGCCGCCGCTACGGGGCACTTTATTGGTCAATGCTAACAAGGGCTTCTCTGATTTAGGTGCCGCTATGTTGCATGCGCTGGGCTTTGAGCAAGACTTCTTGGGCTCCTTCTACCGCGATGCTAAGTGCAAAAAGCTCATTTGCAGCTCGTTTAACAATGACGAAGAGATGCAGCCTGATCCGTACTTGGGATCGGAGCTCAAAAAAGGCCAGTGTCTGTACTTCACCTATGGCTTGATGCAGCGCAAGAAGCTCAAGATCACGGTGTCAGATTACGGCTGGTTGCCTGAGAATTTAGCAATGGACCCAGACTATGCCGTGGGCTCGGTTGAGGATGCCTCAGGAATTGAGGAGTGCTCTTACCTGCTCAAGATCGCTGTCGAAAGATCCAAGCACCAGGTCTGGCGCCGGATCCTGATCGGCAACAAGCAGCGCTTCTCAGACTTGCAAAACGCGCTCAGCAAGAGCTTGGGTTGGGATAAGCACGACTTAATTTCAAGCTTTTACAGCGATCCTGAGTGCAAATTCGTCTTTTGTCAGACGGATGAGGGTGAGGACCTTGATGCTGATCCGCAACTGTGCTATTTCTTAGAGCCCGGTATCAAGTTTGGCTTCAAGCTTGGCCGCAAGCAATGCGTGATCGAGGTGGAGCGCGTGCTCAAGAGCAAAGACGAGTTGCCACCAGACTTAGTCTGGAGCCAGGGCTAACTCAAGCCACTTGATTTCATCTGTAAATTTTAGGAGCTGCTATGGCTACAACCTCAAAGAAGACCAAGCCTGAGCTTGAGGCAGAACGTGCTGACCTCGAACCAGATGGGGTTGAACTCGACGACGAGTTCGAGGATGACTTTGAGGAGGACTACGGCGAGGCGAAAGGCTGGTTCTTGCTCAAAGTCGAGCTGCTGCAATATAAGGTGCCAGTGTGGCGCCGTATCACGCTCCCTGACAATGCCCAATTGAGCGATCTTAAGGATTGCATCCTGGAGCATTTTGGCTTGGACGATGATGTCGATACCGAGTTCTACGCGGGCGACAGCTTCAAGAAGTTTGTGACCTGCACGGGGCTTGTGGCGGATTATTATGACCCGGATCCTACCTTGCGCCAATTGCTAAATCCGGGTAAGTACCTTGGTTTTCAGCTTGCTGATGCCAAGAAGTCACGCTTCCTGGTCACGTTCGAGCAGTTTGTGCAAAACCGAGGTGAGCTGCCTCTTGATTTGGTGATGGAGCAAGGCGTGATTGAGGATGATGTCCCTGAGTACTTTTTCCTGCTCAAGGTGCAGCTCAAAGGTGCTAAGCCTCCGGTCTGGCGCCGCATCTTAATCTCGAGCAAGAAGCGTTTTTCGGATTTGCATCGCGAAATCCAGTTCAAGTTTGGCTGGGATAACGACCACTTGGCGGCCTTCTACGCTGACAAAGGCTTTCGCAATGAGTTTTGCGTGGCCGACTATCCTGGTGAGTTCACACCTGATCCCAAGCTGGAGCGCTTTCTTGCGGTGGGCGTAGCCTTTAGCTACCTCTTTGACTTTGGCGACTGCTGGCGCCATGTCATCACGGTCGAAAAGGTGGTGTCCGATCGCAGCGAGCTGCCGCAAAAGCTGATTTGGTCCAAGGGCGATAACGTCCCACAGTATCCGAACTTCGACGACGAAGAAGATTTTGAGTAAGGAGCCAATATGGCAAAGAAAACTTCAGCCTCACGCAATGCCAGTAAGAAGGCGATGCAAAAGAAGGCTGCACGCCAAAAGGCCTTAGCCAAGAAGGGAAGCGGACCAAGCCGCGATAATTCCGCCTTTGGCTTTGATGGCATGGACATGTCAGGCATGGGGATGCCTAATTTTGGCTCAATCGGCGCGGGCGATATGGACTCGTTTTTTGCGCATATGGATCAGGCCAATGCATGGGCGCAACGCCAGAGAGAGCTCAAGGCACCGCGCAATAAGGCGCGTTTTGCCCAGAACGCTCAGGCTAACGAGGGTGTTAATTTCTTCCTCGTTAAGGTGAGCTACACCAAGGCCGCAAGCCCGGTGTGGCGTCGTTTGGTGATCTCCGCTGACGCTCCTGTCTCTGTCCTGCATTCCGACATTCAAGATGCCTTTGATTGGGACAATGACCATATGTCGTGCTTTTGCTGGGACACGGCCTGCCACGATGATTTTTCGGTCACGGTCGACAACCCTTGGACCTTTGTCCCTAATCCAAAAGTGCGCGAAGTGCTGCGGGAAGGGGCCAAAATTGGCTACAACTACAACTTTTTCCATGACATGATCCACGTGATCGAAGTGGAAAAGGCCATGGTCGAGATTAACGACTACGATCCGGATCTTAAGATGGAGCAGGGGGAGCCTCCTGAGATGCCAGGTACAGCGATCCTGATGCCGTTCTCAATGGACCATTAGGCGCCAAAAATGGCCGTTCTTGCGAAGTGATTCCATTTTCCGTGAGCCCGGCCATGTTATCGCAAGCAAAGCGCAGCAACCAGATCAAAACACGCTAAAACACCGTAAAATGGTGTAAAACCAAGTCCTCATGATCGCACTATTGCGTGAATCGTTTTCGATGAGATCTGGTCCGCTGCTATCAGCTGAGCTCACTTGAGCTCAAGCCGTGCTCCTCACAAATTTAGGTTCTCATTATGGTCAAAGCAACTACCAAGAAGGCCGCTCTCACCGAGTCGGATGCAACTGAAACCACCGCCAAGAGCGTCGCTAAAAAGCCAAGTGCCAAGCGCACCTGCGCTAAGAAGACTGCTGCTAAGGCAGCTCAGGTCCCGGAAGCCCCAGCTGAGGTTGCAGTAGCCGAAAAGCCAGCAGCTAAGAAAGCTTGCGCCAAGCGTACCTGCGCTAAGAAGACTGCCGTCAAGGCCGATTCGGTTCCGGAAGCTCAGGCTGAGGTTGCAGTAGCCGAAAAGCCAGCAGCTAAGAAAGCTTGCGCCAAGCGTACCTGCGCTAAGAAGACTGCCGTCAAGGCCGATTCGGTTCCGGAAGCTCAGGCTGAGGTTGCAGTAGCCGAAAAGCCAGCAGCTAAGAAAGCTTGCGCCAAGCGTACCTGTGCTAAGAAGTCTGCCGTCAAGGCCGATTCGGTTCCGGAGGCTCCAGCTGACACGGCTAAGCCTGCTAAGAAGGCGAGCACCAAGAAGTCTGCTGCCAAGACTGCTCCGGCTCAGGAGACTCCAGCTGACGTGGCTAAGCCTGCTAAGAAGGCGAGCACCAAGAAGAGCGCTGCCAAGGCTGCTCTGACCCAGGAGGCTCCAGCCGACGAGGCTAAGCCTGCTAAGAAGTCCAGCACCAAGAAGACTGCCGCTCAGGCCAGTTCTAAGAAGGTTGCTGGGGGCCTGTTCCTGCTGAAGGTCGAGCTCAGCGACAATTTCAATGATGTGTGGAGTCGCAATCCGCACCAAGTGTGGCGTCGTATTCTGATCTCTGGTAACAAGCGCTTCTCTGATTTGCATGATGAAATTCAGCATGCATTTGACTGGCTCGATGACCACTTAGCTGGTTTCTTCTGGGACAGGCCTTATGGTGAGACCATCAGCGAAATCGTTGAGTCGGGGGCGTTTGTGCCTAATCCTAAGCTCAATGCCAAGCTAGAGTCAGGCATGCAAATCTACTACGTCTTCGATTTCGGTGATGACTGGACGCACCTCATTACCGTTGAGGGGGTCTATGACTCTGAGGCTGATGTACCGCAAGATTTGGTCTGGAGTGAGGGTGAATCCTTCGATCAATACCCTGACTTCGAGGATTAGGAACATCGGCAGCGTGCTGTGTTAAGAACCACGGGGCTAGGGAGCTTTCCTTAGCCCTGTGCTGGATAGAAGGAGCTTGCAATGAACTCTGATGAAGCGCAGCGCTTCTTATCGTTCCTTAATGGAGATGTATCTGAGATAGAGAGACGCTGTGGCGCAGGTTTTTAGCGCTTTAATCTAGATGACCAGGCTCTTGCGGGGCGGTCCATTAATCAATGGGATGGCGAGAGTCTGGAGAGTAAGACTTTTCCTAAACCTTCGTGCTATTTCCAGCTCAAGGTGACCCTAAAAGACACCTCGGAGCCTTGCTGGCGCCGGATTATTATTCCCAATACTGCGCGCCTGTCCGATCTGCACGACGAGATTAAGTATCGCTTCGATTACTGTGGCCCATTTATGGCCCAGTTCTACTGGCCGAAGGAGCGCATCTATATTGCTGATACCGACGGTGAAATGAGCGATGACTACGTGCTGGTGCCAGATTACAAGGTGGGTAACGTGCTAACCGAGGGCATGCGTTTCCAGTACACTTACGATTTTCGTCGCTTCTATGAGCACACGATTGTCGTGGAAAAGGTGCTCAAGAGTCCCGATGAGGTCTCACCGCGCTTGCGCATGGAAAAGGGAGATAACCCTGAAGTGCTGCATGGTGACTTCACGGACTTTTATGAGGAATAGCATTATCACGTGTGCTGAGAGCAAGGCCTAATCTGGCTGATAGGGCGTGGAGCCTTTGCTGCTCCTGATGTTGTGCTCAAGGTCAGTTTGTTGGGCCAGCAAACGACCTTGGGCTGCCGCGTTGAGGGCAAGGGCTTAACTAGGAGCAAGGGTAGTGGCGCACTGCAGCAAAGCTGCTGCTCAAAACAGTGCGCCTAGGTTCGAGTGACGGCACGATAGGCGCGTTAATCTTAATCTGACGCTATGCACCGGGCCTTGCGCTCCCATTAGCTTTCGCTCAATGCTAAGTGAAGCAAGGGCGCGGCGGTGATCCTGTTCTATGCTAAAATAGCGCACCCCTCAATTTCGGCTCGACCCGCAAGACATGGTTTGGTGGTGCGAGCATGGTTTTTGGTAACTTAGGATCATCGCATGATCGAACTTAAGAACATCGAGAAAGTGTACAACCAAGGCACCTCCAAAGAGGTCAGAGCCTTGCGCAACATTTCTCTTACCATTGAACGGGGCGAGATTTTTGGTGTGATTGGTCTGTCAGGTGCAGGTAAGTCCACCTTGATCCGTCACATCAATATGTTGGAGCGGCCAAGCTCAGGTCAGGTCATCGTAGACGGTCAGGATTTGACCGCTATGAATGAAAAGGAACTGCGCGAGGTGCGTCGCCATATCGGCATGATTTTCCAGAGCTTCAATCTGCTCTCCTCGGCCACGGTAGCTGAAAATGTCGCTTTCCCACTTAAGCTGGTCTCAGGCCCTGAGCGCTTAAGCGATGAGGCGATTGCCGCCCGCGTCAAGGAGCTTTTGGAGTTAGTTGAGCTCTCGGACAAGGCTGAGATGTATCCAGCCCAGCTCTCTGGTGGTCAAAAGCAGCGCGTTGGTATTGCCCGTGCCTTAGCCGGTAATCCAAAGATCTTACTGTGCGACGAGGCAACCTCTGCGCTCGATCCTAAGACCACGATGTCGATCTTGAAGCTCTTGATGACGTTACGCGATAAGCTCAACCTCACGATCGTCATCATTACCCACCAGATGGAAGTGATCAAGGAATGCTGCGATCGCGTTGCAGTGATTGACGGCGGTGTCATTTCCGAGCTGGGTACTTCGCTTGATATCTTCACTGAGCCAAAGCAAGCCTTAACTAAGCGCTTAGTAAGTGCGGCGGTGCGCCGTGGCCTGCCAGAGCTCTTGCGTCATACCGAGATTGTCTCCGAGTACCATGAAGGCGCCAAGGCGGTGATTGAGCTCTTATTCTTGGGTCCTAAGGCCGACGCTCCGGTCATTGTTGAGGTCGCCCAAGAGTGTAAGGTTGCAATCAGTATCTTAGGTGGCTCGATTGACCACATTAAGACCGAGCCATTTGGCTTGCTCGTTATTGAGGTCGGAGGCAGCCGCGCTGAGATTGAGCACGCTATTGAGGTGCTCACCGAGCGCGTCCACAAGGTCGAGATCTTAGGCTACGATCAGCGCGTCCAACTCGCTGATTTAAACGATGCGGCGCACGTTGCTGCTGCATCAGCTGCTACGGCACCAGCAGCCACTGTAAGCGAGGGCGAGTAATGGATATCAATTGGAATGCCTACATGAAGATGGCCTCGCTCTTAGGCCAGGCCACCTTAGAGACCTTATACATGGTGGGCGCCTCTTCGGCTATCTCCATTGCCTTAGGCGTACCTTTAGGTGTGCTCTTGCTCGTTACCTCTAAGGGCTATTTCTTTGAGCACCTTAACTTCTACCGCGTCTTAAGCACGATCGTTAACGCCTTGCGTTCGATTCCATTCATCATCTTGATGGTCGCGATTTCGCCTTTGACCAAGTTCATTGTGGGCTCGAGTATCGGTACCACAGCGGTGATTGTGCCTTTAGTTATCGGCACTATTCCATTTACCGGCCGTTTGGTTGAGACCAGCTTACGTACCGTCCCAAGCGGTTTAATTGAGGCGGCAACCAGTATGGGCGCGAGCCCATGGCAGATTGTGCGTAAGGTACTGCTGCCTGAGGCTTTGCCAGAGCTCATCCAAAACTTCACTATCACGGTAATCGTGATTATCGGCTGCTCGGCGATGGCTGGTGCAATCGGTGGCGGTGGCTTAGGTGACGTCGCTATTCGCTACGGCTATATGCGCTTTAGACTGGATATGATGATCGGCACTGTGGTCATCCTCATTGTCATGGTGCAATTGGTCCAGTTCATCGGTGATTACTTAACGCGCAAGTGCGATCACCGCTAACCAAGTGTGAACACGCCCATGCAGTGAGAGCTGCTGGAGCGCGCACACCAAGAAAAGGGGGCAGCAGGGGCTGCCCTTTTTGCTGCTCTGTGCCCCGCTATGGGGCGCGTCTAAGTAAAGCTTGCAGCACTTGACCTTTGCACTATAATGGCCGGTTCGTTGATGCAACAGGGGTTGCATTAGCTTGTCGCTGAGCTCACTGCTATGGCCTTCTTAATCTTCATCACTACCTTACTGCTCATTATCTGGAAGCCGTTTCGCCTCAAGGTCTGGATTTACACCTCCTTGGGCACTATCTTCGTCTTTGCCTTCAAGCTCATCACGTATGAGGACGTCAAAGAGATCTTTGACCTGACTTGGGACAGCTCGCTGACCTTAATTGGTCTCATCATCATCTCGCTGTGCCTTGAGAATATGGGCTTCTTTGACTACTTGGTGGGCAAGATCTTGCAGCGCGGTAAGGAGTCGGGCGATGGCACCGTACTCGAGCTCAATACCCGTAAGTTCTGCGTCCAAATCATTATCTTAACCGCCCTGACCTCGGCCTTATTTGCCAATGATGGCGCGGTCTTGATCTTCACTCCGCTCATGGTGGCGCTCTTTGCGCGCTTTGCTAAGGCCGAGGCCAAGCTCGCGACTGTGCTCTTGCTGACTTCCGCCTTTGTCTGTGACGCCGCGTCCTTGCCGTTAGTGGTCTCGAATCTGACCAATATCATCACCGCCGGTTACTTTGAGCTGACCTTTGCCAGCTTTGCCGCGACCATGATTCTGCCGACGATCGCCAGTGTCATCACGATGCTGATTTGTTTCTTCATTGGTTGCAGCCGCTTGTTGCCGCCAGTCATTTCCTTTAAGAAGGGCGGCTCAACTGAACTCAGCCCTGCCTTAAAGCGCTTCTGCTTTGGCTTTATTCTGTGCTTCGTGGTCGGCCTCTTTGCCGCTGAACTCACCTCGGCTCCAGTGTGCGTGCCAGTGCTGTGCTTTGCTGCTGTTATCACGATCGTGATGCTGGTTAAAAACAAAGGGCACAATGCCAAGATCCTGCTCAAGGCTCCGTACGATATCGTGATCTTCAGCTTCACTTTGTACCTGATCGTTTTTGCCATGTACAAGGGCGGCTTAGGCCAGCAGCTGGTGAATATCTACGGCAATATGTCGCATATCAGCCTGGTGGAGATGCTCTCGACGGCCTATATCTCAGCGGCGGGCGCAGCTATCTTCAATAACCTGCCGATGATTATGCTGGGCAATTTAGCGCTCAACGACTTCTTTGTCGCAGGTAGTGCGATTAGCGCCAGCCACGATTCCTTAATCTACAGTCACTTGGCCGCCTGCAACATCGGCGCAAAGCTCACCCCAATTGGCTCGCTCTCGACCCTGTTATGGCTGGGTTTCTTAGAAAAGCGCGGTTTTGCCATCAGCGTCAAGCAGTACTTCCGCTTTAACTTCACTATGGCGATTCCGGTACTCTTTGTGGTGGTCGCGGTTATCTGGCTCCAAGACTACTTGGTCCAGATTCTCTAAACCGGAGATTATCTCCAAAGCCGCTTGCTTAGGCGCAAGCGGCGCTCTTTAGTGCACCGCCATATGCGACCAGAGGTTGATTACCATCACCCCGGCCATAATGAGGCCAATGCCGATCAGGGCTGGTAAGTCTGGTTGCTGCTTAAAGACAAAGACACCGATCAAGGTGATAAGGACAATGCCAATGCCAGACCACAGGGCGTAAGCAATACCAATAGGCACCGTGCGCAGCGCCATGCTGAGCAGGTAGAAGGAGGCGACATAGCCCACCACCGTAATCACCGATGGAAGCAGGCGCGTAAACTGGTGAGTGTAATTGAGCGCAGTGGTGGCCGTGACCTCGCACGCGATCGCGGCGAGTAAACAGATAGCGTTGTGCATATTGATCCTCAGAACAAGACTCAAATGGCGTGAGGATTGTACCAACTTTGCGCGCAAAAGAAATGACTAGGGCGCACAGGGTGAGCCCTGAGTGAGCCTCTTGCGTACAAAGAGGTTAAGCATGACCACGCCTGCGCTGATGAGGTAGTGACGGAGTTTAAAAGTATTTGCCACAAAGTCTATGTGGTTGAGTGTGCAACAAACCTCTTATACAAGCCATCAAAGGCCGATTTTGTGCGTTAAAAACTTTTAAACTCCCTCAGTAGATGCCCTCGCTCGTCGGAACTTCGAGCTGTTGCCTAAAGGCAAAGATACCGATGATGGCGGTAAGGATGATACCCCAGCCTGACCACACGGCGGGGCTATCCTAAGTTGTGCGAGCGGCGTGGCTGAGGCAATAAAACGCAGCCTGATGATCGTTGGAAAAGTCGTGTGAACTGATGGGCATAGGCAAGCTATGTCTCGCCTTGCTTTGTGCAGCTACGTGTTTGGCTTTGAGTTAGTGCTTTTGTTGCTCGCATTAGCCTTTTCTTGCTCGCATAGGCCTTTTCTTGCTCGCGTTGTTCTTTTTTTATAATCTGATAGTATTCACGATAAAAAGGAATAACGAATACTATAAGAAAGGTGCCTAAAATTACGACCTGTGCGGTCGGCGACCATTGCGAGACCAAAACCTTGAAGTTTGCAGGTTTGCTGATGGCTATCGGTTGACCTGGACTCAAATCATAGTCATCGATAGCAAACCAAATATCAAGGTGCGTACTGGTATGGTCGCTGACCGCACAGCTCGTAAAATTACAGTCACGCCAATGAGCATGAGAATCCCTGTGGACATATATCAGCTTACTCCACTGTTTGGTTATGAATGGGGACTGGTGCTGGTAGAATTTGTTTTTGAGCTCGCTCTTGTTTCGTAACTTTGTAGTAGTCATAGAACAAAGGAATGACAAATATTACAAGCAGACCGCCACAAATTGCAATTATACCAAGTAGCAAAAGTAAACCATTCGACACGGCTGTAGCTGCTCCTTATTCTGCTACTGAGATTATCGGGTTGCTGTGCAAGGCCCGCCCCAAGGGGGCGGGCGCTGACAGTTAGAGCAGGCCTTGCTCTTTGAGTTTGGTCATAACCTTTTGCGCGGTCAGCGAGTTGAGCTCCAAGCGGTGGCGCAGGTCGCGCTCAGTGAGGCGCTGGCCCTGAGCTGCAGCGATGATCGTCTTGGCTTGCTCCACTAGTTGCTCTAGCTCGCCCGTGGTTATGATGGTATCACTATCACAGAGCTGCGGTACGTACTCGGGATCGCCGTAGCGCTGATGCCAAGCGTCGATCATGGACTTGATGTCCTGCTCGGTGACGTAGGCGCCGTGAGCGCGGTGCGTGGTCTCATTGCTGAAGCGATGGAGCATGTCACCGCGACCCAAGAGCATCTCGGCTCCATTTTCGTCCAGAATAATCTGCGACTCGTGGTAATCGCTGACCTTAAAGGCAATGCGTGCTGGCAGATTGCTCTTGATGAGGCCGGTGACCACGTTGGCGCGCGGTGATTGGGTCGCGAAAATCAGGTGAATGCCTGCAGCACGGCACTTGCCCGCCAGCTGCGCAATCAAGTTCTCAAACTCGCTGCCCTTGGAGCGCCCGCCCGCCCGAGTTTGCGCCATTAAGTCGTTGAACTCGTCGATCAAAACCACGATGCGTGGCAGCGGCTCCAAGTACTCCACGACCTTTTCGTCCTTGATAAAGTAGTTTTGGACCTGATGACCGTGGGCGCGCTCTTTTGTGATGAAGTCGTTGTAAACCTTCATGCTGCTGGTTTGCGTGACGTCATCAAAGAGCTTATAGCGACGCTCCATTTCGGCGATACACCAGCGCAAGGCGGTCATGGCATCGACCGTGACATCCTTGATCGGCGGTACCAGCATGTGCGGCAGCTTCTCGTAGGCTTGGAACTCGCGCTTCGGGTCAATGATGATAAGACGCAGCTCCTGCGGCGAGTGCTTGGCGATGAGCGAGAGCAAAATCGCGTTTAAGCCTACTGACTTACCTGCGCCCGTAGTACCTGCCACTAAGAGGTGCGGACCACCTTCCACCAAGTCGCGCACAACTGGCGTGCCATCAGGGGCTAAACCCAAGGCTAAAGGCAGAGCGGCCTGGCTTTGGGCAAACTCGGTGCTGACCAGCACGTCGCCTAAGGCAATGGTCTGGCGCTTCTTGTTAGGTACTTCCAAGCTGACATTGCTGGCGGTAAAGCGCACTAAGTCCACCCCTAGCTTGCGCGGCATTTCGCCGACGATGCGCTCAATTGCTTTGGTGGTTTCGCCATAGCCTAGTTGCAGCACAAAGCGGGTGATGACCGGGCCTGGGACGTAACACTTGCGGTTGACCCTAGCTTTGACTCCAAACTCACGCAGCACATCATCGATCTTATTGGCCATTTCCTCGAGCTTGCGCTCACTGGCCTCTTGATCGTACTGCGAGCGCGGTAAGAGCTCAGCTACCCGTGGGCGCCATTCGTTGTAGGCGCGGCGCGGTACCGTGGCCAGCCATTCGCTGCGCTCTGGTGCCAGAACTTCAGATTCAGGCTGCGGCGGGGTTACAACCGGAGGCTCAACCGGTGGTTGCGGTGGCATAACTGGCGGCTCAACCGGCGGTTGCGGAGGCACAACTGGCGGTTGTGGCGGAACCGGTGGAACCTGAGGTGGATCCGGAATTACAGGAGGTTGAGGCGGTTCAGGCATGACCACTGTCGTTGGCTGCGGCTCATCCTCAGGCTGTGGCGTTACCACGGTCTCTTCTGGCTGAGTGAACTCATCGTGAATGAGCGGTGCAGTTTGCCCGCCTAAGATGGGCTCGAGCCCTAAGCCTGAGTCACGGACGAGTTTTTCATGGTCGAGCTGGAAATTGTCTTGGGCTGAGGTTTCGACTTGGTTCGAGGTCTCGACCTTAGTTGAAGTCTCTTCCTTGGTTACTGCTACCGTCTGAGGCTCAGAGCTTGGCTCAGTCTTAATCTCTGGTTCTGGCTTTACGGTGGCAGGCAGCTGCGCTTGCAGCAAGAACTTAGGATCGTCCTTGATGCAGTACTGCTTGATCGTGTCATCGTGGCACTTCTCGGCGATGGCCTCCAGGGCCTGGTAGTTGCCCTTGCCTTGGTGCTGGTGGAATGTAGTCAGCACGGTAGTGACGCCCGCGCCGGTGAACTTGGCTTGCACCAGTGGGAAGCCTTGGTTTGGACTTGATTTATCGAGCTTAGGATCGATATTAGCCTCGCACAGTGGTGGGGTGAGGTTGAGGCTCTCCCCTTCGTCCGCGCCACTGCTGCGGGCAAAGACCAAGGAGCAGCCCTTGAGCAGAATGTCGACCTGGCCGTTGCGAATGAGCTGCTGCACCCGGCTAAACTCGTCGGAGCCGAGGTTTTGCTCGGCGCTGAGCGGACTTAATTGATCGCTGTTGTCGACCAGCATGTCGGCGATGCGCGCCAGCCACTGTTTGCGATCTAAGCTGTGACGCGTGGCGTAGAGCTTAAAGGCGCGGTGCAAGAGTTCGGTGGTCTCGCGCGTCTGCTTTAAGGACTTATTGGCGGCATCGGTGCTGGTGCACTCTAAGAATTTGCTCTCCATGACTACCAGGTTTAACAGGTAGTGCGCCTCCCCGTTGACCTCGTGCTTGATAAGCTGAATACCTAAGAGGTCGGCCAGGCGCTTTTGGCGCTGCGACCCCACTGCTTGGAAGATGCTCTTGTAGTCATCGAGGTAAATCAAGCTGCGATAGGTCTGACCCTGAGCCTGATAGTGCTGAGCGATCAGGTCCATCATGCTTTGCGCCATAAAGCCGGTTAGGACCACGCCCATCAGCTCATAGGCGTGTTGACGGCGCAGCTGCGCGTGCATCAGCAGACGCCCTGAGATATTAAGCGAGGCCTCGGCGACTTGAGCAAGGCAACTTGCTTGCTCTTCAGGGCTTAAGTTGGTGTCAGCCACCAACTCCTGCAAGAACTGGCGGGTCTTGGCCTCGACATTGACTTGGGTCGCGATGATGAAGTTGAGGCTATTGTGTGGCAGCTTTTGATAGTACAGGACGCGAATGCTCTGGCTCTTGAGCTGCTTGCGATCGAGCAAGTCATCAAGATAGAACACGGCATCACACGACTTGTGGATCTGCGTGATCGCTTGGGTCAGGCGATCGTTGCCGAGCGCGCGGTATTCATCTTCGATGGTGCGCTCATAAAGCGGCGTCGGGACCGTCAGGGTGCTGGAGCTTGGCTCAGTTAAGCCCAGAGCGAGTGCGGCCTGTCCTGCTTGACTCAGGCTTACTTGCTGCGCGGTCAGGGCTTGCTCGAGTTGTACTTGCGCCTTTTTGAAGTCTTGGTAGGAGCCAATCTTTAAGTAGTAGATACTGTGCAAGAGCATAATCTTGCTTAAAGGCAAGACCGGACTGACCACAAAGCGCCCTAAGGCCTGGGTCGGCGTGGCGTCAACCATATTGATGAGCGATGGCTGGTAGTGCACCTCATCGCTGACCACTGGGACCTCGTACGCCGGGGTGAATTGGAAGCTCGAGCGAGCATCGAAGGCATGCACCATCAGGCCAATTTGGGCAAAACGATCGTTGCCCGAGCTCTCATTGCTGTGCGCGCTGTCGTAGGTGTAGGTGTTTCCGTAGGTGCTGCCATAGCTGTTGGCGCTGACCGCATTTTGCTGCAAGCTCATGCGCTCTAAGTAATCGTTGAGCGTGCCAAAGCGCTTGCTTAAGCCGACGCCATTATCCTCGAGCAAGATGGTGACGCTGACGTCCTTGACGAACTCCGGGCCTTCAAGTGATTGCTTGAGGGCAAAGCGCTCACCTTCAAAGAGGGCAAATACCTCTTGGGCTTGCTGGGCGCTTGGGCACAATATGACCAAGTTCAAACGAGTGCCACTCCAGTTTTCGTGCTGCTCGTGCTGCAAGGTGCGATAGAGCTCCAAGGCAAAGCCTGGTACCGGGCAATGACTTAAGATCAGGGTGCATTGACTGAGCGGATAAGGGTGATGCTTGAGGTAAGCACCAATTTGCGCGCTCAAAGCACCTAAGGCTAATTCGCTGGAGTTGCTGCTGGCGTTAGCGCCACCAATGCCCGAGCAGCCGCCACCGCCTTGGGCACCGTTAGAGAGATTGGTCGTGATGGCCTTCTTCGGGCGCCCACGGCCCTTGAGATTGACGGGACGGGCAAGGTTCTCACCTAAGTCCGAGCGCAGCTTGTTGGAGGCCACATACAGGGTGTAGCCGCCTAAGGCTTGGGTGGCAATAAGTTCGCTATAACGGGCATTGACCGGGGCATCATGCTGACTTAAGCCATTGAGGCAGAGCTCGGGGGCGTCGTAGTAGTTGAGATCTTGCTCTAAGGAGGCCAAGAACACATCGCGATCGTTGATCGAAATTGGCTTTTCCAAGATGTCGCAGATGAGCTCTTGAGTGCGCTCGAGCTTGCAGGCGTGGCTGCGCAAGGCCTCGACCGTAAATGGAGTGGCAATGGCGTAGCTTGAGTCTTGGGCGCTGGCACTCTTACGATAGGCCATACCTACTTGCAAGATGAGAGCAAGCAGTTCCTTGAGCTTAGCGGTCGCCGGGCTCAAGCCTTGTTGCAGCTGATTAATCGGGCTCTGTAAGAGCTCGTACTGGAGGGCGCTATAGCTGTGGCTGAGCTCATGGCAGGCGTGCGGCTGCAAGGTGCAGTCTTTGAGCTGCTGTAAGCAGTCGTGATAGTGCTGCTCAAATTGAACAAAGCAATCTTTGATTGGTTGGGTAAGGCTAGGGTCGTTGAGCTGCTGCTCTAAGCTCTCCATCGTGGCCTGCCAGCGCGCGCTTAAGTCACAATCAGCGCTGTCGCTGACGTTAAAGAAGGTGCGCTCACTCTTCTCTGGAATCAAGAGCGTGGTGCTATTGTAGAGACTTAAGTCTTGGAGCGTGCCTTGCGCCGTAAACTCATCATGCTCAAAGAGGCCACAACGTAAGATTGGGCCTGAGGTGAGGGCCTCTAAGTCAGCACTGAAGAAGGAGCTGACGCGCTCAGGGCGCAGCTGCCAAGTGAGCTTAAACGGCTTGCCTTGCTCGAGCGTATTGCCTTCCTTTTTACGATAGGTTGGAGTGAGCACCAAAACTAAGGTGAGATCGCGTTCCTTAGTGGACTTGGCAGGCTGTTTTTTCCCGCGTGCGGCAAAGAACTTTTGGTAGTTAAAGAGCGGATTGAGGTCGGGCTCGTCCTGGGACTCTGCTTGCTTCGAGGTGGTATTGCTCCCGGCGTAATCCACCACCAAGCGCCCGCCCAGGCGCTCGGTCAGGCCACGCAGGAACGCGCCATAGCGCAGGCTAAAGTACGACATCACCGCCGCATTCTTCTCTAAGATCTTCTGGGCGGTGCCATCTAAGGTGATGGTGAGGCGCTCGAGCAGCTCCTCGCTGTCGTCGCCGCTGCGGGCTAAGTTGAGCACCGCCTTGCTCAGCGATAAGAGGAAATTAGGCTCGGCGTAATTGTCCTCGTAGTAGATGTACTTTTCCCATTCCTTGCTGATCGACGTCTCTTGGTCGAAGATAGCGCGGCGGCTTTGGTAAAGCTCATTGAGCTCATTGCGATTGTCACGGGTCAGGGCCTTGACGTCTTGCTTGACCAACTCAATCGTGGTTTCTTCTTGGGTGGTGAGCTTGGCCTCGTTGGTCAAATTGTCCTGGAACATGGCCATGGTGCGCTCGTAGAGGCTCTTCTTTTGCTCGGCCTTAGGCTCAGGGTTAAAGAAGAGTTCGAGCTTGCCCGTCCATTCAATCGTGCACAGCTGCGCAAAAAGTGCCTCGCGCTTGCTTTTGGGAGCGACAAATTCCTTGAGCAGGCCTGACTCCCATTCAGCAAGCAGTGGTACTTCCTCCTTAGTGCCCTCAATCACAGTCGTGGCCGTGAGCAGTGGGCTCAGGTTCTCTTTGAGCTTGTTAAGCTTGAAGCTCTCTAATGGCTGGCCAGCGGCGACCGCATAATTAAAGAGGGTCGGGCGTTCTTTTAAAATGCCGCTCACTAAGCGCTTAACTTGCAGTTTGGTGTAAGGCTTAGGGCTCTTGCTCTTAGTTAAGAAGAGCTCTTCTTGGCGCGGGATCTGGAAGGTAGGCAAGGCCTGACCTAAGGCTGAGCGCACATTGCGTGCTCCGGCGGCCAAAGCTAACAGAACCTGGGCGATATAGGCGCTGACATCACTGGGCTTGACGCTTAAGGTGTCGCATAGGGCACTTAAAGTGGTGGCTAAGTCATCGCGCAGCGGGTCGGTCAAGAGCGCGGCCAAGATGCGCGGCACGTCCTTGATCTGGGCTTGTTCATAAGGCGTAAGTTCGGTGCTAAGCTCAGGTAGAGCTTGCTGTAAGGAGGTTAAGACCTCGACTAACACCGCTTTGTCTGAGAGGTGCTGCTTTAAGCTCTCGGAGTTGATGCGATCGGTGATATTGCTTAAGGTGTCCTCGTTCTCACCGCTGGAGATAGCGCAGAGCTTGATGGTATTAGGCTCAATATTGTTGCGCCAATAGGTCGCGTTTTGGTCATTGGCCACGACCCACGAGGGTATGTTTGGACCTAAATCCAAGTCTTGCAGGGCCTTTTGCGTGATCGCAATCGAGAGATTGCTGGCGATCTCACCTTGCTCCTGCAGCGCCTGCACTTTAGCCACAATGGCCGTGAGGTAGTGCGGATCTAAATGTTCAAATAAGATCAGGCGTGATGGAGCAAAGTCTTGCTCGTCATCATCACCTGTTTCCTCGCCTTGCTCGGGCAAAAACTCCAGCACGCACTGCGCGCCCACTAAGCCTAAGATTTCTTGGGCTAAGCGTGCGGCCACGGCATCGTGAACCGTTTGCAGCTCACGCTGATAGGCTAAGGCCTGATTTTCAGCGACCGTCAGCTCCAGGTTAACGGTCGGTGGAGTGGTTTGAGTGGACATAGACGACAATCCCCAGCAAGGATGGATTAAGATTGAGGGTTTGGACCCGCCGCACAAAATGGGTTTTTAACGAAATCACAGCCGTCGCTTAAGACCAACAAGAAGCCTAAGCGCTCGAGCTTAATACGCAGGGCACGTTCGTTTTTGCGAAATTCCTCATCGAGATCGCCCAAGCGCAAGCTGCCATAGTAGCGGCCGCCTTTAGCGTAATTGGCCCGTGCCTGCTTGACGCCAATGATGATGTGATAGCGCTCGGCGAGCGCTTGCAAAAAGTCTTGCCAAGGCAAATGACGGTTCTTGCCTAAGATCGCCATCACCAAGGTCGTGACCAAGTGGTCACTTAAGACATAGCAGTGGCCGGTGGTGAGCTCGGTGGTGATAAGGCCAATCTGGCGCCCCAGCACGCGATGATAGTTGTTGTCGTAGGCGCGCTGATCTTGGAAGTAGCCCAAGAATACCGTGACAAAATCCTTGTAGCCGACCCGCAAGGCCACAATGCGCTCGTACGGCGTGCCGACCGGATTTTTGCCCTTGAGGAGCGCCAGCTTGTCGGCCAGGTAAGTTAAGAGCTCAGTTTGCCCAGTTTGATTGAAGCTAAAGAGGGCAAAGATTGCCTTCAAGATTAGGTTAACCTTGTCGGCCGTGAGCACGCCCCCTTTAAAACCGGGTTGTACTTCCTCGAGGAAGAGGCGTAAGTGCGCATAGGCGTATTGCTTTAACATCAGGGCATGGAGCTCGTAGTTGGCCTTACAGCGCATAAGCGCGGCCTTGCGCATCCGGTCTTTAGGCGAGGTATTGACCGCTGGAATGATGCTGATATCGACTGCCTTATCGGGATCGTAGAGCGCTATCGCGCCTTGGCTTTGCTCAAGTCCCAACACCATAAAATTGAGCAAGGTGATAGTACCTAAGGCCTCAAAGAGGTCTTGGTGGGTTAGACTTTGGGCCAAGATATTGGCATAGTCACCTAAAAGCTGGATAAAGATACGGTGGCCTTGCAGTGGGAAGGAGTTGAGGTGATTGAGCTTATCGACCGCAATCTGACCTATCGGCCACGAGGCTTTCTGCTTATCTCTGAAGTAGTTAAAGTCACTGTCGTCGGCATTGGTTGCCAAAGCCCCGGCATGCGCTGCAAGGTATTGGCACAGCTCCAGCTCGGCTTGGGCATAAGGCCCTTCGACTTGTTGGGCGCAGCGATTGAAGATATTAGGTTGCTCTAAGAAACGTTGATAGAGCTCCCGTCCCACTTGCTGGGTGAGCGCTAATACTTGGCCGCTAAAGCGCTTGGACTTGACCTCTAGTCCCAGCTCCGGATAGAGCGAGCGCTCATGAGCGCTGCTGGCCCAATTCTGAAATTGCTGGAGACTAGCCTTGGTGGGGGCGCGCATCAGGGCAAAGTAAAGGATTTGCCCTGAGCCGCTTAAGTCAGGACTGATCGGCTTGAGCTCTTGGTTGAGCTGCCAAAAACAGGTGTAGGGACCACACGGAATTAAAAAACGTGAAGTCCAAGCAACCCCATCACCGCTGTCCATCGCCCAGTTTTGCAAGAGGCGTAAGGCGGTGGTAAAGGTGGCAAAGTCTTTAAAACTGCGCTTGAGGTAGCTCAGATCCAAGGCGGGACTGTCCTCAGTACCATTAATCCAGTTGTTGGCACTGACGAATTGTTGCTGCCATTGCTCCCACTTGTGTTCGTCGGTTAAGTCATTGCGCTGATTAATCGGACCCACCGTATTGTTGTTGAAGATCAGGGCCCGCAGCAGCACATGCTTGGTGCGGATAAAAGCGGGGTAGAACTCAGAACTTAAGCGTACCTGCGGTTCTTGCCAGTAGGGCATCAGCGCAAAGTTACGCGGCTGGCACATGAGTACCTGCAAGAACTCAATCATAGTGCCGTCGCGGGTGCACTGATTATTGAGGCCAAAGCCGAGCAAGTCTTGCTCTAACAAAAACTTATGCTCAGCATAAGGCTGCTTGGGGTGGGAACGTACTCCCAGCAAGTTGGCCTCAGCGCGTTTGCGCTGATCGACATACTGGCGCGTCGTTTTAGAAGCGCTACTGGTATGGGCAGGAGTGCGGACGGACTGAGTCATTATTTTTCCCTCTCCACCGCTTGGCTAAATGGATTGCGCACATAGTCGCACGCATCACTTAAGCTGATGAGCAAATGATTGCGCATAAGCTTGAGCTTGAACTGACGCTCATTGGCGATGAAGTCTGCGTCCTCCACGGCGTAGGAACCAGCTTCACCTAAGCCAATCACCAAGTGATAGCGCTCATGGAGCTTGGTTAAAAAGTCCTTGAGGGCAATTGGGTGCCCCTTCGGGACTAAGGCCAGCACCAAGTAATAGAGCAGCTCATCGCTTAGGCTATAGTAATAGCTGACCGCGCTTTCCTTGGTGGTAAGCCCAATATCGGCGCTCCAAGTTGAGTGCAAGCTCTGGATGTGCATATCACGCTCATCGTCAATCAGCACCGACTCAATCTCAGCATAGCTAATGCCGTCGGGCACGGTGGTCACGCACTCTAAGTTTTGGTCGTCCTTAGCCTTAGGCTGGGTAATAGTGCGCTCGAGCAGGTTAATGCGTACGCTCGGCTTGAAGTCAAAGGCGCAGCGCATTAGATTGCACACCAGCTTTTGCTCAGTGACGGTCAGAAGGGGCTTAGTTAAAAGCTCCGGGGCGCAAGCTGCGACCACGGCACGCAAGTGGGCCTTGACGTAGTGGGCGCGTGCCTGAGCAAAGAGCGCAATATTTTCCTTGAAGCGGCGCATCGAGAGCGCGCGTAGCCCGTTTTTATGCTCAGGATTGGCCACGATCACCATATTGAGGTCGCACGTGTGCGTGGCGTCTCCGGGCAAATCGAGCACCTTTTGTTCTTGCTCTAACAGATAGCAGAGCTGATGGAGCGCGCCTAAGGAGCCTAAAGCCAAAAACAGCTCTTGTTTGGTCAAATCAAGACTACAGAGCGCCTCAAAATCCTCACGTAACAAGTGGTAGCGCGGCAGATCGCGATACGGCAAATAGCGTGTAGTCGCGATGCGAATGCGTTGCGTGCTTAGATTAATGCGTTGCTCAAACGACGTGGCCGCTTGAATCTGTTGTTGCAAGTGCTGCTCAGTGACTTCAAGCTCTTGCTCAAAGCCGGGCAGCAAGGTGCCACTTAAGAAGCGCGCGCCGGTATTGAGGCCATTGTGATCGACAAAGAAACGTTCCACCAGTCGAGAGCCCAATGAAGCAGCGCCTGCGCGTACCAGCATGCTAAAGACGTTTTGGCCCGCACCGCCCATCAGATTGATGTTAAAGCTTAATTCACTATCGATTTC
This sequence comes from uncultured Anaerobiospirillum sp., assembly GCA_944390115.1. Taxonomy (GTDB): domain Bacteria; phylum Pseudomonadota; class Gammaproteobacteria; order Enterobacterales; family Succinivibrionaceae; genus Anaerobiospirillum. The sequence goes on from CALXOW010000001.1 coordinate 65,460, forward strand.
CCAGAACAGGGAATCATAGCCAAAAGGAAAGAGGAAGAGGGTCGACCATTGACGGTTCTTGTCGGTGTCGATTGACCATGAGCGCAGCACTTTAACCAAGGTGACAAAGCGCTCAAATTGTCCTAGGCATACTTCCTTGAGCTGAGTCAACAGTGCGGCCAAGAACTCAGGCTGGTACGTCGTATTATTTTCGCTTCGGTTTTTAGGCGGAGTTTGCAGTTTGGCGCTAAATTGCTCAAACCACTGCTGCCATTTGGCCTCATCTTGCTGATTAGTTGCGGCGATGATGCCCAGTTCTGGGTTATTAAACAGGATCTGGCGCAAGATGAGGTTGCGGCGCTTTAAGAAGGCAAAGCGGCCCCACTCATCGCTTTGGGCCACGGCAAAAGGATCGGACTGATTTTGGCTGGCAAGCACGGTCAGAAACTCAAGCATGAGATGGGTACGTTGCTCACTGTGGTCAAAACCGGTGCCCAAGATATCTTCTTCGAGCTGATAGAAGCTGTAACCTGCCTCACGCAGATGGGCAAAGCGCTGGCCTAAGGTCTTATCTTCGCTCGCGCGCACCTGAGCTAAAACTGGTGCCACCAGCTTGCGGCAAGTCTCCAAATCTAAAGCCTGGGCGGCAAAGTCAGGCGACAATGGCGCGGGCGCTGATTGCGCACTAGCCTCACGATCAAGCTCTGGCGCGCTCTCAGTAGTTGCGGCAAGCTGAGTAGGTACGTCAGCTATGGTGTTGACCATACCTGCTAAATTGCTGGGCGTAGTCGCAGTACTTGGTTCGCTAGTATGCGATGCTACGATCGCCGTAGCGTCGGCCGCTGGTGCTAAGGGTGCTGGGACGGGCGTCGTGGCCTGAGCTGTTGCTGCCGATAAGTCAGGGGCTGCAGCGTACGAAGCAGCAGACGAAACAGCGGCGCTATCAGAATCAGCAGGCGCTGGAGCGCAAGTAGGCGGGACGGTAGCGTGCGCATGCTGCGGCGTACTGGTCGAGAGTAGGGATAAGACAGGGTTAGCGCGACGGGCACTCGGGGCGATACCCAGCAGGGCAGCGCGGTTTTCACGCTTGAAGTTTGGGCCTAAGCCGCCTTGGGGCTCTTCGTCCTCAGAAGAGGCCGACATATCAGGGGCATGCGGTAAGTTCGCGTTTAAGCCGCTTGGCATTTGGTCTTCAGGCAAGCCTGGTGCCTGTTGCCAGCCTGCAGCTTCGCTTTGGGGAGCTGGTACCTCTAGGGTGCTGTTGGTAGGCTGCAAGTTTGGCTCTAAGGCACTTTGGGGCTCTTCCTTGTCAGGAGCAGTTGGGGTGCCATTGACGCGCTGGACGATTTCAGCGATGAAGGCCCGATCGGTGGCACGGCGCAGGTACTGCTCGTGAGCCTTTTGGGCATAGTTAAAGTGCGCTTTGGCCCGAGGCTGCATGTGGCGTCCCTCAGCAATGAGAGCGGCTGCTTGCTGGGACGTAAGTGTCGTTGGCCCCATCTCGCGCGCCCGATAGGCGTCCTTGTGCGCTAATACCGACTCGGTTAAGTCATCATGTTGCTGCAAGGCTTTGTATTGATTGCTCAGACGCATTTCGGCATCAGTCGGGGCCATGCCAGCAAAAATGGCATCTTCGGCTGCTTGGCGCAAGCTGTCTTGCTCATTGGGGCTCAGGGGCTCAGTAATTGGCTCGGATAAATCGTTGGTCATGAGCGTCCCCTTAGTCTAAACCACCGGCTTCGTTGAGCTGGCAGATTTGGATATTGTTAAAGAGCACGTCAAAGCTTGGCTCTGGGAAAATGTGCTGGTAGGTAAAGCTAATTTGTTCCGTAATCGTGGCATCGATGCTGGCCTTAAAGGCGGCCAGGTCGTTGGTGTTCTCTTGTGAGAACGACAGGCCCGAAGTGCCGACGGCTAGTGCCATCAGGTACTCAAAGAGCTTGGGGTTAAGCTCTAAATAGCATTGCTTAGCAGGAAGTTTGCTTTGGTCATTACCCTCAAGCATAGGGGTATTGAAGACTAAGGTTAAACGATCCTCGCCTAAGAGCTCAAAGCGCAGGGCGTTATCGCGGGCGTTGCCCTGGTAGTCGACCGGGACATGGTAGCGGCTGCGATCGTAGATGACACTCAAGGCCATCGGGTCGATCTTATTGTTGGTGGTGATATAGACCTCTTCAGCCGCCCCCGAGGTGATCATAAGATTGGTAAAGGCGCGGTTGAGGCCGACCATCAGCTGGCGTGCCAGATCAAAACTGTTGGTGGAGCGCAAGTTAAGGCCTTGGCCTTCACGCCAATAACTTTGTTTAATCTTGAGGGCGTCGTGCTTGAGCTTGAGATAGTCCAAGGCAAAAGGATAGGCCGTGAGCAAGAAGGGCGCAAAGAACGGCTTACCTGAGTTGCTGCTGGCACTTGCTTGGAAGATGGCATCGCTTTGAGCATCAGGCAGTACAAAGAAGAGTAAACGGCGTAGGCTCATTAAAAGCTCGGCCATCTGAGCGTACTCGGTGGAGCTGCCACCGTCCTCATCTAAGTCCTTGCTTTGGACACTGCGATAGCAGCGCTGCAAGCTCCCAAAGAGGTCGTAGTGGTCATGAAGCCGGGCTAAACGAGCATGGTAAGAGGCGATCTCGGCGGAGAAAACATCGGTGGTGGCGCCTAAAACCAAGAACTCGTCGATAAGCTTGGTGCTAAAAGCACCCAGATTTAAGGTGCCGAGCTCATGGAAGATTGGCATAGTGTCATCGCTCAAAAAGCTTTGCGGCTCTTCTGACTTCTTGCGCCCACGCTTGGTGGTGGCTGCTTTGAGATTGAGGCCCAACAAATTGTCAAACGGCTTGGAGCCTAAAGGCGTGGCCATGACTAAGCGGTCGACCTCAAATTGGTATGTCGCACGCTCTTCCTCGGTGGCTTCAGAACTTACCGGCGCTACCGCCTCGATTTGCTTGTTGAGACTCTTGAAATTGCGCATGACCACATTGCAGTTGAGATACTTATCATCGTTGGTGCGGCCAAAGAGGGCGTTGACGATCAACAGGAGCACATTACGCATAGTAAAGTGCAGGCCGTTGTCGACTAAGAGCTCGTGGATTTGCAGCAGGCGCGTGAGCACCAGCGGCTCTTGCAGCACCTGACGATTGCGTACAATTGGGCATAGCGCGTGGTATGGGCACTGCGCGCACTGATCCCATCTGCTATCGCCTAAGACCTTTTGATAGATCGCGGCGATTTCCTTAGTGCCCAAGCATGCGGACATATCGTGACATTGCACGCCCGGCAGCTTGTCGATTTTGCTGCGATCGTGCTCGAGCATATAGCGCTCAAGAGCGTGAATGAAGATATTGACCTCATTTTGGTCGCCGTAGAAGCTTTGGAAGCGCTCTAAGATCTTGCCATTATTACCGGCGATGATGACGATGCGGCACGGGGCATCAGGCTGAGGATTTTGGTTTTGGTTAAAGATAGCTTCGATCGTGGCACGCAGCTTCTTTTGCTCGGCGTCGCTGTCGTTGGAGGTGAAGTCCTTAACCAAGGTGAAGGTGATCGGACCGCTCGCACCTTGCTTAGTGAACTCAAAGCAGTTCGGGCTGCGATTCCACTCTTCGCGCGTGCCCCCTAAATACTCGGGGTCAGTGAATAAGGTGCGCAAGAAGTGGGTCTTGCCATCGCCCGCGCGTCCCGAGAGCAAAATGAGGCAGGACTGACGTTGGTCGATCGCGTGCTTGATGGCATCACGATATTCTTGTTGTTGTGGGAGGTCAAACTCAAAGGCTTCAATACCGAATTGCTGCGCGGTCTTGGCGACATGCTCGTCATACTGCAAGTTGCTGCCTAGGCCATAACTGCCTAGGTATGACACAAAGCCACTATTTGGAGTTTTAGCCACGGTCCTCACCTACCATCACAAAAATCTACGTCAATCAGCCTATGTGCCTGAGCACACCTCAAAGATTCTAGCACGGGCCTCAGAATAGGGCGGCAAAAAAGGCGCCTAGTACCAGCAAAGCGTGCGGGTGCTCACATATGAAAAACGCGCAAGGCCCGGCTTGCGCCCAAGAGCGCAAGTCAGGCCCAGGAGGGAGGATAGGCTTAGTTGGCGCGGGCGGCGACTAACTCAGCTGCTGCAACTTCGGCAGGTGCTGTTTCAGCTACAGTGGCTTCAGGTTGAGGCTCTTGGTGCGCCTTGTGGCGACTTAAGTACCAGCCGTAGCCGGAGGCGGCGATACCGAGCAGGCCCGAGATGGCGCTGATGGCTAAGATGATGACCGTGGCCTGAGCAAATTGCGCTGGGTAGAGGGCGCTGTCAGGCGAGGCCGTGACCACCGCTGCGATGATCAAGGACACTAACGCCAGGCTCGAGGCTTGACCTAAGGCGCGGCCCACCTGCTGGGTGCTCGAGGCCAAGGCGAAGTTGGCTTTGCCCACGGCAAAGGTCAGTAAGGTGGTGTTAGGCGCGGAAAAGAGCGCAAAGCCGGTGCCGACAAAGAGCTGGCGTACGATTAAGCCCAGCGGCGTGGTGCTCTCATCGATGAAGACAAAGGAGCCTAAGGCAATGGTTTGGATGATAAGACCTAAGGTCACAACCGCATTGCCGCTTAAATAGCGCGTCAGGCGCCCGGTTAAGGTCGACACCAGGGCAATGGTGACTGGTTGCACCACCACGATAAAGCCGACGATGCTGGCCGGTAGGCCTAAGGTGAACTGTGAGAACAGGGCTAACAGCACCGGCTCAGCCATGACCGAGAAGTAGGCGGTGACGCTCACCAAGAAGCAGGCTAAGAAAGCCGGATTGTGGCGCAGGAAGTGGACTGGAATCACTACCTCAGGATGCTTCGGGGCTGGACCTGAGTGGGGAGTTGCGTGCTGAGCTAAACCATGGCGCTGGCAGATCGCATAGTCACGCGAGGCGACCAAGGCCAAGAGCAACACTGCCACGATAAGGCCATATGGGGCTAAGGCTTGGGTCGCTAAGGTTGAGAGCGAAATTAAGAACAGACCGATGCCTAAGGCAAAAAAGAGGCTCTTGGTTTTGGGCAGACGCTGGTTCTGGTGCACTGGGGGCTGGGGCAGTTTACGGGCAACGAGAGTGAGCAGGGCAAAGGCGGCGGCGCTACCATAGAACATCCACTCAAAGCCGATCGAGTCGATAATGATGCCCGAAAAGCTCAGCGCGCTCGAAACGCCGAGATAGGTCAAACCTACTGCAATGCCGATCGCACCAAAGCGCTGTTGTGCTGGTACTTGCTCGGCGATCAAGGCCATGGCAGTGCTCAGGCATAGGGCGGCGCTGGCACCTTGGAGCAGGCGGCCGACAAAGAGCAGCCAGACGCTCGGAGCTTGTGTGGTCACGGCCGTGGTGACGGCGCAGCCGATTAGGCCATAGACAAAGAGGCGTTGGTTGCCACGCTGGCGCGCCCAAATCGAGGCGGGCAGCAAGACGCACGCTAAAGCGGTAGCGTAGCCGCTGATGGCTAAGGTCACTAAGTGCGGTGGGCAATCGAAACGCCCGACAAAGAAGGGCACGGCGACGGTTAAGGCGTTGCCGATGTAGGAGGTTAAGAATAAGGCGAGGCTGACGCAGCCGACCACCAAGATGGTGTGGGCGCTTAGGCGCTCTGTTGGGGCTTTTACCCCGGATGCAGTTGCTGGCATGATGCACGTCCTTAGGGATTTTTAAGGCCTCGCGGCCTGATAGTCAGTTAGAAAGGAGGCCACCACCTATCCCATGGGCAGCCTCCAGTTGTGCGCGGTGTGAGCTCACAGGATTGAGCTCAAAATCGGGTTAAGAAATCTGGTGCATCGTCATGACTGATGGCAAGGCTCAAGATACCCGCCTTGTTAGCTATAGTCTAATATTACTTTTTCATGATTCGTGATAACTAAAATGCATAGCCATCATTGTCAGAATCTAGAACCGGATAAAACGCGATAAACATCAGCTTTGTGGGTTTGAAAGGTGGTGCCTAGTCAGTGCTTGGCTTTAGAGCAGCGGGACGGGGCGGGCGCGGCTATTGGTGGTGAAGCCATATTTTGGTAAGCATTGCCAAGTCTTGGGGCATGGGATAGTTTTGGGCTTGTCGGTGCGGCCTCAGTTTCAGTCTAGATGGAATTTATGCCCTGTCATGGTGCGTTTGGCATGCGCTGTGCTCAGCGCCCGCAAAAGCGGTGGTAGGACCGCTGTGTGTGGAACGAACCAAGGGAGTTAGCATGGCCTTTTGGATCTGTGAGACGCAAAGTGTGAACGAAGAGCAGGCTTGCTTAAGCCAAGGCTTCATCTGCTGTGGCGATGATGCTATCGCCATGAACCTTAACGACTACCCCCAGGCCAAGAATTTGACCTTCTACCTCGAGGACATCTGTGGCCTAGACGAACATGCTGCTACGACCTTGACCGCTGCGTGCTGGCCTTTTGCCTACGAGCTGCAGGTCGGCGATATCGTGATTTTAGAGAATATTGAGACCTCAATTTGGCATCTGGGCACGGTCGTTGGTATTTACGAATGCCGCGATGAGGGCTTAGGGCGTTTAGCTCAGCGCCGCGCCGTGTCTTGGTTTAGCTTGACCATCGATCGCTCCTTATTACCGCAAGACTTGCAAGCAGCCCTGCACGTCTATCAAGAGCGCGACCTAAGTCGTTTGACTCCTGAGCAAGAGGAGCGCTTGACTACTTACCTCATGGCCTGCTGGCAGCAGCGGGCGCCTGAAGGTAGCGTGTTTAACGCAGGTCTTACGACAGTCACGGCATTGAGTCGTGAGCAAGAGCGGGCCTTCTTGCTACGTCAAGCCTTAAATCCAGCGCCAGCGGCGATCAGCCAAGAGCGCCTGGTGCTGATGCACCTTAAGATCAAGCTCGCCGCCGGTGAGCTCAATATGGCCGATGTGGTCAAGTGCCTCATTCAAGCCTTTGGCCTGAATGTCAACGACGTCCCTGAGAGCACAGCCAAGACTGTGACCTTGGTTAGCAGCCCGCAAAATAACGCTGCGGTCAAAGTGCTGTGGCAGGTGCGTATGGTGCCGCTGCCTCTGACCTTGCAGGTCTTGGATTTCATGGAAGGCATTCTGCCCATCTACAAATGCTCGCGTGCGATGCTCATTTCCTTAAGCGGCTTTGACGCTGACTTAACCGCAGCGGTCAAATCAGGTAAGACCGCTTTTCAAGTAGTGCTGTGGGGCCCCGAGGAGCTGGCACGTGAGCTCATCAGCCAAAAGGAGCGTCTCACCCCAACCCTCAGACAAGCCTTAGAGCTGTAGCTTCAATTCCGCTGTAGCTGGGGTCTGGGTGCGCGCCTGGCGCACCCTAAGGCGCTTTGTGCCAGCCTCAGCTGCGGCCAGAGTCGTGAGGGGTAACGTCCCTCATGGCCTTATGGCGCCGCTCTTAGCTTCAATACAGCACGCTTAAGCGCAAGTTTAGACTTGCCCACCCACCACCCCCGCCGCCACCTGGCGTCAGCGCAAGCTCTTCTATGCGTGTACTCCATGTTTGGGAACAGCGCAATCACAGCAATTAGTTGTTAGCCTCGGTCTATAAGGGGGCGTCTCGCGTTTCCTTTAGGCGCTTGGTGGCAATACCGCAAGCTGAGCTGTGCTCACCATTGTCCTTTGTGCTGCCTGACTCAAGTCATAACGTGATTTGTACGCAAGATTAGTCTTAGGGACTATATAAAACAATGGTTTCAAGTTTGTGGTAAGATTATAGTTAACGTTTATCGAAAGCTACTCTTCAAGGAGGTGTTAGTTGCAGCGTATTAAAGACTATCAGTTCAATCTTGAGTTCTTTAATCGGTTGGCGGAAAAATGCCAACTTTCGGAAGCGCAACGCAGAATGATGGCAGGCATGCTCGCCAACGAAATTGGCTGGGGCGGAACCTCTGCGGTATCTGATGCCTTGTCTCTGCGGCGACAATCGGTTCGACGCGGCCAAAAAGAGGCAAAGGGGATGCTCCAGTCACCAATGGTTCGCGGTAGAGATCGGGCCGAAGGTGGCGGTCGCCCGAGGAAGGTCCAAAAGGATTCCGACATTGCGGGTAAAAACCACTAAGGTGAAACCTTTGTTATGGTGCATCCCCCGAGCGTTTGCTGGAGGTAAGAACCATACTGCAAGCGCAGCGCTGTGCCATGGGGCTCTAAAGGGCCACGTGTGACCTTGCGACGCTTGGCCGCAATGTCGCAAGCTGGGCTGTGCGCACCATTTTCCTTTGTGCCGTCCGTGCAAATGGTCATCCTTATGATCTTATTCCATAATCTGGAGTCGCGAAATTAGGATGATTATGCGAACTAGGTCAACTTTCTTGCGTTATGTTGTGAGATCGCCAGTGCATAGTGCTATGCTCTAGGTACAGAACTAGATGCAAACAAAGGAATGGTTATGGTAGAGCACGACTTAGCCCAGCTGCACCTGCCTAGTCTGACAGCGCAACGTCGGGTGCTCAAAGACGGCACGGTACGCTATGTCGTCTTGACCTGCAGCACGGTGTGGGACGATTACAAGCACCGCGCGGTGATTACCCATACGAAGGCAGTGGGCGTGGTCGAAGACGATCGCGCCTTTGGTCGTGTTTTGTTCAAAGCGGACTTCCTGCAAGAATTTCCGCAGCTCAAGGAGGTCACGGTGCTGCGTAAGGCCGATCGCCATTATGTGTACGTGCAGCGCCCGCTGACTTCATCTGATTATCATCATATGTACCATCAGCGCGGGCGTAGAGCTCATGGTTGCGCGCGCGGCGCCTGGGTTAAGTAGCTTTAGGAGATGAGAATGGCTTTTTGGCTGTGTGAGGCGGCAAGCAGCGAGGAGGAGCAAGACTGGCTCACTCAAGGCTACATCGGTTGCGGCTCCGAGGGCGTACCGATGAACCTCAACGATTACGACAACGCCGCTGATCTCACCTACTACTTTGAGGAGGTGTGCGGCCTCGAAGATCGCGAAGCCCAGACGCTCACGGCTTCGTGCTGGCCTTTTGCCTATGAGATGCAGCCTGGGGACATCGTCATCTTAGAGAACCTCGAAAACTCGACCTTGCACGTGGGCACGGTGACCGGCCAGTATCAATGCGATGAGCAGCGCTCGGCGCGCAAGGCCCAGCGTCGTACTATCAATTGGTATGACTTTACCTTAGAGCGCAGCCAATTGCCCCAGGAATTGCAAAGCTCCTTGCAAGAATTTCAGTCGCGCGACCTAAGCCGCCTGTCCTTAGAGCAAGAAGAGAGCTTTAGCCAGTACCTCAACTCCAGCTGGCAACAGAATCATGCGGCTTCGATGGTCACCTCGGCCTTGACCCGTGAGCAGCTCGTGATCTTGCAGCTTAAGGCTAAGCTCGCTTCAGGTGAGCTCAAGCTAAGCGAGGTGATGACGCAGCTCATTGAGGCACGCGGGCTCAATGTCGCTGAGGTGCATGAAGCTTCGGCCAAGAACCTCACCTTGATCAGCACCAGCCCGGCGCAGGTGTTATGGCAAGTGCGCAGTGCCGAGCAACCGGTAACGGTCCAAGTCCTGGATTATCTCAACGGCCTCATTCCGCTCTACCAAAGTCAGCACGTCATGCTCGTCTCCTTAAGTGGATTTGCGCCGGAGCTTAAGACAGCGGTAGAGCCAGGCAAGCTCAGCTATCAAGTGGTGCTGTGGGGACCTGATGAAATCGCCGCGATGCTGCTCAGCCTGCGTGAGCATTTGTCAGCGCCGTTGTGTGCCGCCTTAGCCTTGGGTTAGGCTTTAAACCTGGGCTAAGGTTTTGGGGCGCGCGCAAAGATGGCAACGCCCACTTGAGTGGGCGTTGGGGGCTCTGGTGTGAGCTCTGTTAGAAAATCGAAGCGCTTTGGTTATTGGCTTGGGCGAAGATCTGCATTAAGGCCATATCGCGCTTAAAGGTGCTATCAAGTTCGCGCTCGAGGGCGCGCTCATCTAAATCAGCATTAGTGCTGACCCCGACCGTCTGGCCTAAGGCCGCCTGCGGGTCACGCAGCACGTAGTTATAGTCGTGCGCCTCTAAGGCCGGAGCGTTGATGTTGGCGCGCTCCATCAGAGTGGACATGCGGGTGCTGAGCTCAGCCCCAGTTAAGTGCTCGGCACCAAAGTATTGGGCCGCATTTTGGCCGTGCGGACCGTCTTCGCTGCCAAAGATCATGACATTGACGAAGCTATCAAGCTCGCTTTGCGGGCACTTCAAGTCGGACATAAAGGCGCGTAGGCCTGCCGGTAAGAGCGGCGAGAAGTCCAGGCTCTTTTGGGTCAGGTCAACTACCTCATCAGGATTGCTCGGAGCTCTCGTGCTAATATGATAGGACTGAGCCGCCTCAATCGTGCTGATGACTTGAGCGACCTCAGTGGTGAGCGCGCTCACCTGGGAGCGGGCGCTGGCAGTAGCAGGAAGCTCCTTGCCCTCTAACGCTGCGATGCGGCCTTGGATGTCTTCGTACGTGAGGTTGGTCGCCAGCTGAGTTAGGGCGTGGCTCTTGCCCGAGAGCAAGGTGGTCGCAGCAGCGGTGCTGGCAGCGGCATTAGCATTTGGCGCATACTGCTCTTGGGCTTGGCCCAAAATCGCGGCAAATTGGGCGCCATGGGCGCCAGTGCTCTCTTGGCTGCGGGCGTGCGCGGCCTTGGCCGTTAAGATGGCCTCAGAGTGCAGTACTTGCGCATTCTTGGTCGCGACCGAGGAGACCCCCTTGATTTCGCGCGCGCTCTCGAGCAACGCCGAAAAAGCTGAGGCGCTCGGATTGGCGTGGCCTGAGGCTGCGATACCGCCAGATGCGGTCGTCGCGTTGCTCTTGGCAAGAACGCTCAGGCCGAGATTATTGCTGTGGGTGATATCGCGAATGCTCATGGCTTGCTCCTTGGGGCAGCTTAAACTCTGCCTTGCGGCAAAATCCTTCCGCTTGAGGCAAAGAATGCCCCGTTAAGTTGAGCCCTTCTCTCAATGGCTCCAACGTACCGACTAAAGTGCAGCTAACATGCCAGCTCAGTGCATCTAGCGGCCATCTGACTTAGCAGCGCTGACCCCAGAGAGGCTTGCTGCTGACCTCAGAGCTTGCAGCTTGCCTCGTTATTAGTGCGCCTAAGTTAGGTCTATGCCGTCTTGGTCAGGCGAGCTTAGTGCTGTGACCACAGGATTTGGCACTGCTGCGGCAGAACCTTTTTGGGCTTAGGGGCTGGGCGGGCGGTTTTGCTCTTGGGAGGTGGCGGCAGAAACCAGCTTTTAACCTCATAGCCGCAGCCGGTGCCCTCCGGAATCGGGGCTTGGCTTACACACTCGGGACTGTCGCTTGGGCACTTGAGGCGCACATGCATATGGGCTTGGTGGCCAAACCACGGCCGCAGCTTGTGTAAGAAGCCGTTGTTGGGCTTGTTCTCATAGAGCTGACACATACGCATCTTAATCATCGGCGCAACAAAGACGCGGTCGACGCGCGGGTCAGAGGTGGCGCTGATAATTAGGGATGCGATCTTAGGGGTAAAGGTCGGCAGGATCTTTTGTCCCTTTACGATATAGACGTCAGGATGGGATGAGACATCGGCACTGTCCGCAAAGAAAAAGGGCAGATCGACGTCAATCCCGGTGTTGTGGCTGGCGTGATTGGACTTAGGACCATAAGGGCCGCCGTACTTAAGGCCAATATCGCCCACTACCAAGGGCGGGAGGCCTTGGGCTTTCACTCGGAGCCTGAGGTCATTTAAGTACTGGGCCATAATCGGGTGAGCGTAATTACGCCCCCGGCCCCAGACTTGAAATTTAAGATCGGGACTTTCCGTGACCGGTACGGCCCCGGCGATACAGCCTAAGGCGGTCGAGCCGTAAATACGGGCGGTTGAGCCTTGGTAGGGGGTGTAGGCGCTCAGGACCGCAAGGTTTTGCTGCTTGGCCAGGGCACGCATGCGCTCTTGGGTCGAGAAGTCATTGGTGGCCAGCAGAATGGTGCCTTGCTTAGAGAACGCTTCAGCACTGTCACTGGTGGTACGGGCTTGGGCGCGGGTTGCCGCTACCGTGTCGAGGGCCGAGGGGCCCGAGCAAGCAGTGACAAGCCCTGCAACCAGTGCAAAAAGAAGAGCGGCACGCACCATAATCTTCACCATGTAAACGCAAAACGAAACTGGCATAGTATAGCCCAATGATGCTTAGTGGTTTGCGTCGGGTGCAAGCTTGCTATAATTAGCGCAGTTTGCCGTGGTGAGGAGGAGAGCCAGTTGAACTGGTCGCGTTATTTATCCTATGTCTTAATGCCAGTGCGGGCCGTTTTGTCCCAGCGCTTTTATTACGATGTGCTCTTTAAGCTCAAGGGCGTAGGTCTGCTTTATCTTATGGTGCTATGCGCGGTCTTGGCCGTGCCGGGTACCTACCAGGTCAAGCAAGCGCTTAACAAGTTGCAAAGCTGGGAGTTAAGCACCATTGTCGCGAAACTGCCCCCAAGCTATATCTCTCCTGAGGGTACCTTGAGCCCGAACAATCCGCAAGATGGCATGCGCCCGCTCATCGTGCGCAATTCGCATGGCAGTGCGGTCTTGGCCTATAACTTAAATGGCGATCCGTTAAACGCTGATGCGGTGCTCGATCCCGAGCGCCCAGCGGGTTCGTCTTTGAGCACCGAGCCCATTGAGGTGCCCATTAGCCTTACGGCCAACAATTTAATTCTCAATACCGTAGACGGCCCAATTGCGGTGCCGTGGACGGCGATCTATGGCGAAACGGGCGGTAGTTTTGAGCCTTTGGCGACGGCACAAGTCTTTGATGCGGCTTTTCGCAGCTCCTACTTTGCTTTATGGGGCATGGTGTCGATCTGGTTGTTATCGATTATCGGCTTAGTGGTCTTGGTTGCCGCATGCCTACTCAAGCCGCTCGCTTCGCTTGCGCTCAAGCTTAAGATCAGCTTTGCCACTGCCTTACGCCTCAACGCCTACGGCAGCACCCTGGTGGCCTTGCTCTTATTGCTGCAATTTTTCTACAACTATTCCTTGAGCTATATGACGCTGTGCTTAATTCCGCTGCTCTACAGCGGCATGCTCATGATGCAGGTACGCAAGCACTTAAAGCACGCCAAGGACAATATTGAGCTGGCGCTCAATGTTCATCATCCGATGTACCCGATGTTTGATCTGTACTCGCGCGTAGGTCCTAACCATCAGGTCGACCGTGGTCCTGACTACAGCGCCTTAGATGAGGCTGGCAAGGAGCGGCGCCGCGCTAACCTCGCGCGCAACCTTGATATCATCAATGTGATTTTCAAGGATGGCCACTACACTGCTCCGGGCAGTGCAGACGCCATGAGCGATTACCAGTACTATCAAAATATGGGCAATGACGGCGCGCCGCAGCAATCGCAGCAGGCGCAATCGCAACAGACGCAATCCCAGTCAACTGAAGCCCAGTCAACGGAAGCTCAGTCCAACGATGCGATGCCGCCGCAAGATCCGTGGGCTCAGGTTGAGCAGCCTAAGGATAAGAACAAGGAGCAGGGCGGTTCCTTTATCCCATAAGAGAGCCTAAGTTAGCGATAATTAAGCCGGAGTAAGCTCAGAGCGCCGTGTCAATGGAGATAGGGCTCAGCTTGAGGGCTCGGGTCAGTTTGAGTGGTGGGGTGTAAGCCCTGAGAGGAGATATAAGTTATGAAGTGGAGCCAGCTCACCTTGGTCTGGGGTCTGTGTATGGCCTCTTGGCTGAGCGCTACCAGTGCGGCGGCCCTAACCTTAGAGTGTAAGAACGTCGCGCATGTGCCGGTGTCGATGGCGGTGGCGTACCTAGACTACGACGGCAAGTCGTGGATGGTCGAGGGCTGGTACACCTTGGAGGCAGGCGCCCGCGCCAATATCAACTTAGATAGCGATAACAACATCTTCTACATCTACGGCGAGTTCCAAGGCGGCCAACAGGTGTCAGGAGGGGGCGGCAGCCTCGATCTGCCGATTTACTATCGTACCTTCAAGTATGTGCAAAAGCCGGAGGGAGTCGAGCGCCCTGATGCCGTAGTCTCCTTCTCGCGCGGCTATGCTGACAATGGCATGGCGGTCATTACCCTAGGTCCAATCAATCAATCCAACCAATAGAGCAGGTGTGCCGTGACTAACGAGCGCTTACAAGCCAAAGACTACCTTATTATCGCGCTGGTCATTGCGATCTTCGCCGTAGCTTCGATCGCCTACCAAAACACTCAGCACTTCTCCTTTGACCAGCAGCAGATGCTGCTCAAGGGCTTCCATGCGCTCTTCACGGGCGAGTATTTGCCTTGGGGCAATGAGGCCAGTGCCTTAGGCAATCTGCCAGGCTATGTCTCCTCCTTTGTCATTGGCTTTCCGCTGCAAATCCACGCTTCGGTCGAGTCGCTCCTTATCTTTCAGCTGCTCATTCGCATCGCGGGCATCTTAATCTTCGCCAATGGCTTAAGCTTACTCTACAGCCGTAAGATCGTGCTTTTTGGTACCTTCGTCTTTGCCTTAAGCCCATGGATGTTGTACCAGACCATGCTCTACAACCCAGCCTATCTCTCGATTGGTACGGCCTTGGCTTTTAACTGCTTGATTCGCCTGCGCAGCCCTAAGTATGGCGCTCCTGAGCTGACCTACCCAATGCGCTTTGCGCTCTCACTGATCTTGGTCTTAGCGGTCGGTTATTGCTTACAGCTGCACTTTTCCTGGCCGGTGCTGGCCGCCACGATCGGTATTATGTGGTTACGCCGTGACCTCAAGGTCAGCTACTTAGGCATCATTGTGGGCATTGCCATTGTGGCCTTAAGCTTATGGCCTTTTGTTCAGGTGGTGATGGTCAACCCAAGCCTGCTCACCAATCCATCGGCATACGCCCAGGATCGCTACTTAGGCTACGGCTTAGTCAATGTTTATCCGGTGTTTAAGGGCTTGCTCTATTGGCTGCGCTTTGGCTCGCTCTTAGTCACCCAAAAGGCGATTGTGCCGCCAATTCAAGAGAGCTTCACCTTAGCCTTTACCGTACTGTGCTACGCCTGGATTGGCCTGTCGAGCATTGTCGGCGGCGCTACCGTGCTGTTCTCAGCTCTGTGCAACTACTTTACGATTAGACAGTTCCCTAAGAGTGAGGCAGCCCAGGACGTTAAGCTGAGCTTTACCCGCGCTATCACCATCAGCGCCCTGTTAGCGGTCTTAATTGCCGCTGCCGCCGCCCCGTTGGTGCTCAACTTCTGGCAGATCGCGGTTATCATCCCATTTGCCATGATTCCGGTCTTGACCTACTTTGAGTTAAAGCCGCGTTTCTTAAAGCTGGCCACCATTATCTCGGCCGTGTTCTTTGTCCTGGCCAATATCTGGGGCATTATGTACTCAGATAAGTTCGATTACACCGGCAACATGCGTGCGAGCATCTACGGTCACTGCTTAAGCGGCTTTAGCAAGGAGCAATGCGCCCCATTTGCTCAAGGCCTAAGCCCAGAGGAAAAGGCCGATACCGAAGCGCGCTTCCCATACTCGCAAGATGCTGTGGATCGTGTCATCAAGGGCCTCATCCCACCACCTCCTCAGGACGGTGAGGACTAAGGACAGCGCACGGCACGCGGGCTCAATCCTATAACCAAGACGCAGGCTCAGCTCAGTGCTGGGCCTGCGTGCTTTCTGGATTAACTGCCAGAACTGCGTTGGGCTCATCCTCTGCACGATCTAATAATTAAGCTGGGACACGACGCTTTGACCCAGTCCACGCGCGATCTGTGAATTAAACCCCAGCATGGCGCTGGGTCAGAGTTCAGCACGGCGCTGGGCCTAAGCCCAGCTTGGTGTTGCTCTGAGTGTGCTTGAAAGCTAGTGCGTCGGCACGGCTTGACCTTGGTGGGTTAGTTCTCGGGGGCGGCATTGTCCTGAACCTTATCCCAGAACTCGTCAAATTCATGCGGATGACTCATCAGGCGGGTCGAACCAAAAGCGGTGTCACAAGAGTCTTTGAAGGTTTGCTCAGAGTCAGGGCTGAGCTTAGCAAGCCACGGTTCTAAAGGACTGGCACGGCGCAAG
Source organism: uncultured Anaerobiospirillum sp. (assembly GCA_944390115.1). Lineage (GTDB taxonomy): Bacteria > Pseudomonadota > Gammaproteobacteria > Enterobacterales > Succinivibrionaceae > Anaerobiospirillum. The sequence goes on from CALXOW010000001.1 coordinate 81,388, forward strand.
GTGATGTACGCATACTCAAAGCGCAGCATCCAAATGCGGTGTTTGTCACTGACTTCCCTTGGGTTATAAGTCGAGGCCCCCTTGCGTATCAGCGCAAGCACGGATTGCATTTGCATATCCATCGTTGCGAAGCGCAAAATTTCCATGAACAGCGGGTAGAAGTGCTCACGCCCAAAGCCTTCGCTTGCCAGCTTGCGGGGATCAGAGAGCTTGCTGACAAGAGCAACGAAGCCGTTCTCAAACAAGTTATCAGAGAACAGACCAATTGCCGTGCGGAAAAGCTTAAGATCGCGGTAAATCTTAGGATCTTGCTCTTTGAGCGCCTTAAATTGGCGTTTGACCTGATTCTTGCGCTTGCTTGGTACGACAAAATCAAAGCTTTGCGCATCGTGTTCCATCACCGGACGCATTTCGGCGTCAAATTGCGCAAACTTCGCATCATCATTGAGAAGACCGTCCAAAATTTTCTCGAGCACTGGGTTGAGTTGATTGGCGGTTTTATCCATTTTCTGCTTGATGTTATCGAAATCCAAGGGATCCTCCAAATTGAGCTATTGCCTTGTGGGCGTGGGTTGGTAGATGGTGTCCTCAGAGCTTACTTGAGGGGCAGGCGCAGTGCTGTAGGCAGTATCGTTAATGCGCGTTATGTAGGGTCGGTTATAAGGGCAAATCCTCTCATGTTAGGCGCCGACCACCCAATAGGGCGGGAAGAGATAGCGACCATCCCCGGTGGGTACAATGCCGCATCTTATCAGATCGTGGCATAAGGTGAGGGCGTTGTCGCACAGGTCTTTAAGGCTCAGGCTGCCAACGCGATCAGTGATATCCCAAGCCTCAGCTGGGGTGGCGTGGCGCAAGCGCACATAGGCCAGAGCAAAGCGTACTAACCACAGCCCCGCATCCTGGTCCCAGATGATTGCGCGGATCTTGTCCTTGTCTGCGCTCATAATCTCGGCCTCATGGCGCAGCAATACCTCAAGCACAGTGCGATACAGCGCTTTTGCAACGCTATGGTAAGTGTGTAGGCGCAGCCCTGGGATGACTGTGCTGAGATCACCCGTTTGCGCTGAGAGCTGATGCCAAGCGGTGAGCACAGGCTCTAAGGTCAAGGCAAAGTTGGGCTCACCGATTAAGGCTAAGCCGCAGCGGTACAGCGTAAGCTCTTTATTGGCCTCGGGATCTAAGGCTTGGAGAGCAGCGTAGAACTGGCTAAGGGACGCCGCACGCGCGTCCCCTGCTAATGCCTCAAAGCTAGCGGCATCGTGCGCCACTGTCGGCTGGTAGAGCTGAAGAAAGTCGCTGTAATAGGGCTCAGTCAATAAGCGCTCCGCAAGCTCGGTCATTGCAGGCGTGGGCTTATGCGTGACTAATTGGGCAATTAGCGGGGACAAGGTAGCTCCTACGCATCGATTACAGCAAAAGGGTTAGGGCCGCTCAGCTCCTTAAAGCCAGGCACTTTCAGCTCGGTGTACTCTAACAGAGCGCAGCTTAGCCAAAAGGCGGCGTCAAATTGCTCGGCCATGCTTAATGCTGGCGCGGTAGGCAACACGTGGTTGGTGGTGGTGCGCCACTTAGTAATAATTGAGCTTGGCAGCTTGAGGTAGAACGCGACCAAGCTGAACAGCCAAGGCTTGACGTTGCGATGTTGGGCGAGGGCGGTCAGGTCCTCGGGGCGGGCAGTGGGCAGGTGCGGGAAAGCGTTAGCCAGTGCCACCAGGTAGCCAAAGTGGATGATTGTGCCTACCGCCTGATAGCACAGTGCCCGCAGCTCAGTTAATTTGTCCTGGGGTAATTGATGGCGTTTGGCTTCTTTGAGCAAGCGCTGCAATTGCTCGTTGGTTTGCGCAATTGCTTCCTCGAAGCACTCACCGCCGACCATGCCCATACAGGTGCGATAAGGCTTGAGCTTCCTACAGAGCAAGGGATCGAGCGTTTGCAGCGCCTGGTAAAAGCGCTTGATCTTGGTAGCATTAACCTCAGGCACCACAAAGTTGAACAGCTCAGCATCGGCCTTAATGGCTGGGCCTAAGATGGTCACGATGGCTTCAGTTCGCTCGGGCGTGCGCATGGTTTGCACCAAGGAGGTCATCTGCTCGGTAGGCTTAAAGCAGGCCACCTGCAAGATTTGGGAATTGAGCGCGGTGGTGATCATGATTTCACCTCGAAAATGGCCAAAGGATTGGCACCAGCTATGGCGCTAAAGCCAGGGATTGGGGTAGCACTGTGCTCTAAGAGCGCGGCACTGAGCCAAAATTTCACATCGAGATCATCTCGACCGGTAATACCATCTTCAGCCAACTCTGACCAAAAATAATGATCGCCGGTTGCAGCTAGTGCGGTGAGGTAGCACATTGCAAAGGTTTGGAGCTGATTGACATTTTGGGCATCAGAGACTGCTTGAGCTAAAGCAGCTTGGTCTTGGGTGCACAAGGCGTCAAAATAGGTCTCAATCTGCGCAACGGCGGCACAGGACAGAGCTCGGGAGCTCAAGAGAAAAGTATTAAGACGATTTTCTACACAAAATTGCTTGAACATGTTTAACATGCCGGCATCGATCTCAAGCTCTTTTGCGCTTGGGGAATCAGGCATTTGCAGATGGCAGGTCTGATAATCCTGGTAGAGCATCTCCACATCTCCCCACGAAACAACTAGAGGGCTTATAAATTTTGTGAAAGTTTCCTCTTTCGGGATAATTCCTAAGTGGGTGCGAAAAGGCTTGATCAGCTCGTAGGTTTGGGGATCATAGGTCTTAATGAGCTCAAAGAGCTTCCTGATGGTGCGTGCCCGCTCGGCTGGGACTAATTGATCGAATTGGGCCGCGTCAGCCTCGATGGCGGGCATATATAAGGCGCGCAGTTGCGCCAGATTGTCTGGTTGCACCAGCTCGTCAACGAAATCTGGTACGATCTTCGGGGGTGTAGCTAGGGTTAAGTCTTTTAGAGTCAAGGCAGACATGGGAGCTCCTTATATCTTGAGGGTGCGTAGGACGGCAAACGGGTCTTGGCCCTTGACCGCGCTAAAGCCTGGGGTTGGGTGGTCGCTAAACTCCAAGATAGCGGCGCTAAACCAGAGGCTATTGACTGTCATTTGCTCAAGGAAGGTTGATTGCTCCTCTTGTTCTGGCAGCTTGAGCTCCTCGTTATTCTCTAGAGCGAGGCTGAGAAAAGCAAATTGTAGGGTCCGGCACCACCTAAACATTGCTTCCTTTTGATCAGCTTGCTTGATCTGCTTAGGGTCTAGGCTGAGCAGCTCTGTGGCATAGTCAGCGGTCATCGTCATGACTACAAGATACAAGTGCCTGAGCAAAATAAGTTTGGTTACAAGCTCTGTGAGCTCTTTTGGGGAGAGCAGAGTTCCAGCGCGCTGCTCCTTGGCCTTTAGTGCATGCCAGTGCACGATACAAGGATTATGAAACGACAGAAAATAGGATTTGTCGTCGAGCAAACCCAAGATGGTGCGGTAGATTTTGAGTGCGCGAAAAGTCTCGGGCGCAAGTTCCTTCATTATTTTGAAGAGCTGCTTGATCTTACGAGCGCGCGGGGGCGCGACCTCGAGCTCAAAGCTTGAGGCATCGTGCTCTAGGAAGGGGCGCCAAGTGTCAATAATGAGTTGGCGCTGTCCAGGGGTGCGCAAGAAATCAGCAAAAGCGGTCATCTCGGCGGTGGGCTTAAGTAGCGTTACGGCGTCCCGCAGATCAAAGTCAACTTTCACGGCGACTCCTTGTGATTAATGGCGGCGTAAGGCCGCTAAGACCTTATCAAGCTCGGCTTGGGATGGCATTTTGCCATGGGCGGCCTTGGTTTTAGCCAGGCTAATGGCCAGCTCTAAGGCGGCTAAGTCCGCCCCATTATTTTCAGCCTTCTCCGGCTTGGGAGGAGGAGGTGGCGCCTTTAATACCTCGGTCAGTTCACTAGGTGACAGCGCGCGCAACCCCTGGCACAGGGCGTTAAACTCCATATAGGTGTCGGTTAGAGCTAAGGCAGCGCTGCAAGCCTGGCGCAGCGCGAGCTCGGCACTGAGGGCATCTAAGTCGAGGCCTGCTAAGAGCTCGGCTAAATTCTCGTTGCTGATAAAGTTCAGAGCTTGACCGCCTAAGATCAACTCATGGCTGCGTGGCAGGACTAAGTTGAGCTCGGTGCGGCTTTTCATCTCTAAATGAAAATCCTCCGGGCTAATCACAATGTCCTCTAAGGTGTAGGCGTCGGGCACATAGTCGGAGGCTAAAGCAAAGCCTGAGAGCTTGAACGTACCGTCCGTGCTGCCATAAAAAGGTAAGGCTGAGAGCTTGGGGGCATCGACCACTTCTTGCATCACGGCGCTTAATGTGCGCTGCGGGTACTCATCAAATGGGCGGGCGCCTGCAAGGGCGGCTACGGTTGGATTAACCACAATCGGCGGCAAGGTCATCGAGCCGGTGGCACTGTCATATTGGGCAATGGCTTGCTGGAGTCCGGCTAAAATCGCAATGCCTTGCTCTAAAACGTAGTTGCGGGTGCCATCGGCGATGCTCTGAAAGCTCTGGTGAAGGGTGTAGAGCGTCCGGTCACAAGCGGCAGGTCCTTGCTGTAATAGGTCAAGGAGCTTGATGCCAGGGCTTGCCAGGACAGCGGCCGCGCCCAGGGGCACGGTTAAATTGGTCGACTCATCGACCAAGTTGAGCTCAAGGCGCGAGGCTTCAACTAAGGCCATCGGCTCATATTGGGCCAGGCCCATGATTTGGTCCACTGCCTTGGGCTGAAACTCAATAGGCTCGCCCAAGGTCGTTTCTTCCACGAAGCCTAACAGCAGGGGATTGTCCGGGTGTAACAGCTCATCTTGCGCCTCTTGTACGAGCGCTTGCGCTTCATTGTATAAGGCTTCAGCTGAGGGCGTAGCCACGCCATAGCCCAAGCTCATGAGCGGATAGTCCGCCACGCGGGCGCAAAGTTCAGCGGTACTTTCCACAATCCCCTCCTCATGACTTTGTGGTGTGTGAGCCTTTTTAGGCTCCTGCTTTGAGCCTTCTGGGGCTCCTGTTTTGAGCCTTGTGGGTCTCTTGCTTTGAGCCTTTTGGGTCTCTTACTTGGTGGTGAGTTCGCCGTCCTTAAGCCAGAGCTGGGCCATCGCTAAGACCGTGTCAAAGTCCATCGCGCCGCCGGTGAAACCGGCACGGTGCACGAAGATGGTCCCGTGCAGCCCGGTGACTGCATCTAAGGCCTTCTCATCTAAGCCGCGCCAGCTCTTCGGGGCTGGAAGCTTGTTCTTAAAGCGCTCAGCCTTGGAAAATGGCAGAGTCTGGATACGCCAGCCGCGCTTGCGGTCAGGGTAGATCGCGAGCATACAGTCCTTAAAGCGCTCGAAGTTGGCCAAGACCGCCTGAGTCCACGGCAGCTTCTCATGCATAATGAGCAGTGGGCCGCCATCGTAGAGGGCTAAGACCTTGGCAATGCCATTTTCCGTGTTGAGGGCATTGATCGCGGCGCTGATGAGCAAGCTCTTTAAGATCTTGACCGTGTTGGAGAATTGGGCGTTTTGCTCATCGCCCGTGACGTTCGGCAGATTCTGCATTGCCACTAAGTAAGGCAGATCTGGGGTGTAGCGGTAGAACTCATTGAGCTCGTCCATGATCGCTTGGTCATGGGCATTCTCTGGCTTAATCAAGTCGTTTAAGTACGAGTTGAGCTGGCCGTTGTCGTTGAGGTCGACCCCGTACATGATCTCTTTGTCAATACGGGCCAGAGCGGCTTCGTAAACGGCATCAGTAAACTCAGCGCGCTCACTGGCACTAAAGTGCTCTTGGGCGATGCGCTCTAAGTAGGCGCGGCCAAACTTGAGCCACATCAAGCCTGCGGTCGCGTAATGGATCCCGTTAGCACGGCTTAAGTTGAAGTCATTGGAGTGATGATCGAAATGCTTGTCATCGTTGATGCCCGAGACATCGATGATGAGGTCAGCCGTTTCCAGGAGTTTTGGGTCACGCGTACGGATCACTTCGCAGTGATCGTAGAGGTAGGACAAAATAGCGCAGGCCACTGTCTCATCGGCGTGAAAACTACCATCGTGGGTTGCAATTAACACTGTTTACTCCCATAGCCTAGGGCAACAATAAAAATCAATGATGAACTCTATCTTAGCACGCCCCCGCCGGTGGAACTGACAGGCAAGTCACGTGGCACCAAAAAGCCACCTACGTGGCCCTATAAGCGATTACGTGGGACTCACCCCTCCAGCTGGGCTTGCTGCAAGTCTCAGATGCGATCCAGTCAGGCGTGGTCCGCCTTGCGCACCAACCGGTCGGGTGCACCAGCCGGTCTGGCATGGTATGCCGGGCGTACGGCACGCCGGGCGTGGCGCACGCGTCAGCTCAACAGCCCGTCCTGATGACGGGATCTGCATTATTTGAGCTTGACCTTGGCATCAAGCTTCGGCGTGCTCACACCCGTGAGTGGCGCCAGCTGCTCGGCGAGCGCGGAGCGAAATTCCGGGGCTGGTACCGGGCAGTGGGCGTCGGCCGTCTTTTGAATGAGCAAGGCCTCCTCGTCGGCGCTCCCCGCCCCAGTTAAGGTCAGCTGCTCGGCCTCGTTAAACAAGGCACTGCCCGACAGCGCCATGAGCGCGGCCGAGTGCTCTTGCTTGCGGCTTTCGGCGGCGACTACCTGCAAGACATTGCCTGCGCTCACCGTGCTGTTGTGGGCTTGCATTGTCAGCTCATCTCGGGCAGCGCTGTGCTCAGGCTGATAGTAGCTGGTGCTATCGGTGCTTACCGTAGCTGCGCTTAAGAGCGAGCTCATAACTTGCGGGCTGACCTCAAGTCCGGCGCCACTGGAAAGTGGCAGCTTAGAGCTTAAGTAGGTAGGCTCGACGGTGACCTTGCTTGGGTCAAAGCTTGCGCTCACCGGAGCTAAGCTGGAGTCCTCGGCACTGACCGGGGTGAGCTCGTCGCTAAGTGCAACCTGAGCTAAGTCATTACCCATGGTAATGGCCTCAGGCTTAATCGGGTCAAAAGCTGCGGCTGCTGCTGCGAGCTGCGCCTTGCGCTCTTGGCGCTTTAAGTAGCGCGCACGGGCCTTTTCCTTCTCGCGTTGCCGCTTGGTCTGCTCTTGCTCGGCCGCTCTGGCCTCAACTTCCTTTTGCTTATTCTGTAAAGCCTCACGGAAGATCGGCGTGACCTGGAAGATCACATTGTTAACTTCATCGAAGTTGAAGTTATGGCCTAAGAGGCGATAGATGAGCTGACGCTCCGCCTGCTTGAGCTGGTCGTGCTCTTCCTTGAGTGCCTGTTCGATCGTCGGCTTGAACATGCCCATGACCGCATTGGCACTGGAGATATTGGAGCTAACCTGAGGCAAGTTGCCCTTGGTCAGCAGGCTGTAATCGTCGAGCTCAGCGCCCATTTGCGCCAGCAGCTGGGCACTATTGGTGGTGTAGCTGCGCGCAAAAGAGGAGCTATCGTCACCGCGATAGCTGGTCTCAGCATGCTCATAGACCGCTAAGTCAGGCTCTGCTTGCGACCAGGCACTCTCCCCAGTAGTTAAGACCTCGCCGTTGAAGGTGCGCTTGGTTGGCGCCAGCTCCAAGATCGAAAGTCCGGCCTTATCAAAGCCAATCGGGTGCTGGGCCGCGATCGCGGCACTGAGCTTGTTGCGCTTAGGCGTACGTGGCGTCAGCGCGTTTTGCGTGCCCGCCTGCAAGGTCAAGGTCGAGGTCAGACCTGGGACCGTCGCCCTTGGAGTTAAGGCGACAGCTGGTGGCACTGGGGTGAGCAGCGAGTCGAGCGGCTCAAAGACTTGTGCTGCCTGCGCGCCCATGACATGATCGTCGCTTAAGCTTACCGCCTTGGTGCTGGTATTAAGACCAAAGCTTGAGCCCGCCTCCGGGGTTAACTCAGCGGCGCTTAAAGCTGTGACTTGAGCTACGGCCTGGGCACTGAGCTCAACTTTAGGCTCAACTTGTACCTCTTCCTGCGGCTCGCTCTTAGTAGGAGCTACCTGAGGCTGGGAGCTATGCTCGATACTCTCTTGCCAGGAGGCACCTTGTAGGGCGCCCGTACCGGTGACATCGACCTGACCGGTGAGCGAAATGCGCTTACGGTTGGCGTTGAGGCTGAAGATCGGGCCGGAGCTAAATTGCCCGAAGTGGCGGTACATGAAGTCCTGCTGACGCTCGGTTAAGAGCTCATCTAAGAGCTGAGCGCCCGAGACTTCTTGGGTACGCAGATGGGCAAAAAGACGCGAGAACTTGAGGTTGTACAAGGCTTCGTCTTGGTGCTCGAGCCACTCATGCTTAGCCCAAATGACGTAGCGGTAGAACAGGAAGTTCAAGAACTCGGCGTGATCCGAGAAGAAGTCGCTTGGGGCCTTCTTACCCATCAAGAAGGCGGCCTCATGGGCGACCATCTTGTTGGTGTTAAGCAGCTTGCGCTCCTCCAGTCCCAGCATGGTGTAGTTCTTGAGGTACTCGAGGTTACCTTGGAGCACGGTGGTGCCCTCAGGTAAGCGTGGCTCCCACTTGGCGCGCAGCTCGTTGAGTTGAGTTAACGCCATAGTGTAGTCGGCGGCCTCACACAGCTGAGCGCTATCGGCCATAAACTCCTTGCGCAGCGTGCTTGGGAGCTGATAGCTGTCAAATTGCATCACCTCTAACAGGTTGTACTGTAAGGTGGCCTCAGGGTAGTGCTTGCGCAGGGCCTTGTCTAAGAAGCGGCACTTGAAGGCGGCTAAGGCAAAGCAGATGTGCTGGCAGCCTAAGTTCTTGAGATTGCCTAAGATCGTGTCCCAGAAGACCAGCGAGGTGCGCTTGGAGGAAAAGTCTGGGATGACGCCCAAGAGGTCCTTGCGCCCATCCAAGGTCACGCCGATCATGAAGAGTTCGTGCTCAACATAGACGCGCTTGCGGCCTAATTTAAAGTGCACCGGATAGGTGTCAAAATAGACCAGAGCGTAAGCGCTATCGAAGTTATGGCGCGCGGCACACCACGACAGGGCTGGGCCTTTCATGGCGGCAATGAAGTCGGTGACCTCACGACGCTTGATAAAGCGCTTGAACTCTAAGGCGTAGCTGTCAATGATGTCGCGCTTGCTCACACCCTCGATAAAGAGCAAGAAGGCAGGCAGGCCGATATAGGCGATGCCGTTTTCTTCGGCGCGCACGCGCTTAACCTCGGCAAAGAGGTCATGGAAGATGCCCGCAGCATCATTGCGCTTTTCCCAGCCCTCCAGCCACTTGGCCAGAAAGTCGGTGCCGACAATCGGCTTATTGACGCGCTTAATTGGGGCAAAGAGCAGGCTCGAGCGCATATTGTGCGGCTGCTTGGCCGACTCGACCTCGAGCGGATCGTCGTAGTCAGGGACGCGATCTTGGGTCTTGATGCCCAAGGTGACCACGGTGACCGGCTCAAAGCGGTTTTGTGCGACCGCATCCGGGCTTGGGTCATAGCGCTTGCCTTCGGCACGTAGTTTAGCCAAGGCGGCCTTACGGGCTTCCTTGATCTGATTTTCGTGCTCAACGCGCTTTAAGCGCTTTTGGGCTACGCGCTCGGGGAGCTTAGCTAACTCTTCTGGAGCAATGAAGAGCTCCTTTTCGTAGGTAGGTTTACGGCGCGCAATACGGATCTTGCTGCCGTCCTTGCGCTTGACCTTGATATAGGTCTTACGCTTTTTGAGCGTGCCATCTTCGTTGAGGCGTGAGGCTGGAACCTTGACGTTGGTGCCTGGCATGGTCACCATTGTTGGTCCCTTCTTGAGCTTTAAGCGCTTGCGCTCACCGGTGGCCTCATCAAAATCAGAGCCGCGCTCGACGCCGGCGCCCGCCTCCGAGGCGGCGCGCCCGACGCGTCCTGAGTGCAGATCGGTCAGCTCGTCCCCATCTCCGTACAAGGCGGCAACGGTATTGCTGGTCAGTTCCGCTTGCTTAGGGGATACATAGACCTCACCGCGTGCTTCAGCAGCGGCTTGGGCGATCTTCTTTGCGGCGTACTTACTTAAATGTTTTGGAGCGCTGGACTCTTGAGGTTCAGCGTTCTCTTGCTTACGAGAGCGACGTGCCATAACAATAAAATCTACCTAAAAGGCGTACGACAGGCCACGCTGACCGACCAAGACGCGCGACAGTAGCCGCTAACGTCTTGGCTGCAAGGTCATTTAGGCCTCAAGCCAAGCTACCGTGACCCCGTGGGATAAACCCCGGTGTCGCAACGGCAGCAGTGGAAAAAACAACAAGACCTGCTCCCACCACTGCTGGTAGAAAAGCAGGTCTTGGCTTGCTCACTATTGTAGTGATTTTAGAACTCAGGACAAGCTACTTAGCCTTGTCCTCAGTGGCGGCAGCGGCAGGGGCCTCAGCGGTGCTCACCTCAGCGGTGGCAGCAACCTCAGCTGGAGCGACAGTGGCCTCAGCGGTGGCTGGAGCGACAGTGGCCTCAGCGGTGGCTGGAGCGGCCTCAGTTGCACTAGCCTCAGTGCTGGCAGGAGTGCTGGTCTCAGCAGCAACTGGAGTAGCCTCGGCAACTGGGGCGGCTTCAGCGACAGCGCTGGCGGCCACTGGGGCAGCCTTCTTGGACTTGTCAGGGAAGACGAAGGAGGCGACGATGCCTAAGCCCAAGATAACCGCGATGACAATCAGCGAGGTGTAGACGCTGATGTCGATACCAAAGCCAAAGAGGTGGAGGCTGGCACTAGCGGCAAGCTTAAAGGCGATAAAGAACAGTAAGACCGTGACTGCCTTTTCGAGGTGAATTAAGTACTGGCGCATCGCATCTAAGACGAAGTACATCGAGCGCAGACCTAAGACCGCGAAAATCATGGCCGAGTACACGATTAAAGGCTCACGCGAAACCGCGATGACGGCTGGAACCGAGTCAAAGGCGAACATGACGTCGGTGGTCTCAATGACCGCTAAGCACAGGAATAATGGGGTGGCAAAGAGCGGACCGTGACGCTTTAAGACTAAGCCCTGATTCTCTGGCTTCTTCAGCTCCTCGTTGACATGAGCTTGCGAGACAAAGAAGGAGTGACCCACTAAGCGCGGGAATACCGGGAAGAAAAGGCGGACTGCGCGGAAGGCAATGTGATGGCTGTAGTCAGCGTTTTCGTCTTCGTTATCGTCCTTTTTGCGCAGCATCATAAAGCCTGAGGCGGCGACCAAGAGGGCAAAGAAAAATTCCACGACCGGACCCATGGCAAAGAGGGCCGAGCCAATGACCACGAAGAGCAATCTAAAGAAGATTGCGCCCAATACGCCCCAATAGAGCACGCGGTGACAAAATTGTTCTGGTACTTTAAACCAGGCGAAGATCGCCATCATGACGAAGAGGTTGTCGACCGACAGCGCCTGCTCAAAGAGGTAACCGGCAAGGAAGAGCGAGGCGACCTCACCGTTGAAGTGAACGTAGAGGAATAAGGCAAAGCACATTGAGACCGCAATCCAGAAGAGCGTCCACATAATCGCGGACTTTAAGGCGATCGGCTTGTCCTTACGGTGCACCCAGATATCAACGCTTAAAGCAAACAGTGCGACGATACCAAAGACCACCATGGTTTCGGTCTCAAGACCAATATGGGTGTTGACCATGGGATCGGCAACAGGGGTAGTTGAAAGTGACAATTGTGAGATTTACCTTTTGAGCTAAGACACAACAAAGAGGAACCAAGCCAGAACCAGCGCTCCAAAAGAGCCTGGGTCCCAGCGGCAAACTAATTATAATAACTAGCCAATGTTAAGACTAGGTTAAGAAAAAACAAGCATCCCTCTGCCAGTGCACCTAATCACCGCCTGCCCCAACATGGGGCGCGTTAAAGTCTAGGTGCTAAGTCTCAGGCGTTGAGTTCAGGTCAGAGGCAAAGCCGGTAGCTGCTCGGCGTAGGCCTTTTAGGTACGGGCAGGGCGGTCTGGTCGCCCCAGAACACGCCTGACTTACGCCGCTCGTTTCATTCCGAGCTGGTGGGCAATGAGGCTAATGGCATAGCTGCTCCTCAAAAAAGATGGAAGCTAACCTAAAGCATCGTGGCTGCTTAAGGGATAGCTTTGGTCGCGAGCTGCTTATTATGCATATTGATAGCAATAGCTCTACCTTCGCGAACCCCAATATTAGGGTCAGGATTAAATTCGCGCCAAGCAACGATGCGACGTTCTTTGGCTGATATCGCAATGAGTACTCCAACTACTGGTTTGCCCTCATTATGATAATTGACCCCATAACCTCTGGTTAATACTTGCATGCGTGCTGGTTCCAGAATGCTATCCTTGATTGCCTCAAAAGTAGTTAGGGCGCTATAGTCGATGTTTTCAGATTTTAAATCATTGAGGAGCTTGAGCTCAAAAACGATTACTTGGCCTTTGGTAGTGGTAAGTTCGATATCAGAGCGACCACGCGCATTTGGGGTTTCCTCGCGTACATCCTTGAAGATGTCTCTGAGCCAAATGGTAAAGACAGTGCGATAGTGAGCCTCATGGGCATCGGTAAAGGCATCAAAGAGAATGCCGCTGATTAGCTCATTGAGCTGGTCACAACTTTGGTCAAACTTGTTTGCTTCCAAGGATTGGAACAAGGCAGCCTTAAGAAGGCGGTCATTTTCTAATGAGCTGATGCTTTCATTGATAAAGTTGTTAAAGACTGTTTTAAATTCAGTGGAAACATCGCGATTGGGATAGCCAAAGCGAAATTGAGGCTTGTTATCGTTAACGCCTAAATTATCAGTAGCACTGTTTGATATGACTTCCTTAATAGTTAAATAGCCAGCTTGTGCTAATAATGGTAAAAGTTTGACCTGAGAAAAAGAAACAGCGTTGGTACACTCAGATTCGGTTAAAGTGATATTTTCAGTTGTTAATTTATTATAGTCTTCAGAAATATTAAAAGGAATGCTTCTTAAATAAGATTTTAATGCTTGAGCGGCATTGGAATTGGTCATCCAATATGAAGTGAAACGCGGTAGTTGCTGCGACTGCCGGGCGGTCGTAGGAGCAAAGAACTTGTTGATAGCAAAAGGACAGTATAGATGTACTGAGGCGTTATAATCAAAGCAGAAACCATCATAGTATGATTTTAATTCTGCAATTAATTGCTCATCGCTTAAGTGGAGGCGGCATGCTGCTTCAGCAATGTAGGGAGCATAGTTGGTGATTAGCTCATCGTGCGTTAGTCCTAATAAACTGGACCATTGTGGTTCCATGCTGATATCTTGAATATCTTGACCACTAAAGAGAGAAACAGAGTTATAACGCATGATACCCGTGATCAAGATAAAACGCGTGCTATCAATGCCGCGTAGCCAGCTGTAAAAGGTTTTCAGGACTGATAAAACATCGTTAAAAAGAGTTGCATTATTGAGATTGGATGAAAGAGCATAATCCCATTCATCAATTAAAAATACCAAGCGCGTTTCATCGGAAATGCGTCCCACCTTATTCAAAAAACGATTAAGGGTGAGATCTTCTTGCTCGTACTCTTCAACCTGATAGAATCCAGCGGCACGGTAGGCTTCGGTAATGGCTCCTTTGAGTGACTGCGCGTATGATTGCGCATCGGTGCCTTCGACTTGGTTAAAGGAAAGATGGATAACGGGATAGCTTTTACTATAAGGCCAATTGCCATAAATAGCAGTGCCTTCGAAATTTTTATCACCGTAGGTAAAAAGGTTTTTAAGCGACGAAATTAATAAAGACTTGCCCATACGGCGCGGGCGAGATAGGAAAATTTTGCGTTGATTTGTTACTAAATCACCGAGTTGTGCAGTTTTGTCGACAAAAAACATTTTGTCATCGCGGATTACTTGCCAATTGGAAATTCCTATAGGCAAATCTGGTAAAAATTGATTGTTTGCTGCCATGGTAATTATCCTTAGCAATCCGATGAAGTAAGGAGTAAACATCATTATAGTGACGAATAGTAAATTTTATAAGATATAATAAAATTAACTAAACATTATGATGTTTGTTGTTTCGTCTATCCGCAATTTTGCGCGGCTCAGTCACCTCAGAAGTCACAGCAAATGGGACATGATGCTACCTATGATAGCATGCAAGATAGGGGGCAAGTGCACCAGCGCGCTGCGCGTCTTAATTGCCATAGCAATCGTGCTCGCGATAGCAATCGAGTTCATCGGCCACCTCACTGGTGGCAAAGCCATAGCGGATGCGGGCCGCAGCGCGGCGTGATTTAGGCTCTATCCCGGTGCGTATGATATAGCCACAGGCATGAAGCAAGGTTAAGGGATCGAGTTCACCACAATGCTCATCATAACTTGGGGCCCAAGCCAGGCTGTGGGTTGGAGCATAGCGCCCTTGACGCAGCGCGGCAATGACCTCTTTTTCGATAGCAAAGTGTTCCTTGATGAACTCCCGCAAGGCCTCAAAGTTCGGGTGTTTTGGGGGTAAGAAAGATTCTGCTTGAGGCGGCGGGCCAAGTGAAGGTTGAGCTAACAAGGCGTCAGTCCCCTTACGGAGACTGACGCCTAGGTTTGATACCAGTACTGGTGTCAGATTAGAACTGGCCTTTTAAGGCTTAGAGCAAAACCTTTGGGCTTAGATGAGGCCATTTTTGGCGGCGATGTACTTGACCGTAGCGTCGGCCATTGGGCTCTCATCAAAGCAGCTCTTGGTGCCCTTGTGGCAGGTTGGGCCGTCAGGGCGCGCTAAAATGAGGAGCGAGTCCTTGTCGCAGTCGGTGGTTACGCCGCGTAGGTGCAGGAAGTTGCCACTTTCCTCGCCCTTGGTCCAGAGCTTCTGGCGGTCACGCGAGTAAAAGGTGACTAACTTGGTCTCTAAGGTCTTCTCTAAGGCCTCTTGGTTCATGTAGCCCAGCATCAGGACTTGGCCATCTTGGGCATTCTGGACAATGGCTGGGATTAAACCGTTACCTTTTTGGAAGTCGAGTTCCTCGATCTTCTCAAAGCCGTGACGATATTCAAGCACGACAAATCACTCCTTGTGCGCTGAGGTATGACTTGAGCTCAGCGATGTTAATTAAATTCTTGTGGAACACTGAGGCTGCTAAGGCGCCGGAGACATCAGCCTCCTTAAAAGCCTGGGCAAAGTGCTCCATGGTGCCCGCGCCGCCTGAGGCGATAAGCGGAATGTGGCAGCGCTCTTGGACGGCTTGTAGCTGCTTGATATCGTAGCCATTCTTCATGCCGTCTTGGTTCATCATATTGAGCACGATTTCACCAGCACCCCGGCGCTGCACTTCTTCGACCCAATCAAGGGTCCGCCAATGGGTGGTCTTGGTGGTATTAACGTCACCGGTGAATTGCTTGACTAAGTACTCACCCGATTCTGCGTCGTAGAAGCTATCGATGCCTACAACCACACATTGCACGCCAAAGCGGTCGGAGAGCCGCGTGATGAGCTCAGGGTCAGACAGGGCTGGGCTGTTGATCGAAATCTTGTCGGCGCCATAGGCTAAGATTTCTTGGGCTTGCTCGATACTACGAATGCCACCTGCCACCGCAAAAGGGATGTTGATGACTTCGGCGATCTTGGCCACCCAAGACTTATCGACCTTGTTGCCGTGGGCCGAAGCGGTGATGTCGTAGAACACCAGCTCATCAGCGCCTTCGTCGGCATAGCGCTGGGCCAGGTCAACAATTGAGCCGACCACCTCATGGTTCTTAAATTGGACGCCTTTGACCACTACACCATCGCGCACGTCCAGGCACGGAATAATTCTTTTGGCTAACATGGGCGCTCCTTAGTCGTTAGGCCATAAGGCTAAGGCCTCAGGGAAGGTAAAAGCCCCGGTTAACAGGGACTTACCTAAGACCGCGCTCTTCATCTTGATCGCGCGTAAGGCCTTAAGGTCATTAAGGCTTGAGATACCGCCCGAGGCGATAATATCAAGCTTAGGATAACGCTCAGTGATCTGGGCATAAAGCTCGGTGTTTGGGCCTTGCATCATGCCATCCTTGGCGATATCGGTGATAAGCACGTGCTTGAGACCCGCCTTGCTAAACTGCGCTAACAGGTTATAGACGCTGGCCTCACTGACCTTAAGCCAGCCATGAGTTGCGACCATCGGGACGCCGTCGATCAATTTGACATCTAAGGCTAGAGTAATGGCCTCAGGGCCAAACTCGGTTAGCAGCTTAAGCCCCAGCTCTGGGTTCTTGATCGCGGCCGAGCCCACCACCACGCGCTTGACGCCTAAGTCCAAGAGCTCAGCAACGTCCTCATAAGTGCGAATGCCACCGCCGGTTTGAATCGGACAAGGACTGGCCGCTACCAGATTCGCAATCAGGCCTAATTGGCGCGCTTTCGGGTCTTTGGCGCCGTCCAGATCCACCAGATGAATCAGGGCCGCACATTGCGCAGCGTATTCCTTGACCTTGGCCACAGGATCTAAGGCAAAGACCGTCTTTTGGTCAAAGTCACCTTGCTTGAGGCGCACAATCTGACCATCAATGAGATCTAAAGCAGGAATGAGCATGATCTCTCCTTAGAGCTCTAAGAAGTTGTGTAAGATTTGCGCGCCCACAGCTCCAGACTTCTCAGGGTGGAATTGGACGCCCATGAAGTTATCGCGTGCGATCGCGGCACTAAAGTCCTGACCATAGGTGCAGGTAGCGATCGTGTTCGGGCCGACATCTAAGCAGTAGCTGTGGACAAAGTACACGAAAGCCCCGTGCCCATCCTTACCATCAGGGAGCCCCGCAAAGAGCGGATGGCCATTATGGACAATGGTGTTCCAGCCCATATGCGGCAGTGGCAAGGTGCCGCAATTTAAGCGGTGCACCTGACCTGGGACCAGACCCAAGGTCTTAATGTGAGCAAGGCTACTACCCAGCGGCACCTCCGTGGAGCTTTGAGCTTGCACCTGCATGCCCAGGCAAATACCTAGGAGCGGGCGCTGACACTGATGGATAAAGTCCATGAGCTCACTTGAGGCCGCCGACTCATCTTGGCACAGTGCTGGGACTTGCTCTAAGGTGCAGCCCAACAAGCCTGCCATCACGGCACTAGCCGAACCCACGCCCGGCATAATGATCTTGTCACACTGGCGCAGGGGGGCAACTTCGTCGCTTATGACCACCTCACTGAGGCCTTGGCGCTTTAAGGCCTGCAGCACCGAGTTAAAGTTAGCCGACTTGGTGTTAACTATTCCAACGCGCATACGATCTCCTAGGCGCTGCCTTTAGTGGTTATAAGGTGCCCTTGCTTGAAGGCAATTCCGTGCCCACGACCTTGATCGCCGGGCGTAGGGCGCGGCCAAAGGCCTTGAACAGAGCTTCGACTTGATGATGCGCATTGCCCTTTGTGACCTTCATATGTAAGGTCAAGCCCATAGCGACGGCTAAGGACTCAAAGAAGTGGCTGACCATTTGGGTCTCAAAGCCGTTGATGTCCTCACGGGTAAAGTCAGCATCAAGCTCAAATTCGCAGTGTGGACGACCCGAGATATCAAGCGCCACCGTGATATTGTGAGCCTCGCTATCTTCTGCGGCTTCAGGTCTGACCTTGGTATCGGCGCCAATGGCCAGCATTTGGTCCTTGCTGGCAGCAAAAACCTGAGCCATAACCTCATCCATTGGGACCACAAAGCCAAAGCGGCCGATACCGCGCTTATCGCCTAAGGCCTCCTTGAGCGCCGTGCCTAAGGCAATGCCAGTGTCCTCAATGGTATGGTGGCCATCAACCTCGAGATCACCCTCGACCTTAACCGTCAGGTTAAAGTTGCCGTGGGTGGCGATTTGGTCGAGCATGTGGTCAAAAAAGCCAATGCCGGTGGCGATGCTGCTGTGACCACTGTGGTCGAGATCGACCGTTAAGTCAATCTTGGTCTCGCGGGTAGTGCGCACCACATGGGCGGTGCGCACATGCTGAGAGCGTACAGGACCCACATTTAAGATGGTGGCGACAATCTCATCCCAGGTCAGGGCTGGAACCTCGTCACTGGAGTCATCACGGGCAAAGTCACCGACCTTGAGGCCCTTGATGCCCATGGCGGCGGCCATTGCTAAATCGGTAGGACGATCGCCGATGAAGTAGGAAGTGGCGCGATCCCAGCTGTCATCGTTTAAGTAGGCCTGAACTAAACCAAGCTTAGGCTTGCGGCAGTCGCAATTGTCCTCAGGCTTGTGCGGGCAGATTAATACCTGCTCAAAGTTAATACCTTGCGACTCCAAGGTATTGAGAATGAGCTCATGGGCCGGAGTAAAGGTCTCAAGAGGAAAAGACTCGGTGCCCAGACCATCTTGATTGGAGACCATGACCAAGCTATAACCTGCTTCTTGCAGGCGCAGCAAGGCCGGAATGACGTGCGGTAAGAACTTGACCTTATCTAAGGCATCGACTTGGAAGTCTTCAGGCTCATAGACCAAGGTGCCATCGCGGTCGATAAAGAGGTATTTCTTCACGGTACGCCTCTTACTCGACCAAGGAGGTTAAGGTGCGCATTACCTCGTCTAACTCCTCTGGAGTGCCGATGGAAACGCGAATGCAGTTCTTAAGGCCCGGCTTAGTCTCAAAGGAGCGCAGGATAATGCCCTTTTGCACCATAGCATTAAAGACCTTAGGGCCATCGTTGAACTCGATTAAGACGTAGTTGGCGCACGATGGGTAGATGCGCTTAACTAAAGGATTAGCCCCAGTCATGAGATCTTGCAAGCTGTGCTCGAACTTAGCGCGCAGCTCTACGGTCTTCGCAACGCGCTCATGCATCAGCTCAATGCCGCCACGGGCCAACGCTTGCTTGGCGATCTGAGCGACTGGATCTGGAATTGGATATGGGTCGATGACCTTGGTCATTAAGGCGATGATATCTGGGTGGGCCAGAGCAAAACCGCAACGAATGCCCGCTAAAGCAAAGGCCTTAGAGAGAGTGCGGGTGACGATGAGGTTTGGATAGTCGTTAATTAGACCGACCGTGGTGGCCTCCGGCTTAAACTCGATATAAGCCTCATCCATGACAAAGAGCACCTCAGGAAAGTCCGTGAGCAGGCGCTTTAACTCAGCGTGATCAAATAATTGGCCTAATGGGTTAGCTGGGCTGTCGATAAAGACGGCCTTAACCTTAAAGGGAGCAGCCTTCAGAGCCGTGGCGATGACTTCATAGTCGAGGACAAAGCCAGGCTTGCGCGTAGCGTAGAAGGTCTGAGCGCGATTGGTGGTGGCGGCAATCTCGTACATGCCATAGGTAGGTGGAGCGACCACGATGCCTTCTCCGACCTCGCAGAAGGTGCGGATGATAAGGCCGATCGCCTCATCTGAGCCACGGGTGACCAAGACTTGATCGCGGCGCAGGCCTACATAGTCGGCCATCGCCTGAACCACTTCAAACGGCTGGCAATCAGGGTAGCGGTTTAAAGTGGTGGAGTTGAAGATGTAGAACTCCGACTTAGGAGCCTCATTGGCATTTAAGAAGGTGTGGCCGTGGCCGCCGATACGACGGGCACTCTGGTAAGGCTCCAGCTCTTGAACGTGCTTACAGGCAAGCTTAGTTAAATCGGTCATAGCAAAAAACCAATAATCTCAAAAATCAGGAACGGCGTTTAACGGCCAATCTTATTTAAACGGATGGTAACGGCATTACGGTGGGCATCGAGGCCTTCAGCCGTGGCCAAAGTCTCAACCGTAGTGCCGATGGCGCGCAAGCCCGCTGCCGTAGCGTACGAGATAGTGTAGCGGCGGCGGAAGTCGTCGGTACCTAAGGCCGAAGCGGTCTTAGCATAGCCATAGGTTGGCAGGGTGTGATTGGTGCCCGAGGCATAATCACCCATCGACTCGCAGGTGAGCGCACCTAAGAAGATGGAGCCCGCATTGGATAAGCGTGGTACCAAGGAGTGTGGATCTTGCACCTGGACAATCAAGTGCTCTGGGGCGTAGCGATTGGAGATCGCGACACACTCATCCATGCTCTTGCATAAAATAAAGCGGCTCTTGCTTAAGGCCTTTGCGGCGATGTCCTTACGTGGTAAGACCGCGAGCTGCGCTTGCAGGGCAGTATCGGCCGCCTCAAGCAGTGACTTTGAGTCAGAGACCAAGATCACTTGGCTATCTGGGCCGTGCTCGGCTTGAGAGAGCAGATCGGCAGCGACAAAATCAGGATCAGCATCCTGATCGGCAATAACTAAGACCTCAGATGGGCCGGCCGGCATATCGATCGCCGCACCCTGAGGATCGTCGGCGACCAAGCGCTTAGCCATAGTGACGAATTGGTTGCCGGGGCCAAAGATCTTATAAACCTTAGGCATAGTCTCGGTGCCGTAAGCCATAGCAGCGACGGCATGGGCACCGCCTAAGCGGAACAGCTTGGTGATACCGCACTTGGTGGCAGCGTAGATGATGGCATCGCTCATCGGATATGGCGAGCATAAGACCACCTCAGCGCAGCCTGCGATCTGGGCTGGTACACCTAACATCATAGCAGTCGAGACGAGCGGAGCTGAGCCGCCTGGCACATAGAGGCCAACCTTTTCAATCGGGTGAGTCGCGGTCTGGCAGGTAATGCCCGGCACGGTCTCAACCGTGACATGGCTTGGCTCTTGGGCGGCGTGGAACTTCTTGATATTGGCGTAGGCCTGGTCGATCGCCGCCTTTAACCCAGGCTCAACACGAACACAGGCTGCGGCAATTTCCTCAGCACTGACCACAATCTTATCTTCTGGGCACTTATCAAAGCGTGCGGCGTATTCCTTAACGGCGGCATCACCCCGAGCGCGTACGTCAGCTAAGATCGCGCTGACCGCGCGTTGCACTTCATCTTGCGAGCTGTGAGCCGGACGCTCTAACAGTGCTTCTTGCTCAGCAGCACTGAGCTCAGCAAAAACATTGATTTCCATGAACGAGAACCTGTAGCACAAGCTAAAACGTTAACTAAGGCCGCACAGTCCCAGCACGCAACCACATAGTAGAGGCCACTAGTTATGGCAAGCCACCACAGGGCAGGCTACTAGTCACAATAAGCCGCCACCCAGTAGAGGCTACCAGTCAGGCAAGCTAACGTTTTTAGCAAAAACGACGCGGAACCTAGTAAGCTCGGCTCACTAAGTTCCACGCGTAGAGAATGGAGATAAAAGATGAAAGTTAGTCTAACATCTTCTCAATTGGTACAACCAGAATAGAAGTTGCACCTAAATCCTTTAAGCTCTCCATCGTTTCCCAGAAGAGCTTTTCACGCGATACTACGTGCAGGGCGACGCGCTCCGGCTCGCCCTCAAGCTGCATGATGGTTGGGGCCTCGGCGCCAGGGAGCAGGGCGGTGATTTCCGCAAGCTTGGCGCGAGGGGCGTTCATCATGATGTACTTGGATTCCTTAGCGGTCATGACACCACGTAAGCGGGTCAAGATCTTATCGGCTAAGGCCTTCTTCTCTGGGAAGAGCTCTTGGTCACGGGCAATGATGACGGCCTGGGACTCGTAGATGGTCTCAACTTCCTTTAAGCCGTTAGCTTGTAAGGTAGCACCGGTGCACACCAAGTCGCAGATAGCGTCGGCCAGCTCGGCGCGTGGGGCGACCTCGACCGAACCGGTTAAGAGCACGCTCTTATAGTTGACGCCTGCGGCGCTCATGGCGCGGCGTAATAAATGAGGATAGGTTGTGGCGATCTTCTTACCCTCAAGGTCCTTAAGGGAGTGCCACTCTTGCTCTTGTGGGATGGCGATCGCTAAGCGGCAATCACCGAAGTTGAGCTTGCACACCTCGTTAAACCCGGTTGGTTGGCCGTCTAAGGCGCGCTGCATCTGGGTTTCTTCGAGCACGTTTTGGCCCACGATACCCCAGTCGACCACATGGTCCATCACCAGACCTGGGATATCGTCATCGCGGACACGCAAGATATCAATCGGCATGTTCTCGGCATGAGCGAGGAGATGATCACGGTTCTCGTTGATTTTGATACCGCAGCTCTTAAACAAGCGCTCCGTCTCGTCGGTTAAGCGACCGGACTTCTGCATTGCGATTCTCAAACGCTTTTTGCTCTGATCATTACTGTTGCTCATTAGAGTACTCCACGATGGCAGGCCAAGGCCGATCAAAGAACTAACGCCCAAACCAAACTTAGGCTCTGCTCTTTGCATTGGCTGCCCAATAGGAAAAGAAAACAAGTAAAGTCAAACCCCTCAGGGTCAAACCGTGCACCATTATAGCCACAAACAAGTAAGGCAAGCCGTCCCTTGCCCCAAAAGCCTGCACGGATCAGCCTCAAGGTGCGATCTATTCGCAATTGTGCCCCAAATTGGCCCGATCACACCCCTATCAAGATAGGCCCGCCCACCAGTGAGGGCAAATAACGCACCCCAAAACCAGCACTAAAACGCCGCGCGTACCCCCAGACAGGAGCGCTAACCACCCTATCTTGAGCCAAGCTCCCCCTTGGATACGCCGAGGAGAAGCTAAAGTCCACGTCAAACAAGGGCGTTGCCGCAAGAACTCGGTCTTGCAACCTCCAGAGTAGGTACTGGTGCAGAGCGGCGTAGTCCAACTTTTACCTTCCTCTTACGTGCAAGTCTCTGTATCTATGAAAAATAGCGTGATCTGAGGGCACGTAACAGTGATCTGGGAGCTAAAAACGCAAAAGCCTAGGTGAAATCAGGCTTGGATGGGTGTTTTGGGGTTTGAGATAGTAATTGTATTTGATTGGTATGAATAGTTTAATAATCTTCAAAAATGCCGGTTTGGGCGGTATTGAACGGTCGTTTTTGAAATTTTTCAGTTCAAGCTTCTACCATGAGAGTCAGGTGTTAGCGCAACCAGGTGATGAGCTTGACGCGCGCTACCAAGTGTCACAAACAGAAGATAAGGAGTTCCTCGTGAACACGGCAACAACTTACGGGCGGGCGCCGTCAGCGGCGCAGATTGCCTTTCTCACTCATCCGCCTAATGGCGCCACGGCCGGGCAAACCGGTGAAGGGCTCAAATCCTTGGCTTTAAGCCATTGAGCGCGAACCTGAACTGTGCAACAATTGGAGTGAATGATGAAGGACGAGAACTCTGCTCTTCATGCTAAGGCCGAAACGGCGAAGCCACTAGCCGTTGTCTTATTAACTCTGAACTGGCATGCAACTTCAGCAGCTTTAGAAGCGACCTATGATACGACGCCCTGGTATGCTTACTGGGGGCTATCTGTATTGTCGTTATTGACTTTTCTGTGGTCTCTGCTACCAATTGCTCGTGAGCTTAAGCGCAAGGTACGGAGTGAAACTGCAGCCAATGCAGCAGAACAGGCTCAAGAACAACGTGAGCAGTCAATTGAGTGCTCACTGCGCAACTGTGCTGGTGCGCTGCAGGACATTGCTGGTGCTCAGGCTGAGATCGCTCATAACTCGGCTGAATTAAGCCGTCATTGCGAACAAATTACCAAAACGCAGCCGGTTGTCGTCGTTAACCAAACTCAGTCCAACAAGTAACTTTGGGGGTTGATTTCAATGGAAGCTCTTATTCCTTCACTTTATTTTATTTTTGCCATGCTTGCCGTTATTGGCTTTCATTATTACATGAACCATTAACCAACGGTGTCTCTGATTCTCGGAGGTTGTAATGCTTCCGAAAGTTAGGAGCAATGGGCATGGACAGGTTTTGAAGCGAGGTTGTGCTTGAGCCAGGGGGCTTTGGTGCAGCCTCGCTTTGTTTTGTTTGGATTCAGGGTCAAGGAGGTCGTCATGAGTGACGACGATAATGACAAGTTAACCCGGCGCGAAGAGATCAGCGCGGCAGTTGAGGGCATTGGTCAAGGCATCTTAATGGCTCTGCTGAGCTTCCTGCTTTTATTTCTTTGCCTCAAAGAGCGCCTTACCCACGAGCCGGAGCCGTGCATCTTAGAGTCCTTTGCTCAGCAGCTCTTAGTAACTATTGGCAGCGATCTGGCCTTGCCACCTGAGCAAATTGCGCCCCTGGTGGCAAATCCTTTAACTTGCGCCTGGCAAATGCTGCTGCTGTTCGCTCTAGGCCTGCCGATTGGTGGAGCTCGTGCCTATGTGGCTGGCCAGATGATTGGCCGGGGATTGCGCCCGAAAACAGCGTGGGAGCGCTTTTTGACCTCGCCCTCACATATCGGTGTGGTCTGGCTCATCACGGCGGTGCTCTTCATCTTTTCCTGCTTTTATCCTCAGAGCCTGGGAGTAGCGGGGCTGTGCATGATCTTCTGTGGCTATAGTGTCGCCTACATTCTGGCCTTGTGGCTGGTCGTTCCCTATGCCCGGCGCCGTAAAGCCGAGGGCCATTAGCAGGATTAGGCGAGCGTTGGGCTAAACCAAAGCTAGCCATTATGACAGCGCGGCAGTGAAGTAAGTTCCCATCTCATTTCACTGCCGCGCTTTCTTTTGCCCCAAAGGTAGAATTTGCATATAATTGTACACATAAAACAGTGATACTACTTTTAACCTAAAGCGCGGCGCGCTTGGTTGCGGTCAAAAGTGCTCATTGAGGAAGGCATCATGACAGGTGAAACACTTTACATGGTTTATATGGCAATACTGGTGACTATATTGCTTGGTGCAGCGATCTATCTTAATTACATGTAACTAGTATTCAAGGTTAACCATTAAGCAGGTACGCACCTTAGCGCTGTTTTGGCTCAATATGAGGCCAGGTGGCTTGAAGTTCGGTGCGGACGCCGGTGATGATAAGTTAACCCGGTGCGAAGAGAGCAGCGCTTGGTTGAGGCCAAAAACGCTCATTGAGGAAAGCATCGTGACGGGTGAAACTCTTTACACGATTTATCTTGGAATTGCGACGGTGATGCTGGTGGGCGCTGCGATCTACCTCTACCGCATGTAGATCGTTCCCTGTCCCAATCATTAAAGCAGAAATAGGCCTTAGTGCTGGTTTTGCCTCGATCTGAGGTCAGGTGGCTTGGAGTTCGGTGCGGGCGCTGGTAATGGGTGGTGAGAGTGACCTAAGCCTTTGAGACCAGAAGTGCTCTGACTCAGGTCAGAACGGCGTGGTCTGGCTGGCATTGAACCAATGTGCAAGTATCGGGGAGGATTTGATGGACGAGTACATTCCGGCCATTGTGTTATTTCTTGAGTTGCTCATTGTCGTTGTTAGCGGCTATTACATCATGCATTAGACGACATTGGTCGTTGCCAATTTGAGAAATGTCTGGGGCGCAAGGCCTGCCCTGTAATCAGGATAAGTCTGGTTACGGGCAGGCGCGGGAAGTCTGGGGTTGGCTTTAGATGGTGAGGCGGGCGCCGATCTGGCCTACGACCTTAGATGCCAGCTTGCTGCCAAAGATGATGCCTTCATCAATGGTTTGCCCTTGGATCAAGGCGGCAATGATGCCGGCGCTGTGAGCATCTCCGGCACCGGTGGCATCGAGCACTTTCTGCGGAATAGTTGGGTAGTGCTTGAGGGTAAAGCCCAGCGATGGGGCTTGGGCGATCGCTTGATAAAAGACGCTACTGGCTGCCGACTTCGGCACAATAGTGTTCTCGCTTGGCGTCTTAGTGCTATTAAATGATGGGAGGGCTCCGGCGCTGCGGCGTGCGGTGACATGAGCAGTGTGGCCTAGGCGCTGGCCTAAGAGGCAGCCATGGTGGGCGAGGGTTAAAATCACTGGGCACGGGGTCTTGGAGGTGAGCTCAGCCATGCCTTTGACCAGATGCTTGGTGCCCGTTAAGAGCTCCAGCTCTAACAGGTTGAGGTGCAAAATTGGCTTGAGCTTGTAGAGGAGGGCGCGCGCCTCATAGGTGATAAAGTCGACGCGGGCACCGGCATCAAAGTACACAGCGCAATCAGGGCGCTTGCGGGCTGCGATTTCCTCGAGATAGACCATGCCATTGTTTTCGGTCAAGTCAAAGCCTGATAGGTAGATGAGGTCACACTCTTCGATCGGCGCGTCCTTGAGCCAGCCTGGCTCGATATGATTCTCAATGCCCGGTACCACAATAAAGGTGCGCTCACCGGCGGCATCGACAAAGCAATTGCACACGCCGCAGTCTTGGGTCTTGGGATCGCCGTACTCGTAAGGCTTGATGAAGTCTTCGTCTTGGTAGCCGTCGGCTTTGAGTTGGGCTTCGATAAAGGCGGCGTTAAGGCCCACGCCAATTGGTACCTTGATGGCATGAGGCAGCTCAAGTTGGCGCAGGATATGTGCGACATTGAGCGCACAGCCGCCTACGCCATTGTGTAGTTCCTTAGCGTAGGAGTCGCCACCGACCGGAGGCATCCTGGTCAGGCTTAAGGTCTTATCAACAAAAGAGCCGCCTAAGATCATGACTTTGCCCGGTGCCGCTGGTGACAGCTGGTCATGACTTTCCAAGCGATAGCTGGTCATCGCTACGCTGGCTGCTAATACTGATTCCTGATTGACGTTTGCTGCCATGACACCACCTTAAACTGCATGAAAACTTGATTTAAATTTCGGGCGTAAGTTTAGCGCAGATTGCGCGTGACGACACGCCCCATTACATGGTGCTCGGTGCGAGTACAGCACTAAAATGGTGCGCGAAGAGGTTGCGTTCTGGTTGTGTGCTTTGTTGTGGTGCAAATAGAGCCTGGGGCACGTTTTGCTTAAGTTTGTCCCCTCATCTCACTATAATGTGGGCCTTAGTTTGTTAGGGCTAACTTGCCAGATTGAAGGGAAGGTTTATGCATCTTCACGAATACCAGTCCAAAGAGCTGCTTCGCGCTTATGGCTTACCAATTGGCGATTTTCGCGTCAGCACCAAAGCTTTAGGCATCGGTAAATTTGCCTATGAATTGGCCCCAGGCCCATTTGTGTGCAAGTGCCAAGTACACGCTGGTGCCCGTGGTAAAGCAGGCGGTGTTGCGGTCGTGCAAAGCCCGGCCGAAGCCGAAGCTTTTGCCGCTAAGTGGCTGGGTTCGCGCCTGGTCACGGGGCAAACTGGTCCTGAGGGCAAGCTGGTCTCGCGTATCTTGATTGAGCGTGCCACTGAGTCGGTCCGTGAACTCTACGTCGGTGCCACCATCGATCGCACCAGCTCTAATTTGGTGATCATGGCCAGTGAAGCTGGTGGTATGTCGATCGAAGAGCTGGCAGCCAAGGACAGCTCCAAGATCTTAAAGTGCAACATCGATATGTTGACCGGCCCTCAGCCTTATCAAGGCCGTGCTCTGGCCTACCAATTAGGTCTTAAGGGCAAGCAGGTCAATGAGTTTGCCAAGATCTTCATGGGTATTGCGCGCTGCTTTATCGAAAAGGATTTGTCCTTAGTTGAGATCAATCCGCTGGCAGTAACCACGGAAGGCTCGCTCTTGTGCCTTGATGCCAAGATCAATCTTGATTCTTACGCTTTGTATCGTCACCCTGATTTAGTCGAGCTCGACGACCCATCGCAAGAAGATCCACGTATTGCTCGTGCCGTGGCCTCAAACTTCTCCTATGTACCGTTAAATGGCACGATCGGTTGCCTGGTTAATGGTGCAGGCCTGGCCATGGGCACGATGGACATCATCAAGGCTTCGGGCGGTGAACCTGCCAACTTCCTCGATGTCGGTGGTACTGCGACCAAGGAGCGCGTCATGGAGGCCTTTAAGATTATCTTAGAGGACCCTAATGTTAAGTGTATCTTGGTCAACATCTTCGGCGGTATCGTACGCTGCGACCTGATTGCCGAAGGTATCTTAGGTGCGGTCCACGATGTCGGCACCAAGGTCCCGGTTGTGGTGCGCTTAGAAGGCAACCACGCCCAAGATGGTGCCCGCATCCTTCACGACAGTGGCCTTGATATTACGGCAGCTCACGGCTTACGTGAGGCCGCCTTATTAGCGGTCCAAAAGGCTTCGGCTTAGTGGGCCTTGGCTTAAAACTACGAATTGGTTGTTGCAATGAGCATTTTGATTAACAAAGATACCAAGATTATCTGCCAAGGCATCACGGGCTCGCAGGGTACGGTACACTCTGAGCAATGCTTGGCTTACTACGACACCAAGCTGGTAGGCGGTGTCACCCCAGGTCGTGGTGGTTCCACTCACTTAGGCTTGCCGGTGTTCAATACCGTCCGTGAGGCCGTTGACGTCACGCACGCTACCTGCTCGATGATCTTCGTGCCGCCTCCATTTGCCGCCGACTCGATCTTTGAGGCGATCGATGCAGGCTTAGAGCTGATCGTCTGCATCACCGAGGGCATTCCAGTGATGGACATGCTGCGCGTCAAGGCACGTCTGCGTGAGTCGCACTCGATGTTGATTGGTCCTAATTGCCCAGGCGTCGTGACCCCAGGTGAGTGCAAGGTCGGTATTATGCCTGGCTCGATTCACTCCAAGGGCAAGGTCGGTATTGTTTCGCGCTCGGGTACCTTAACCTACGAGGCAGTCAAGCAGACCACCGATGCTGGTTTTGGCCAGTCGACCTGTGTCGGCATTGGCGGTGATCCCGTCCAAGGCTCCAACTTCGTCGATATGTTAAAGCTCTTTGAGGAAGATCCACAGACCGAAGCCGTAGTTATGGTCGGTGAGATCGGCGGTACCTCCGAGCAGGAGGCCGCCGCTTGGATCAAGGAGAATATGACCAAGCCAGTGGTCTCCTACATTGCAGGTGCCTCGGCCCCTAAGGGCCAGCGTATGGGCCACGCCGGTGCCATTATCTCCGGTGGTCAAGGCACGGCGGCTGCCAAGCAGCAAGCCTTACGTGCGGCTGGTGTCACGGTGGTTCCAACCGCTGCCGACATCGCCGATGGCCTGCGTGAGGCTACCGGTTGGAACTAAGCCTAAAAGTTCCTAAAAATTGAGCGCCCATGGGGGCAAGGCTCAAAACCTTGCCCCCATGGGCGTTGTCGTTTAGCGCCACTAAAGTGCGCAGCGCTTACACCTTGATGAGGTCGTGCTGAGCAAAGTGTGCTTGACCGGCCTCGATCTTTTCCTTGAGACGGCGCAGATAATTAAGGTTGTGCTCCGAGTAAAAGGGATCGAGCGCGACCGCAAAAGGAATGCGGCCCTCACGACCGACCTTTTTAGCAAACAGGGTAAAGGCCTCACTCATTGAAAGTCCGCGCTCAGCGCAGACTTGCTCCATCCGAGCATAGTCGGTAGCTGTGAGCTTAAAGCTTACCTCGATTTGAGCCATTGTTTGGTCCTTGCCGCAGAGCGGCAGTTGCATTGTTGGGATGACCTAAGATTAAGCTCTGAGCTTAATCTCGGTCCGTTGCGATTAACCTGCGCAATGCCATCAATGCGGGCTTCATTTTAGCAAGTTTTAGGTGCGGGCGCTGCTCTGGTGCGACGCTGTTTCATAGGCGCAGCTGCGTTAGGGACAGCCGCGCCGGTTTACGGCTACAGTTGGGCGCCATAGCCCTGACGTTGGGAGCGGCGCCGCCAATGATCAAGAACAGATAAATCCGTCCGTTGGAAACCCCTTGCGAGGTGGTTCCATTAGGTGGAGCCACCCCTATAGAGTCGCACTTATTAGCTCCGGCGGGGCTAATCTGTCTCTTGGTCTAAAGGATGGATAGTGAGCGTTGGCAGATGCGCGACAATCTCATTGGTTGCTTGCGACACGGTGATGATGCGCAAGATGAGCTCTAAGATATAGCGCGGGTTACCACAGGCTACGGCGTAGTCGTTGTAATCATTGACGATCTGGGATTCCTTATCGACCATCACGCCACAGCGCTCGACCACCCAATCAAGGGCAGAGCGACGATTGAGCTGGTAGGCTTGCGCCGCGAGCGGAATGTTGCTGATAGTGATGGTGTCGTTGTAGATGATGGTGCTCTTGTCCTTGGCCGCGTTGCCTTTCTTGCCTGCAATTAAGCCGTAGCTGAGGGTAGACACGTGGTAATCTACCGCGCGGCCGGGAGTGTAGGTGATCGTGCAGCCTGAGTAAGGCTGAACCGTCTCATAGTCCACATGCAAGCGGGCCAAAGCTCGACCGGCATCAGTAAAGGCCTGAAAATCGGCGTAAGTGGCCACCCGAGGAATCCGAGGCAGTTCCTTTTGCAGATTGGAGTCGTAGGTGCGGCGATAGTCCGGACTATGCAGCAGACCATAGGTGTAATAGAACATGGCATCAGCATCGATGGCAGCGGCGTGTTCAGGATAGGCGGCCTTAAAGTGGTTAAGGGCCTCGACGCTGATGGCATCACTACGAACATAGCCGTGCGGCGCGTTGGGATCTGGGCGATAGAAGTAGCGCGGTAGGCATTGGCCTTTGAGGCAACTCAAGCTCAGAGGCAAGTTGGTCATCAGGCAGTTAAACTCTGGCGAACCTGAGCCAGTAAGAGCGATAACTAAGTTAGACGCTCCCTCATATGGGAACAGCTGCGGCATTTGGTAAACGCAGTTAATCCAGGCACGGTCGTAGTATAGAAACTCCTTGACGAAGGGGCGATAGAGCGCGGTCACGATCAGCTCAGGCTTAACCGGGCCATAGCGCTTGCCTTGCTTGAGATGGAGCTTTTGGGCGCGATCCCACGAGATCTGCTGCTTATCCTCACCGAGTTTGAATTGGGCGCCTAAACGCTGCGCGGCTTCAACTTGCGCGTTGTAGTAGGCAATGCAGCGGGTGAAGTTGGCCACCAAGGTGTCCTTGTTAGCATTAAAGGACCAAGCATCACGCGTTGTGTGCACGCCAAAGGAGCTGGTGGTGTACAGAGCAAACGGGTCGTCACTTTGTGCGCTCTTTTTGTGTGCCACTGGGAGGAAGTGCGCAAAATCTGAGCGGCGCTGATTGAGCCAATCATCATGGCTATCTGGAACCAGCTGAGTTAACGGCGCCTTGAGCAGGGAGCCTAAAGTTTGCAGGTGGGCGAGTTTTTGCTCGCGCGTGAGATAATCCCCGACCTCGGCAAAGTAAATCTGGCCTGAGCCCTGTGCCGTCTTACCTGAGGTCTGTGACATCTGACCTGAGGTCTGTGCCGCAGGATTTTTGACTAAGATCGTGACTGCAACTGGAGTGCGGCTGGCCTCATCGAAAATATTGCCCCCTTCTTTGCGGCGCAAATCCCCTAAGAGGCGGCTGTTCCCACGTAGGTGGTAGATGTAGATTGAGCTAAATTCCTGGCACAGACAATGGCGCAGGCCTTGGGCATAGGGGGCATCAAGCCAGCTAGAGTATGAAATCCAGCCAATCACGCCGCGTGAGCCTAAGCAATCCGAGGCCCAGCGCAAGGCCTTGATGAAGGTGTTGTTCAGGCCTTTCTGGGTGCTGCCATAGGTGGCAGCCACGCGCGCTTCCAGTTCCGGATAGCCCGAACTCTCAGCACAATACGGCGGATTGCCGAGGATGACTGGTAGCGCGCGCGGACTGGCGTTAAGCGGGGCTTTGAGGCTATCTAATAGCATCAAACAATTTGCAGGTTCATAGCGTCCGGTGAGCTCGTAATAGCTGGCCTCAAGGTTAATAGCGGCCAGGTAATAAGCGCGCGGCATAATTTCGGCCACGTGCAGCAACGAACGGAACTTGGCACTGAGCACGCGCGGCGTAATCAGCTCCGGACTTTGTAGCAAGCGAGAAATGAAGACGCCGGTTCCGGTAAAGGGATCTGAGATCTCCACCTCAGGGCTGCTGAGGTTGAGGCCAAACTCTGCGGCCAAGATGTCATTGACCGACTGATTGACGAAATCAACTACCTCAACTGGCGTGTAGATCAGCCCCAATTGCTCTGACTGGTCGTAGGTGAGCTTGAAAAAGCGCTCGCTTAAGGTCACTAAGACAGCTTGGCGCTCACTTGCAGTAGTATAACGGGCCACACGCAGCGCTGCGTTTTGGTAGAAGCGGGCCAGCTCTGGGCTCGGCTTATAGGCCGTCATAGTGGTGAAGCGATCGAGCATATTGGTGAGCAGGAACGACAGCAGATTGCGCTCACTCCAAGGGCACTTAGGGAAGAGTGCACTTAACACCGGCGAGAGCACGCAGTGCTGTGCTAAAAGGGCTAGCACCTCTGGTGACTCAAGTGGTCGGCGCAGCAGTGCGCTAAGGTGGTCGCCCAGCAGCTCCCAGAACTGTTTGAATGCAGGGCGCTCACAAGTGGCAAGCGCCCATTCGAGCTGCTGGTATTGCTGGTGATAGAGCTCAGCCGCATCAGCGGCGATATGCAGGGGGTTAGGATTATTGATAGTCATGGTGCGATCTTAGCTGATTAGACCGCACCACGCTAGGGATTAAGCTCAGTCGCTCGCAAAACATCAAACACCAAAGCGCGCTCAGCAACGAGCCTAAAAGCACGCAAAACATCAAGCTACAAAGCTCAGTAGCGCGCTAAGCATCGGTCTCAGTAGTGCGCTAAGCATCAGGCTCAATCACAAAGGCGTTGATAAAGTCCGCCATAATGGCTTGAGCGGTTGGCTCAGGGATATCCTTGAGCACGGTAAAGCCTAAGTGGGTGACTGCGCCATCATTAAGCTCAGTGCGGGTGTAGTGGGCTCCCAGCTGCACATGGCAGGAGAAGTAACCTAAGTGCGCGCACGGATCGTCCTGAGGCAGCGCCCGCGCAATTAGCCCTAACAAGTGCTCACGATTAGGTACTCCGCGCACCGTGCCCGGTTTGATATTATAGAAGTGCTGGACCAAGGTGTGCTCGCCTTGCGCCGTAGCTTGCAGCGCGGTAGTGCGCTCCTTGACTCGCTCCCAGTAATCAGGCGCCGTCGGGTGGCTCTCATGATTGACCACATAGTCAAAGAAGTACGGCATTAAATCACCATGGCTTAAGGCAAAGGTGCGATAGAGGAAGTAACCGGTATGGCGTCCAGCCACATCGACGACATAAGGCGTCAGGCTCGAGCGGTCACCACAGAGCACGATATCGGACATGATGACCGAGTTATTGATGCCCAAGGCCGCCGCAACGCGCTCTAACTCAGAGATAATCGCGGCGCGCTGGGCCGGAGGCAAGAGGCGCGAGCTGTAGCTCAGCTCTTGGCGATACGGCCACGGACTCATCTCGAGCTTGGTTAAGATGAACGGGGCAATGAGCTTACCTTCGACGATGATGCCATTACCGCTGACTTCGAGGTCATGCTCGATATAGTTCTCGATTAACATGTCGTAGCAGAAGATATCGCCGCGCGCCGCCTTAGATGCAACACGCTCAGCAATATCGAGCAGAGCAGTCTTGAGCTCAGTTTCATTGGTGACTACGGTCACCATGCGTGAGCCCGAGCCAAAGCGCGGCTTGCAAATCAAAGGAAAGCCCTGCGTAGCGACAAAGGACGCAATCTTGGCTTCAATCTCAGCCCAGGACAAGGTGAGCTCGGCTTCACTGAGCCACAATTGCGGGGCCGCGTTGCAGCCCGCTGCGACCAAGAGGTCACGCACCCGCTTTTTGTCGGTGAAGTTAAGGGCACATTGCTCGGAGATGCCAGGCAGTTGGCAGCGGTCATTGACCTCACCTAAGTGCTTGATGAGATAGCCAATCGGGGCAGGGAGTAGGGCCTTAACCGCAAAAGCCTGGCAAGTGCGCACGTAGAGGTCGATAGTACGGATATCAACTCGACACGAGATCAAGAGATTGCCCCTAACCTCAAGATCAGATGGTAACAGGCGTGCAAGCAAGGCCTGAATGCGTGCTTGCTGCCCCGACGACGCACCTAAACCCGCGCCCCAGTGCAGCCCAGCGGCCGCGCCCACATCCGGCACGCCACTACTTAACGTGCAGGTATCAAGCTCGGCTAAAGTGGCGGATAGTTGTTCTTGGGTGATTTCCACGGCAGTGAGGAGCGATGCGTCATAGTTAGGGTCAACATAGAGCTCGCGTAAGCACCACGAAGCATCCCAGCCCAGTGATAAGACATTAAAGCCCTTGCGGACGCTTTGCAGGATTAAGGCGGAACACTCAGGACTTGCCCCCATGCACATGACAAAGGGACGGTTTACCCAAGGGACAATAGGGACAGCAAGCTCTGATGTGCGCATCATGCCTCCACAAAAATACGTTACTGCACGCCCACGCCTCAAAGATTTCGAGTGTGAGGCGGGGTCAAAACAAAAAACAGACCACAGAGCCCCAAGATTTCGAGTGCAGGGCCTAGTCCGAAATAAAAAAATTAAAGTGGGGTGAGATCCCCTAAAGTGGCAGAACGCGCAAGATTAGGGCCAAGTGTTACCAGGTGCGGGCGCTTGGAGTGTGGCCGGTAGGAAGTCGTTAATGGCGCGACGAGCAAACGAAGAGACAAAACCCGATGAAATAACGCTTGCAGCTTATTTCAGATCGTCACGGAGCAGGTAGGTGAGAACGCAATGTGCCTGAGGTAGGTTAGCGTCGGGCGCGCGCTCGAAGCTTGAGTTAAGGCTTTAGCGCAGCCCGCGCTAACCCTGCTACATTGCGGTCCCTCAAGACATGGCTATGGGCAGCCCAATTGTGCTTCGTTTAAGCACAGTCTGGAAGCGTTGTGGCAGCGCGCTCGAGCGGGCGTAATTTGGGAATAGGGAGTGGTGCTTGGTTAACACGTGGGTTAACCTTCAAGTGCACCTGAGGTGCACAGTTGCAACGGTCGTGTGTGGGGATATTAAGTGATAAAGCGCTATTTAATCGGGTTTTGGTGGGGAGTTTGGTCTGCCTACCTGTGATAAAATACGGGGCGATGGGATGATTGCGGAGTGTCCTTGCATGCCGTTGCACGGGAGGTCAATATGCGTTTTAGTGAGCTAAAAACCAAGCTGCCAATTGGTTGTCAGTCTTTTGCGCAGCTGATCAACCGGGGCAAAGTCTATGTCGATAAGACAGCCTATGTTTATGAGCTCGCTGTTAATGATTCTCCTCAAATCCTGACCCGTCCACGCCGTTTTGGCAAAAGTACGCTGCTTACTACCTTAGAAGCGCTGTTCAGATATGGGGTAAAACCTGATGCTGACGGCAAGCCTTCCCTTTTTCATGGACTGGCTATTGAGCAGCTGTGGCAGGATGAGGAAACTTATCCGGTGTTGCGCCTTAATTTGCACCGGCTGAACTCAAACTGCGATACCGCAGCGCAGTTCGAGCAGAACTTGATGCGTGCGGTCGCTAATTTTTGCGATGAGCAAAAGATCGATCTAACTGCGCAGATCAATTCGAAGCTGGTTGCGATGGTGGTTTCTGAGCCGCTTCGTTTTAACGATCTGTTTAGCTATATGCTGGATCAGATGAATCGTCCCTTAGTCCTGCTGGTTGATGAGTTCGATGCGCCTTTGATCTATCATTATGATCAAAAGCAAGAGCTCAAAGAATGCAAGCTTATCATGTGCGGTTTGTTTAACACGGTTAAGGATTATCCTGATAAATTTCGTTGTGTCCTCTTTACCGGCATCACCCGCTTTCAAGATCTGGATTTGGGTACTGCGGGGAATAGCTTTACCGATGTGTCCTATGATGGCGAGTTTGCAGCATGCTGTGGCTATACGCGTGCAGAGCTTGAACACTATTTTCCTGAGTACTTGCGCTATGCGGCCGCAGTAAGAAATGGCTGCTCGCTCGAAGCTGTAAGCGATAAGCAAATTGAGCGTCTGCTCAATGAGATGTCCTTTTGGTATGACAGCTATTCCTTCGATGGCTCGGAGCAAAACCGGGTCTTTTCAACTTGGTCCGTGCTGCGCTTTTTTGCCAACAAAGAGTCTGTCTTAGACGCTTACTGGAGCACCGAGGAAGGTGCAGGTTTGCCGCAGCTGCTCAAGCTGGTCTTAGAGCGGATTAAGCTCAATGAGCTCATTTCTGAGCTGGGCCAAATCGTTATTGGCGGGAAAGAGTTCCTGCAGTCCTCTCTGATTAATCCGAAGGCTAATCCTTACTCATTGCTCTTTCAGACGGGCTATCTTACTTTCGCCGAGCCATTTAGACCTAGTGGCAAGGCTCATCTTACTTGCCCCAATCAGGAGATTCGTTGGGCCTTTGCCAATTTGCTAGTGCGCCATTTCTACAATTTCAACTATGATCTTTGCTCGAGCGAGTCGAGCTCGAAGATGCTGGCAGCACTGGCAAGTATCGACCCAGAACAGATTCGCATTGCGATCAATGAAGCGATTGGCATCTTGCCCTATAGCCACAGCCCTGAAAATGAGTTTTGGGTGGCGGGCCTTATGATCTTGTTCTTGTTTGGCTTAAATCTCAAGCCCCGCGCTGAGGTCATGTCCCTGAATGGCCGCGCTGATTGTGTGTTCGATCTGCCTGGGCATAATATTACTTTTGTCTTTGAGTTTAAGTATGAGGCAAGCGCCGATGACAATGCGCTTGATGCCAAGCTGGCCGAAGCTTTGCAGCAGATCAAATCCCGTAAATATGCGCTTGACGGCAATAGTGAGTCTCGGGTCGCCCGTTTGGGTTTGGTCTTTTGTGCTGCACCTGGTGAGCGCGGCTTTGCTCGGGTCGAGTTGGCCGATGTGATCGCAAGATAACTTGATCATATTGGCTGGCCTCAGTCGGTTTAGGAGGATGCCCTTAGAAGAGCATGTTAGGTCAAGGCTTAGCATGGGAGCTGCTTGAAGTCATTGGGCACGTGCACGTTTGTGACGTTTGCATTGAGCGATGCTGGGGTGGTTTATTGTTAAGCGCTTGCATAGGTGTTCGGCTCCGCCTTAGCGCTGCTGCTTACAGCTTCGCGCATGTGCTCTTTGATCATGCTTACTACTGGGCCAAGGTGCGAGTCTATGGCATGTGGTGCATCCTGATCGATGTTGTTTGTGTGATCTATGGGGATTTGTTTACGCGGTAATCGAGGCGCGTGCTTTGCGGCTTGTCATAGGATAGGTCTTTGCTAGGTGGCATGGTTGGGTATGCGGCTTTGGTGGCATGAATAGCACGGCGCCTCACTCCCAAGAGCTGAGGCTATCCGCAATTTAGTGGGGTATTGAACCATGCGGCCGCCTGCACCTGTAGGCCCAAAGTGGCTAACCACCACTAAATTGTGCTGAGCCGAGGCTGTTTGAGCGCGCCTGTGGTCTTGAGAGTGAGGCTAAGGAAGCTATAACAAAATAAGTGTCCAAAAATTTGCATAAGGCCTGAGGAGGTGTTGGCTGCGTAAACTTTAGCCAAAACTCAAGATGTGGTAAGGTGAGTCTCCATGGGGCATGTTCTTAGAACCAAGGCCTCGTAACCTAAATCATATAACCAAACTTCCGAGACCTTGACCATGAACCATTATACTGAGAAAACCCCGCCTTTATCCTTGCCATGCTCTCAAGAGCTTATGGAGAAAACTCAGGCTTTTTGCAGTCTGTGTGCTCGCGCTGCCAGTGCTCATTATGTTGCTTATCTGTTTCTTGGCTCATGTGCGTTAGCACGCTCCATCGCAGCTAAGATCTTCCTTCAGTTTGTCGCCTTAATCTTGCGAAATCGCATGTTCAACCTTCTCAAGGAGGAAATGCCTAAGCTTAACGTGAAGCGGAACTACCTGACAGTTCCATCGGCGATCAGGGAGCTCGACACCATGGAAATGACTCGTTACGTCGACCTAGGTGGGTATTGCTTGACCAGCGCCTTGACTAAGAGCAACAAGGTGATATTCACGTGCCTTGGGATGGACGAGGATGACGTAATTGACCGCACGAAGGAGCTGTCAAAGCAGCTGGCTCGTTGCAAGGACCAGCCGGTTAAGTTCAAGGATGCCGCATAAGAATGGGCAGACGCAAAAGTGTTAAGGTCATTGACCGTAAGATCAGCTTGTTGGAGGCCCAAGCAGCAAGGACAAAGGCCCGTTACGACAGGCAGTTAAAGGAAATCACAGAGCTCAAAGCTGAGAAGGAAAGCCTCATGGCCGAGGAGATTTTGACTGCCTTCAAGAGTAGCGGTAAGAGTTACAAGGAGCTCATGATCTTCCTTGGGCGTTAGCCTACCCTATGGGGCACGTTTTGCGTTTTAGTGTAACAATTTCTGGAAGTTAGGGGCGTGCGTGCAGAAGCACTTAGGCTGCACTATGCCACACGAGCTCAAGATCAGAGGCGGCTGCACTTAAGCTCTGTGGCTCAGCGAGCTCAACCGTATCGTCGTAGTTTTTAGCGTGAATGGTTCGGATCGTACCAAGGGCTTGGTAGAAGAGTGGGGCGTAGCTGTATGCGGCGTAGTTCAATGCTGACTCCTTATTTTGTAAAAATGCAGCGCGCGGCGGTATGCCTCGAGCTGCGTTAGAAGAAGACTCTGTGCGCAGACAACATACTGCTGTCCGCACAGGCCAATGGATGTAATGCCCCCAAACGGCGTGTGCCGCTGGAGTCGGTGAACTAATTGGATCTTATGAGAATCGGAGTCCTGTTATTAGGTGAACTGCGATCTCAAAAGGTCCGGGGTGTGCGAGCTCAACTCGCTGTTACTGTGATTACTCGTCGCGCAGGATCCTGTAGGTCTCGAGCAGCAGCTCACTGGCAGCCTTACTATCTGCTATTAGGATCTCAACTTTGGCTGGATCGTAGGTTGGAAAAGCAAAAACGCCGGGACTGTATCGATCGGTATCATGATCGAGACAGAACCTTGCTATAATAGCGCTGTTTAAAGTCAATATCTTTATTTTGAGATGACTTTATTCCCTAATAACAAAAATAAACAATCAAATAACAATTCAACTCTTTGGCCTGACATGCTAAATTAGCTTAAATCAGCATCTATTTAAATCTGGGGAGTTGTTTGCATGTTACCCATCGATACAGTCCCAAAACGCCTTCGAATGATACAAACCGGGAAATACTTCCAAAGGCAAGATGTGACACGAGCAAGG
The DNA here is from genome assembly GCA_944390115.1 of uncultured Anaerobiospirillum sp. Taxonomy (GTDB): domain Bacteria; phylum Pseudomonadota; class Gammaproteobacteria; order Enterobacterales; family Succinivibrionaceae; genus Anaerobiospirillum. Next base: position 119,873 of record CALXOW010000001.1, read on the forward strand.
CGTCGAGATTGGCTGGGCTGTTAATCAGGTGAAAGTTAATGGTGCGATTTATGATCTGCTGATCCAGTGACTCGAACAGGGCTCTTACTTGCTTGATGCGACCATCACAGGTTAATAGTTCAGGATAACGTGAGCTCAGGAGCCCCGAGGCCGCACAGTGCCAAACGGTCTCAAGAGCAGCGGAGACAAAATTGAAGATCCGTGGCTCAGTGAGCTCAAACGTACTATGGTAGTTGTCTCTAATGGTTCTGAGCTCCGCATGGGCTTGGTAAAAGATGGGGAAGTAGCTGTTTACGGTGTTGTCCACGGTTAACTCCTTATTTTGCAAAAACGCAGAGCGCGGCGGTATGCCCCGAGCTGCGTGAGAGGATGACGCTGTGCTGATACCATATTTTGGTCAGCACAGGTCAATGGAGGTAATGACCCCTAAACGGCCCGTGCCGCTGAGGCCCCGGTGAACTAAGTGGAGCTAATGAGACTTGAAGTCCAGCTGTTAGGTGAACTTCGAGCTCAAAAGCCACAAGGTGTGCGAGCTGAGCTCAGGGCGCTGCTTCTGCGCTTACTCGTCGCGCAGGATCTTGTAGGTCACGAGCAGCAACTCACTGGCAGTTTTGACATCTGCCATTAGGTGCTCAACTTTGGCCGGATCGTGAGGTGGAAAAGCATTCACGCCATCGACTGCTACAAACCGAGAAATGCTTTCGAAGGCCACATGAGACACGAGCAGGGCGTCGAGATTGGCGGGGCTATTGAGCAGGTGAAAGTTAATGGTGCGACCTATGACCTGCAGGTGCAGTGCCTCGAACAGGGCTCTTACTTGCTTGATACGGCCGTCACAGGCGAATAATTCAGAGTAGCGTGGTTTCAAGAGACCTGTGGCCGCACCTAGCCACACGGTCTCAAGAGCAGCGGCGGCCGAGTTGAAGACCCGTGGATCTAGGAGCTCAAACGTGCCATGGTAATTGGCTCTAATGGTTCTGATCGCATCAAGGGCTTGGAGAAAGAATGGGGCGTAGCTGTTTACAGCTTTATCCAAGGCAAACTCCTTATTTTGCAAAAACGCAGAGCGAGGCGGTATGCCCCGAGCTGCGTTATAAGTGGACTCTGTACAGACACCATACTGAGATCCGCACTGGTCAATGGATGTAATTACCCCAAACGGCGTGTGCCGCTTGGGTCAGTAAGTTAAAGAGGCTAATGAGGCTCGAAGTTCAGCTATTAGGTGAACTGCGAGCTTAAAAGGTCCGGGATGTGCAAGCCGCGCTCAACTCGCTGCTACTGCGATTACTCGTCGCGCAGGATCTTGTAGGTCACACGCAGCAGCTCACTGGCCGCCTCGAGCTCTGCGGTGAGAAGTTCTCGGTTGATCTGCTCGTTGGCAGGAAAGGCATACTTATCCTCGACTGCTGCAAACTGGGAAATGCCTTTAAAGGCAATATGAGCCATAAGCAAGGCGTCGAGGTTATCAGGGGAGTTGATCCCGTAAAAGTTAATGGCGTTGTCCACGATCTGCTTATCCAGCGTCATGAACAGGGCTTCTACTTGGTTGATGCGACCGATACAGGTGAGCAATTCAGGATAGCGTGAGCTATGTAGTCCTGTGGCAGCGTTAAGCCAAACGACTTTAAGATAAGAGGCGGCTGCACTGAAGATCCGAGGATTTGTGAGCGCGAACGTACCGTGGTAGTTGACTCTAATGTTTTTGAGTTCTGCGGCGGCTTGGTTAAAGACTGAGATGATGTCATTGTTATTCATGACGAGCTCTTTACTTAAACAAGATAAAACACGCAGAGTGAGGCGGAAAGCCGCTTATCTCTGTATTTAAGACAAAATGAGTCTGTGAGCACCAACTGAGTTCTAAGAACAGTCTCGCCCACAGGGCTTGCGGTAAGATCTGATCTTGCACTTCATTAATATTGGGACTATGCCGCGTTGAGACGGCTGTTACTTTCGTGTAGGTGAGCGCTTGTTAGCGCATCAGTTGCCTCCTTGTGATGATTACAGTCTGCCTCCACACAGCCAATGCTTGACCGGCTGCCGCAGGCTCAGCTGGAGTGCCGTAAGTTAGACCGTAAGTATCAGAACTTAGGCGTCATTGCTCTGAAACCGCCATTATGTATATCGATGGCCATTTCTCGAACGGGCGCCTTGTCAGTGGTCCAATAGCCTTGGGCTTTCGTTTTGTGCCTAAGAGGAACTTGACCTGAGTGTCGTTAATGCGCGAGCAATTTATAGGTCGCGTTGAGCAAGCCGATGGCAGCTTGGAAGTCAGCTGTCAACTGCTGCAGGTTTGTCTCATCTTAATTTTTACCCCTATTAGGCTACAATGTTTTCCATGAAGAGCGCACCTTGTTCCTGTC
>CALXOW010000002.1 GCA_944390115.1 uncultured Anaerobiospirillum sp.
GTGTTGTTAGCTCGCCTAGCCAACTCTTTAATGCCAAAGCCTCAATAGGTTTTCGGTCAAGCAATCACTCTTTTTTTTAAGCAAAATCTCTCTAGAAGCCTTGTGCAATAAGGCTTCTAGAGATTTATGTCTTCGAATGAACCTCTAAAGTCAGGTAAAGATTGAGCGCAAGAACCTGATTCCAAAGAAGATTGAGAAGAAGGAAATCGAGATGGAGTCGATGGACGACTAATAGCGCTGAGCCCGGCTGGCCGGGCTCTTGTCGCACAAACACAAAACCCCAAAGGCTCACGCCTCTGGGGTTTTGTGCTTTTGCGGCGAACTGACCTAAACCGACTTCTTCGGCCTAAACCGTCTTCTGGTTCTAAGCCGACTTCTTCATGACGCGGGCCTTTTCGCGCTGCCACTGGCGCTCGCGAATGGTGTCACGCTTGTCATGCTCTTGCTTACCACGGGCTAGAGCCACCTCAAGCTTGGCCCACGAGCCCTTCCAGTAGAGGCGCAGCGGCATCAAGGTGTAGCCCTGACGCTGGGCTAAGCCCATCAGCTTGTTGATCTCACGACGGTTCATGAGCAAGGTGCGGGTGCGCGTAGGATCGCAGACCACGAAGGCACACGAGGTCTTAAGCGGATTGATGGTAGCGCCCAACAGCAGCATCTGACCATCCTTGACCGTAACGTAAGCCTCAGAAATGTTGGCCTTACCGGCACGTAAGGCTTTGACTTCCCAGCCTTGTAAGGACAAGCCTGCTTCGTAGCGCTCTTCGATGAAGTAATCGTGGCGTGCCCGACGGTTTTCGGCGATCAGGCTGCCGGAGTTACCATTATTTTTCTTTTTTCCAGCCATATGGCGTACTCTCTCAAACAAGTAGGCAGCAATAGGGCAAGCTGCCCTAGCCTCAACCTATAACAACTCTTAGCACAGCCGTGACTGGGGATACGGCTAAGCTCAGCTCAGGCATCTTAGCACAATCCCTGGGAGCCGTGGGCCTATGGCATATTTTTCGCTCAAGCAGAGCGATTTGCGCCTGAAAATCAAGGTGCCTAGGTCATAGCTTACTCTGTTAAGTGGTAAGATGTGACCTAAATTGGCTGCAGGGCCATTGCTATTAAAGTCGCACCACTATCTGGTAACAAAGGTGGCTGCGGCAGGGTAGCTGATGCGTGCGCCTCAGCGCACAAGCAAGGGTAGGACTATGACTGAGAACAATTCGGCGGTTAACTTCAATAAGACATCAGGTGATGATTTCGCCGCTTCTTATAACGAAGCTCAGATCACTGCCTCAGCCCCAGGTGAAACTGCCGAGCAAGCTGGTAGCACCGCTCAGGGTAAGAGCTCACTTGATACCTTAGAGGCGGCACGCCAAGGTGCGAGCGCAGTGGTCGCACGTCCACACCTGCCTTTCTTATCCTCGCTGTTTACCCTGCGCTTTTCGGGTATGTCCATTGTCCACCGCCTCTATCTGTGCGTGGGCATCACCTTTCTCATGTTCTTAGTGGCCACAGTGGTCGTGTGCATCATGTCCCAGGGCCAAAAGAACGAGGTATCGGGTACCTCAGGTTTAGCCCAAGTCCAGCGCTACAGCAATGACATGAGTGCGGACATCCTTACTTTAGAAAATTCCATTCATGCCTTAGTGGTGGGACAAAGCCAAGGTAATTTAGCTGAGGCCAAGGTCACCGCTGCGCTGCAATCCTTGCAGCAAAATTTCAACAACCTGCGCCGGGCCGCAGGTACCGTAACTGAGGTCACTGCGCGTGCGGCCATTGATCGCACGATCTCCTCGGAGCTGACTGCGCACATGAACAATTTGGCTACCAGCTCCCAGCAGATTTTAGCTACTTACAACTCAGATCGGGCGATGGCGGCGCGCTATGCCTACGAGCAGTCTTCAGGGGAGCTCATGCCTGCCTTAGCGGCAGTGCGCCGCCTCATTACCACGGTGACGACTCAGACCTTAGAGCGCCAGCAGGCCGCCAACGAGGTTATGGTTTGGATTCAAGCTTCGCTCTTCTTGGGCTTAGGTATTTCGCTGTGCGTTATCATCCTCACCAATATCACGATTCGCCACTCGCTGCGCCGTGACACCAATCGCTTGTTAAAGCGCTTAATGGGGATGGCCCAAGGCGATATGCGCTCCAAGGTTAAGATTCAGGCCCGTGATGAGATTGGCTCGATCGGTCGCTTAGTCGACTACGTGGTCGATAACACCAACGGTACCTTATCTTTGATGAAGAGCGACGTCGACAAGCTTTACCAAATGGTCAACACCAACTTAGCTTCGATTGATGCGGCCAACGACGCAATTTCGGTACAGCGCAACACCGCCCAGAGTGTTGCCAGCTCGACGGCTGAGATGGAGAGCTCGGTTGAGAAGGTTACTGATTTTGCCAAGTCGACCTTAAATGAGGTTAAGAGCGCCGAAGAGGCCTCGGACACCTGCCGTCGCACGATGCAGGACAATATTACGACCACCCACACGCTCTCCGACCGTCTGCGCGCGTCCTCTGAGGCGATCAACAAGATCCACATGATGAGCTCGCAAATCGAGTCCATTGTTAAGACCATTGCGGACATCGCCGACCAGACCAATCTGCTGGCTTTAAATGCCACGATTGAGTCGGCCCGTGCCGGTGAATCCGGCCGAGGCTTTGCGATCGTGGCCGATGAGATTCGTGAGCTGGCGATCAAGACCGCCAAGTCGACCAAGGAAGTAAGCCAGACCATCAACCTCCTGGAGCAGGCGGTTACCAACTCGGTCAACGTGATGGCCTCGTGCGAAAGCGAGATGGACAATTCGCTCCAGCAAAGCTCGCGCGCCAACTCCTCGATTGAGGAGATTATGGGCATCATCGCCACTATCTCGGACATGTCCGAGCAGATCGTAATGTCCTGTCAGCAGCAGACCAATTCGGCCTCGGAGATCAACCAAAGCATTGCCCATATCTCCAAGCTGGCCGAGGACAGCTACGACCAGATGGCCGAGCTGCAAACCAATATGCACGAGCTCAACGATCTGGCGACCAACCAAGCCAAGGTCTTAGGCAAGTTCAAGCTCGCCGACACCGCAACGGCCCAGGCCTAACTGATAAAAATTCTCAATTTCAAGAAGAGGCTGAGTGCTAAGCACCCGGCCTTTTTTTCGTGCCCAACTTTACTTGCAACTTACGACAAACCGCATAAAATCGCGCATTTTTTAAGGTGCTTTTTCGCAAGCGCACGATCTCATAACGCGCCGCATTTGAGCTGAGGGTGTGAGTAAAGAGATCTGCTGCCAACACTGTCCCCCATAAATTAAACTGTAACGTAAATTCTGAAATTGTAATTAAGTGTGAATGTAGATTTAAAATTATGCTCGTTTGGAACCGGGAGATGATTTGCGCGTTATAGACATTGGGATAAGAATAAACGCGTACTTTAACTTATGACAAGTGCACTATATTGATATTGTTTAATTGGACAAGTGTACCTTACTGTTAAAAATATAAAAAGTATTCGAGGTAATGTTTTTTCTTTTTTCTGAAAATGCTCTACAACAGTACCCGTCTATCGTGAGAAATGCTTAAGGCGTTTGGTTCTAAAGGAAAGCGAGGTGATTATGGCAAACTCGAACGAACTGGCCGACGTTGCCGTCATCGTTTCTAAAGTCATGCAATTTCGACTTTACCCTACGCCTGAACAACAGGTGATGATTTGGAAAACGTTTGGCTGCCGCCGCTGGTACTGGAACCAAGCCCTTGCGGTTATCATCCAAGCTAATATCATCTTCCAAAAGGCGTATAACGCTGGTACGCTCGACTGCTCTAAGATTGATCAAGACTACATTAAGAATCTCATTGCGACCGCAGCGAAGATTGTCAAGGAGAAGGACGAGTCAGAAAAGAACAAGTTTGATCTGTCTGACTTGAACATCCACTGGTTTAAGTTCTGGTGCCCTTCTGTTGCCTCGTTCAAGGCCGATAACCCTTTTTTGAAGGAGGTCGATTCTCAGGCTTTGAATAGTGTTAGGAAAGATCTTCAGCAGTCATGCTACGCGCAGTTCCCTAAGGGTAAGTTGCCTGAGTTTTGTGCCAAGAATAAGCAGAAGCGCAGCTACACCGCACAATGCTGTTATGGGAATATAAGGATTGAAAGCAAGGGTCCTACTGATAACTTTATCCGGCTTCCTAAGGTTGGTCTAGTGAAGATCATCCTGCATCGGCCTATACCAGATGGTTGGGTGCTCAAGCACATTACCTTGACTGAGAAGGCGAGCGGTAAGTTCTATATCTCTATTTGTTTCGATGCCAAGCAAGCAGAGGTAAAACCTTTAACTGAGTTCAAGCAGGTTGAGGCCTTTGATTACAGCCTGCCGAACTTGGCGGTTTCTGCTTCAGGGCTCAACGATGTCTTCTCCGATGACATTCACTGGTTCCGTAAGATGGAGGAAAAGCTAGCGTTCGAGCAGCATAAGCTCTCGCGCATGGAGTATGGTTCCAAGAATTACTGGGAGCAGCGCCATCGCGTGGGGGCGATCAATGAGAAGATTGCCAATCGGCGCAAGGACTTTCTGCACAAGCTGTCACACAAGGTGGCCCAAGAGTTCGATGCCGTCGGTGTCGAGGACATTGATCTCCAGGCTATGGCCAAGTCTCTGAACTTTGGCAAAAGCGTCACTGACAATGGCTTTGGCATTTTCCGCAACCTGTTAGCTTATAAGCTCAAGGATCTGGGGAAGATTTTGGTCAAGGTCGGGCGCATGTTTGCCAGCTCTCAGACCTGTTCTGTGTGCGGCACGGTTAATCCTGAGGTGAAGGACCTCGATGTGCGCGAGTGGACCTGCCCGAAATGCGGCACGCACCATGACCGTGATAAGAACGCGGCTGAGAACATCAAGCAGGAAGCTATCAGGATGTTGAATCTGTGGCTGAGCGGTGATAAGTCAGTGACAGTTACCACACGTGGTGAGCTGCGCCTTGCTTCAGCGGTTAAGGGCAAAAAGCGTAAGAAGAAAGATTCAACGCCAGCCACTGAGCAGCTCAAGCAAGGCGTGGAACCAGATCCGTTTAAGAGCTTGCCTCTTGGCTAGGTTCCATCAACAGGGGTGCGGTACTTATTTGAGCAGAGCTCTTATCTTTGCGGTAAGGGCTATGCTATAGTACCAAGCAGGATTTTAACAATGATTACAAACCGCTAGCTCAGTGGGGTTCGCTCGCGAATGCTCACTTCTGAAAGGAAGTGTCGAACGAGAAGACAGCCTCGAAAGGGGAGTAGAGCGCTATATTCAGGAGTATAGATTTTATACTCTAGATAATGGACAAGCTCTTTTAAGAGCTTGGCAATGCAGTGGAGGTTAACTCCACCAAAAGTAGGCTGTAGTACTGCGCACCTCATTGAAATCACAGGTCGCGCAGAGACAGCAAGGAGTTTCACCCTGGTTTCAACCGCTAGCTCAGTGGGGTTCGCTCGTGAATGCTCACTTCCGAAGGAAGTGTCAAACGATAAGACAGCCCCGAAAGGGGAGTAGAGCGCTATATCCAAGAATATATATCATTCTTGATTATGTGAACCATTATATAAAATGGTTCTTTTGGAAGGCATCACCTTGGTCAACTGACTCTGGTGAAAATGGCTTCCTTCTTATCAACTTTGAAGAGGCTGAGTGTTAAGCACCCGGCCTTTTTTATTGCCAGCTGAAAATTGGGCTGGAGTTGTTCGGGGAAAGGGCGACTTTAGAGCTTTCATCGACTTAATCATGGTGCCTATTAAGCTTGACTTTTGGTTTTGCACCTAATTCATGTTGTATGGCATCTAGAATTTTGGCTTAAATTGGTGCAATGTAAACGTTTACAGTGCAAGACAAAAATTTACTGCGTGATAAATGCACCATTTTGACAAGGCAATTTGAGATTGCAATGTGCACTGAGATCCCAGCTTTTGTGGCTACAATCCTAGATGGCATGGGATTTTATTACTTAACTACTAGTGGTCAAGTCCTAATTTAAGGGTAATATGCGCGCCACCTATTTGCGCAATATCATAGTTGAGGACATAAAACATAACCAGAAATGTGAGCTTCATTGCATTTTAGCGAAATGATAGCGTTTTCTGTTTTGGTGCACGGACGTTTTCGGCTACAGTGGGCCGCGAGTCAACCCCTGGGTTGGCTGCGTAGCCATATCTATTTTGCTGCTTGGTGGAGTGGGGTTAGTTACCTGCATTGGCAGTAGAGAGATGTGGTGATGTTGTGTTGTGAGGAAAGCACCAAAGCAATTGCGTTTTAGCGCGCGTCAGTGGTGTGACGGGCTTTGGTTTCGTCCTCATAAGTCGATGTGTGATGCCTAAGTTCACGGCGCGTGGGCAGCCCACCCTTGTTGGAGCTGTTCTTGCGGCAAGGCTATGCGCGTATCACCGTGCTTGGGGTGCAACTGTGTAAGTTGTGCATTGCGGTTGTTAACGCGCGGTGGACTTGGGGCCTCAGGAGAGTGTAATGGAAACTGCAAGCTCAGGATTGGCGTTAGTTGATTACGCCATCTTTGGCGTGTATGTGGCAGTCATCATCTGTGTGGGTCTGCTCGTATCGCGTCGCAATCGCCAGAGCACGGAAGGTTACTTCCTTGCGGGCAAGTCCCTTCCTTGGTGGGCCGTCGGTGCCTCCTTAATTGCTGCTAACATCTCGGCCGAGCAGTTCATCGGTATGTCCGGTTCGGGCTTCTCGATTGGTTTAGGTATCGCCTCCTATGAGTGGGCTAGTGCCTTGACCTTGCTGTTAGTGGGCAAATTCTTCTTGCCTATCTTCATCCGGCAGGAAATCTATACCATCCCTCAATTCGTTGAGAAGCGCTATAACAACACCTTAAAGACTATTCTGGCGGTCTTCTGGGTTTGCTTATACATCTTCGTCAACCTGACCTCGGTTCTGTACTTAGGTGGCTTAGCCCTCCAGACCATTCTGGGCGTGCCAATGATGTACTCGATCTTCGGTCTGGCGCTCTTTGCTGTGGTTTACTCGGTCTATGGCGGTCTGTCGGCTGTAGTTTGGACTGACGTTATCCAGGTTGCTGTCTTAGTCTTCGGCGGTATGGCCACGACCATTATGGCTGTGTCCTTTATTGGCGGTGAAGAGGGCTTATTTGGCGGCTTTGGCGCTATGTACGATGCTGCTCCAGGTCACTTTGAGATGATTCTGGAAAAGGATAATCCTCAATTTATGAACCTTCCAGGTATTGCCGTATTAATTGGTGGTATGTGGATTGCCAATATGTATTATTGGGGTTTTAATCAGTATATTATCCAAAGAACCTTTGCATCTAAGTCGGTTAATGAGGCTCAAAAGGGCTTAATCTTTGCTGCATTCCTGAAGTTAATCATTCCATTCATTGTGGTTATCCCAGGTATTGCTGCCTTCGTTATCATCAACGATCCTGAGTTAATGGCTAAGCTGGGTGATATGGCTACCTCGCATATGCCATCGGATGCCCACGCTGACTATGCTTATCCATGGTTAACCCAGTTCTTACCAGCTGGTATTAAGGGTGTAGTATTCGCCGCCTTAGCCGCAGCTATCGTTTCGTCCTTAGCTTCGATGCTGAACTCCACGGCCACCATCTTCACCTTAGATATTTACAAACAGTATATCGACAAGAAAGCCTCTGATTCTAAGTTAGTAAACATCGGTCGTATAACCAGTTTGGCAGCCATCGTAATCGCCTGTTTTGTGGCTCCATTACTGGGTTCTATCGGTCAAGCCTTCCAGTTTATACAAGAGTATACCGGCCTAGTATCACCAGGTATTCTAGCTGTATTTATGCTTGGTTTATTCTGGAAGAAAACTACTTCTAAGGGTGCTATTGTTGGTGTCTTAGCTTCGATCCCGATCGCTCTGCTCCTCAAGTTCTTACCTCTTGAGATGCCTTTCTTGGATCAGATGTTCTACACCTTCATCCTGACTTGCGCTACCATCATCTTCGTTACCCTGAACACCTCTGAGCACGACGATGATCCAAATGGTATCCCACTGACCAAGGACGTCTTTGCTACCAGCAGTGCCTTCAACATCGGTGCTTATGCCGTGCTGATCATCTTAGCTGTGCTGTACTCCGTCTTCTGGTAACAGAACAGGTCTACACTTTTTTAGTCAGTCAGTTGCTAAGCCTCGCGGCGCGAGGCTTAGCACCCCAAGGCCCGCGTCAGCGGGCTTTTGCGTCTTTGGACTAAAATGAGACAGTTGCTGGATTGGTCTTTGGAGGAATATGACCGTGCCTAGAACTAAACAAGAAGTTAAGACAGAGCCTGTCAAGAAAACAGCGAAGAGAGTGCGTAAGCCCAAGCTGTTAGATCCAAGATTGGCTTTGTGGCCAGAGCCACCTTATAACCATGCCCATCAGATCTTGTTAGCTGGTTTTATGGGCACTATGCTGAGCTATCAACGAGAGGCAGCAAGTTGGGATTAGGTGGCCCAAAACGCTCGGATGCGGCACGATTATCTGCGCTTGTTCACCTCGGACAATGGGTTAGTGCTCACAGCCTTCTTTTATCTTGAATCCTTGGGGTTGCTGCTAGTGTAATTATTACACGCGCTGCGGTTCATAGCTGCGTCAGCTGCCATCTTGGATTCATCTTTGATTTGATGTGCCAAGTCGGCTCATTACATTTCTATGATGAAGTTCCTATCGCTCAAGGATATGGTTGTTACAGCCTTAAACGGTTTACGTAATATCCAATTTGAGTCACGGGCCCTTCAATTCGATTTTGAGCGCGATAATGCGGTTAAAGCTCCAGGAGTCTTTTGTACCTTCCACTTGGTTGAGGCCAAACCCATAACCAATCGTCCCACCATAACTGATAGATTTGGCTTGCCTAAGATTCCCCTCACGGTAGAAGAAAGTGCGCTTACGTCTCTGGCGCGCCTACTTGAGTGTTTGGATTTGCGAGGAGTTGAGCTTACCTGCGATAGCAAGCTGCCAGCAGTGGAGCTGGCTCAGTATGCTGGTGCTAATGGCGCTTGGTTCTTGGTTGGGTTAGGCTATCAGCAGCGCAAGCTCTTAAGTCAGGTGGAAAAAGTTGCTGTAGGGGCTCAGAGGTTAGATGAGTCAACTGCGGTTGAAGAGCATAAATTAGTGCGCATTGAGCGTCATTGTGAGACCTTTGCTGTTTCCGCCGATGCGGCGGCGCTTGATTGTGGGGTGAAGCTGTGGCACCAAGTCAAGACTATTGTTAAGGTCACAACTGCGGTGACTTCAATTCCACAAGTACCCGAGCCACAACCACTCAAGATCAAGCCAGGTCGAGTCGCACAGGTGCCATCCTTGATCGATTTAGCTCAAGCTGGGATCGTGGAGCGGCGTGAAGAAGTCCAATTCTTTGTGGCTAACAGCACCTTTAGCGCTCAGTCATACCTTGCGCGGATTAAGCAGGTGCGTCCAACCGATACGATTTGCTTGTCATTGGGCCAGCCTGTTTGTGAGCAACGCAATGTGGTTAAGTGCACTCAAGAAAATCTCTTGTGGATGAAAAAGCTGACGCGCATGATGGTCGATTCCTTAGAACTGCCGCCGCAATATGCCAAATCCTCGCTGCGTTCGCACCAGAAGCTCATTTGCCAAACGGAATCGTTGTGGCGCACAATTTTTGGGGTGCCTCAAGCGGAGCTGATGGTATCTGCCCTGACTGACTTCTTGTCAGCTTGGGCGGGGCAGAAGGAGCAGGGACAGAAGGATCAATAGCACGTTTTTGCCTTGCAATTGAGGAACGCTGTGATACAATGCGCGCCGCTACCCTTCCTGAGTTTGTGATCGGAAAGGGCGTATCGTTATCACAAAGGAGCAATGCACAATGGCATTATCTGTAGAGCAGAAGGCAAAGATCGTTTCTGAGTTTGGTCGTGGCGCTAATGACACTGGTTCGGCCGAGGTTCAAATCGCTTTACTGACCTATCGTATCGCTGACCTTCAGCCACACTTCCAGGCTAACAAGAAGGATCACCACTCCCGTCGTGGTCTTCTGCGCATGGTAGCTCAGCGTCGTCGCTTATTAGACTACTTAAAGGCTAGCGACCACAGCCGCTACTTAGCCATCGTTGAGAAGTTAAAGCTCCGTCGCTAGTTCGACCCATAGCTTGAGGTACTCCTGCCTCATTCCAGGAGAAAAAGGGCGACTTAGGTCGCCTTTTTTATTGCCCGCGCGCCTTGCTCTCTGCCTCATATCTCTTTGCTGCCACCCGCGCCTTGTTCCCAGCCGTATCTCTCTTTGCTGCTACACGCCCCTTGCTCACTGCCTCGTATCCGTTTATTGCCGCGCACCCCTGGGCTTGAAGCCTTATATCTGCTCGTGCCTTTGGCTGTGCTGCTCTGAGCCTACGCTTCCTTGCAGCTTAGCCTCTGATTGACCAGCTCTTTCTTGCAGATCCTAGGTTTGCTGACATGTTGCTTCCAGTCTCTTTGCGTGCAGGCCTTTTGTTTATTGGCTCTTGTTACTTGGCCCCAGTCTTGCCGGGCGTGCCGGGGCGTGAAAATGACGTTTAGGCAACAATCTTGCGTAAACTAAGATGCCTTTAGCGGCGCTTTCACCTATAATTATGGGTCAACTTGTCACAAGGGTTTTGCTCGAGCGCCTACGCGGATGTTGCCGCGTTTTCTGCGCTGAACATGTTTTTCTTTTGTCAAAGTTACCGCTTTTGTTGGTGGAACCTGTCCTCACATGACTGACCCGGTTCGGGCTGGACTAACCTGGCTTGGGCTGTTTGGTGGGCGATGGGACGCTGTGACCTCACATGGTGAGCCGAATTTTGTGGCACTGACGTCGTCTGATTGAGACCTGTCCCCTTCGTTGTTTGTTGAGCATCGGGCTGATGTAAGCCTTGTGGGTGAATCAAGGCTAGGGGGTAGGTTCTATGTCGTTTTGGTGTGATTGGACGGCGGGCCACGCGGAATTAAGCAAGGGATCGGAGAAGATTTTTGATGAATTTACAGCCTATCACCCGCACCTTTAAGTATGGTCGCCATACTGTTACTTTAGAGACAGGTGCTATTGGTCGTCAGGCAGACTCAGCTGTGATCGCCTCGATGGATGATACCGTCGTTTTAGCCACAGTAGTCTGCAAGCGTAAAGATGCGGTAGAAGGCCGCGACTTTTTCCCTCTGACCGTCAACTACCAAGAGCGTGCTTATGCCGCTGGTCGTATCCCGGTTAGCTTCTTCCGCCGTGAAGGTCGCCCAAGCGAGAGCGAGACTTTAATTGCTCGCCTCATCGACCGCCCACTGCGTCCTTTATTCCCAGATGGCTTTGTCAATGAAGTTCAGGTTGTGGTCACTGTAATGTCCGCTAACCCTGAGGTTCCAACTGACATTATCTCCATTATCGCCGCTTCGGCTGCTTTAGCTACCTCCGGCCTGCCATGGAATGGCCCATTAGGTGGTGCCCGCGTCGGCTTTATCAATGGTGAGTACGTCTTAAACCCAATCACCTCGGAAATGGCTAAGTCCGACCTCGATTTAGTGGTCGCTGGTACCAAGCAAGCCGTAGTGATGGTAGAGTCTGAGGCTAATATCCTGCCTGAGGACGTCATGTTAGGTGCGGTGATGTACGGTCACGAGCAGCAACAGGTCGTCATCGATGAGATTGAGGCTTTCAAGGCCCAGGTTAACCGTCCAGTTTGGGATTGGGTCAAGCCACAAGAGGACGAAGAGTTAGTTAAGACCGTCCAAGACTTAGCCCGTGAGGATGTGGGTGCTGCCTTCTACATCGTTGATAAGCTCGAGCGTCAAGGTCGCTTAGAGTCGATCAAGGAAGAGGTCACCGCTAAGGTTACCGCGATGAAGGAGGAGTGGGCTGAGCTGGGCGATAAGATCGCCACCATCCTCTTTGAGCTGGAGCGCTCGATCGTCCGTGAGCGTATCTTATCGGGCGAGAAGCGTATCGATGGTCGTACCTTGCGTATGATCCGCCCAATCACCGTCGCTACCGGCATTCTGCCACGCGTTCACGGTTCGGCTCTCTTCACTCGTGGTGAGACTCAGGCTATCGCCACCTGCACCTTAGGCTCCGAGCGCGATGCTCAGACCATTGAGGATATGACCGGCACCCGCTCCGATCGCTTCATCCTCCACTACAACTTCCCACCATACTGCGTGGGCGAGACCGGCTTAATCGGTTCGCCAAAGCGTCGTGAGATTGGTCACGGCCGTTTAGCTAAGCGCGCCTTACGTGCCGTCTTACCAGATGCTGATAAGTTCCCATACACTATCCGCGTGGTTTCCGAGATTACTGAGTCGAATGGTTCCTCGTCGATGGCTTCGGTGTGCGGTGGTTCCCTGGCCTTATTTGCTGCCGGTGTTCCATGCAAGGCTGCAGTTGCCGGTATCGCAATGGGCTTAGTTAAGGAAGGCGAGCGCGTCGCGATCTTAACCGACATCATGGGCGATGAAGACCACTTAGGTGATATGGACTTCAAGGTCGCAGGTACCACCGAGGGCGTGACCGCCTTACAGATGGATATCAAGACCGACGGTATCACCCGTGAGATTATGCAGCAGGCCTTAACTGATGCTCACGCCGCCCGTATCCACCTGTTAAAGATTATGGGTAGCGCTCTGCCTGAGCCAGAGGCTGAGTTATCGCCATTTGCTCCACGCATGATCTTAATCAATGTCCCAGCCGATAAGATTAAGGACATCATCGGTAAGGGTGGCGCTACGATTCGTGCTCTGCAAGCTGACACCAATACTCAGATTGACTTAAGCGATGACGGCACCGTCCGCATTGCTGCTTGCTCTGAGGCTGATGGCAAGGCTGCGATTGCCCGCATCCACGAGTTAACCGCTGAGGTTGAGGTCGGTAAGGACTACAACGGTAAGGTCGTCCGCATCACCGAGTTTGGTGCCTTTGTGAACATCCTGCCAGGCCGTGACGGCTTAGTCCACGTTTCGCAGATTGCCGATGAGCGTGTGGACAATGTAGCTGACTACTTACGTGTCGGCGACACTGTCCGCGTCCGTGTCTTAGGCGTAGACGAGACCAACGGTCGCATCCGCCTCTCGATTCGTGCTTGCCTGCAAGATGCTGAGGGCGAGGCTCCAGCTGACGCTGAGTAAGATTCCAGCTAACGCTGAGTAGAACTCCAGCTGACGCTGAGTAAGATTAAACTCAGTTAGCTCAAAGAAAGCTCTGGTCTGAGGATCAGGGCTTTTTTTTTTTATGGCTGCGTGCTGAACATTGGCTCTGCGCTACAGTGGGGCTTTGTGATCCTTTTTGGAGCGCATTTGATCATATTTGGGCTTTAGTCTTTAATAAGCAACTTTACTTGTTGCAGCTTGATTTTACGCCAAAGCTTGCCCTAATGTGCTTTGGCGCTTGATTGCGGGCTCAGAGCCGGTGCGTGGCGTAGGATAGCCTATGGTGCGTACTTATGAGCCTGTGACCAAAAAATGCTGCAATTAGTTCAAAAATAGTGCAAACTAGGACGACTTAGTATAGGTTTGGCTTATTTTGGGGCGCGGGCGCCGTGCACGCTGAGGTCTATCCTCACGCGCGCTACACTTGTCACTACGCCTCTGTCTCTGCAAGAGTACTTCTTGCTCTGCCATGAAGAAGTTAGGCCCTGCTAAGTTCCGTGCTGCTTTCTTCCTTGATGCTCGGCGCAGGCTGAGCAGCGTTCATTTGTTTTGGTGAGCGCGCATGGAGAGGCTTGTTGGTTTTGGTTGGGATCCTTTTTTATGGCAACCCGTGAACATTTCTCCACCCGCTTGGGCTTCTTATTGATTGCCGCAGGCTGTGCCATTGGCCTGGGTAATGTTTGGCGCTTCCCGTATATCACGGGCCAATATGGCGGCGCTATCTTCGTTTTAATTTACATCTTCTTCTTGGTAGCCTTTGGCCTGCCACTTCTGATGATGGAGCTGGCGATCGGCCGTGCCTCGCGTCGTTCCCTGGCCGGCTCCTTTGAATGCCTGCAATCAAACCCTAATGGTAAGTGGCACTACAACAAGTACTGGATGATTGCTGGTAACTACATCTTAATGTCGTTCTACAGCGTCATTACCGGCTGGCTTCTGTACTATTGCATCAAGGGCTTTAGTGGCGAGTTTGGTGTTAACACTGATGCCGCTACCTCAGGGGCTGAGTTCACCGATATGCTGGCCTCGCCTTCTGATATGGTCATCAATATGATGGCAGTGGTCGCAGTGTCCTTTGGTATCTGCGCTTGCGGTCTGCGCAAGGGTGTCGAGCGTATCACCAAGCCAATGATGATCCTGCTCTTTGCTCTGCTCTTTTTCTTAGCCATTCGTTCGTGCATGCTCCCAGGTGTGTCCGAGGGTCTCGAGTACTATCTGATGCCAGACTTCTCCAAGATCGAGGGTCGCGTCATCGAGGTGCTGTCGGCGGCTATGGCTCAGGCCTTCTTCACCTTATCGATCGGTATTGGTGCGATGCAGATCTTCGGCACCTATATGGATTCGCGCCACACCTTGGCCTCTGAGGGCTTATCGATTCTGGCCTTAGACACCACCGTTGCCTTCTTATCGGGCCTGGTCATTTTCCCTTCGTGCTTCTCCTATGGCATTGAGCCAGGTCAGGGTCCAAGCTTGATCTTCGTAACCCTGGTCTCGGTCTTTAGCCATATGGATAATGGCGCCTTCTGGGGTGGCTTCTTCTTTATGTTCATGCTCTTTGCGGCTATGTCGACCCTGATTGCCGTATTTGAGAACATTATCGCCATCACCATGGAGCTCTTTACCACCTCGCGTCGTCGTGCGGTTATGGTCAACTTCGTGATCATCCTGGTGATCTCGTTGCCATGCATCTTAGGCTTCAACTATCTGTCTGACTTCCACCCATTAGGTGGCAGCTCCTCGGTCTTAGATCTTGAGGACTTCCTCATTTCCTACAACATCCTGCCATTTGGTGCATTGCTGATCTGCATCTTCATCACCGCTAAGAGTGGCTGGGGCTGGAATAAGTTCTTAACCGAGTGCAACACCGGCGAGGGCGTCAAGATGCCTTCCTGGGGCTTACAGTACTATCGCTTTGTTGTCCCAGTAGTCATCTTCTTACTCATCGCTAACTGCTACTACACCGTCTTCTTTGCAGGCTAATGGCTTGGCCTATGGGCTAATGGCCTGGCCTATGGGGTAAGGCAGATATCCTTACCTCATGGACTAAGACGGCTGCCCTTGCCTTTTCGGGGCAAGGGCCTTAAATCATTTGTTCCTAAGGACTTTATGACTTATGGCGCGCGAACAGTTCTCATCGCGTTTGGGCTTCCTGTTAATTTCCGCTGGCTGTGCTATCGGATTAGGTAATGTCTGGCGCTTCCCTTACGTTGCCGGCCAATACGGCGGAGCCATTTTCGTTCTCATCTACCTTGCCATGATGTTCGCCATTGGCGTACCGCTCATGACCATGGAGCTGTCCATCGGTCGTGCCTCGCGCCAGAGCTTAGGCAAGTCTTTTGAGACCTTAAAGCCTGGGAGCAAGTGGTATCTCAACAAGTTCTGGATGATTCCAGGCAATTACGTCTTAATGGGCTTCTACTCCTTAGTCACGGGCTGGATGTTTTATTACACCATCCTGGTGGGCTCAGGTAGTGTCGATGTCGGGATTGAGCAGGCACAGGCTGGAGCGATCTTCAACGACCTGTTGGCCAGCCCTAACACCATGCTTATCTGCATGTTGGTAGTGGTGATCGGCTCCTTTGCTGTCTGTGCCTTTGGTTTAGAGAATGGCGTCGAGCGTATCAACAAGCCAATGATGCTGCTCTTATTTGCCTTGCTCATCTTCTTATCGCTGCGCTCGATTTGGTTGCCTGGTTTTGCTGAGGGTGTGTCCTACTACCTGATGCCAAACTATGAGCAGGTCAAAGAGCATGGCATTTTGAACGTACTTTCGGCGGCCTTAGGTCAGTGCTTCTTTGCCTTAGGCTTAGGCGTAGGCTCGATCCAGATTTTCGGCTCGTATATGAAGCGTAACAACACGCTCACCAACGAAGCCTTTACCATTACCTTCTTAGATGCCTTAGTCGCGGTGCTCGCAGGCTTTGTCGTCTTCCCAGCCTGCTTTAGCTATGGCGTTGAGCCAGGCTCAGGCCCAGGCCTAGTCTTTGTCACCTTAGTGACCGTGTTCTCGAATATGGCCTATGGCAGCATCTGGGGCGGTATCTTCTTCTTATTTATGCTCTTTGCGGCAGTTTCGACCTTGATTGCGGTCTTTGAAAACATCATTGCGATCTCGATGGAGGTTTTCAATATCTCGCGCTTAAAGTCGGTGCTCTTCAACTTCATCGTCGTGGTCTTACTGTGCTTGCCATGCCTCTACGGCTACAACTACCTCTCGGATATCCATCCATTAGGTGGCCAAAGCACGATCTTAGACACCTACGATTTTGTGCTGAGCAATAACATCCTGCCATTGGGCACCACCTGCTACGTACTCTTTGTCACCTTAAAGCGTGGCTGGGGCTTTGATAACTACTTACAAGAGACCAATTTTGGTGATGGTGTGAAGGTGCCACGCGGTACCTTCAATTACTACCGCATCTTCTTGCCGGTCGTGATCTTGGCCCTGTTCATTCAAGGCTACGTCGGTATCTTTTGTTAACACGCAAGCTGTGAGCCCGCTACTGGGCTTAAATAGAGCCCAGCTAGGGTTCAGATTGAGCCTAAAACTGAGCTCAAATAGAGCCTGACTCAAGGCTCACCCCCGAGCCTAATCCTGGGCTCACATGCGAGCCTAACCTCGGGCTCAAATAAGAGGCTGACCCCGAGCTTAAATTAAGCTGGGGGGCTGGTCCAAAAAGGAGTTTTTATGTCGTCTCAACGCGAACAATTTTCGTCGCGCCTAGGCTTCCTGCTCATCGCAGCAGGATGTGCGATCGGTCTTGGTAACGTGTGGCGCTTCCCGTACATCACGGGCCAATATGGTGGCGCGATCTTCGTTATCATGTACCTCGTGTTCTTGCTGTTAATCGGCGTGCCTCTTTTGACCATCGAGCTGTCGATCGGTCGTGCCTCGCGTCGTTCCCTCGCACGCTGCTATGAAGTGTTAGAAAAGCCAGGCAGCAAGTGGCACTTAAATAAGTTCTGGCAGATCCCAGGCAGCTATATCCTGACCTCGTTCTACGGCGTGATCACCGGCTGGCTCTTGTTCTACTGCATTGCCTTTATCATGGGCTACTTTGAGCCAGGCACGACCCAAGAGATCGCAGTTGAGAAGTTCAATGGCCTCTTAGCTGACCCTTACATCATGTATGTCTGCATGATTACGGTCGTGGCTGTGTCCTTTGCGATCGTAGCCTTGGGTGTGGTCAAGGGCGTCGAGCGTATCACCAAGCCAATGATGATTCTGCTCTTTGCGCTGCTTTTCTTCATGGCTGCCCGCTCCTTTACCCTGCCGGGCTTTGCTGAGGGTATTTCCTATTACTTAAACCCATCCTGGGACAATATGAAGACCGAGGGCTTCTTAGTCGCAGTGTGGGCCGCCTTAGGTCAGGTGTTCTTTACCCTCTCGATTGGTCAGGGCTCGATTGAGATCTTCGGTACCTATATGAGTAAGGATCACTCCTTACCTAAGGAATCGATCTTCATCTGCGTGCTTGATACGACTGTGGCCTTATTATCGGGCTTCATTATCTTCCCAGCCTGCTTTAGCTACGGTATTGAGCCAGGCCAAGGCCCAAGCTTGCTCTTTATCACCTTAACCACAGTCTTCTCCAATATGGACGGTGGCTGGTTCTGGGGCTCGCTCTTCTTCTTATTCATGCTCTTTGCCGCGCTTTCGACCTTGATTGCGGTGTTCGAGAGTGTGGTCTCGATCTGCATGGACTTGTTTGGTCTGTCGCGTCTCAAGTCGGTGGCCTACAACCTGATCTTCTTAGCCCTGCTGTCCACACCATGCATCTTGGGCTTTAACTATTGGTCGGACTTCCATCCATTAGGTGGTAGCTCCACTATCCTGGATTTCCAAGACTTCATCGTCTCCAACAACATCTTGCCTTTAGGCTCGATCGTCTTTGTGCTCTTTATCGTGGGCAAGACCGGTATGGGCTTTAAACGTTACCAAGAAGAGTGCAATATCGGTAATGGTCCGAAGCTGCCAAATTGGATGGAGTGGTACTTAAAGGTGGTACTGCCACCAGTAGTGCTCGTCATTCTCTTGGTAGGCTACTACAACATCTTCTTAGCCTAGTAAGAAGCAAAAATACAAAAGGACCGCACTTGCGGCCCCCACCAGGCCCCGGCTTAAAAGCTGGGGCTTGGCGCTTTATGGGCCCCAGTAGGCCCAGCGCGTTGCTGACCGCAACGCTCTGGGGGCAGCGCTATAGGGGCAACGCTGGGGTGGTCCCGGCTCTGGGGTGGTACCAGCGTCGGCAGGCGCGTGTGCGGTAGGTAGGAGGAGGGTCTGTGCGCCTGATTTGTCAAAAGCTCGTTGCACACAAAGCACGCAAAAATGAACTTAAAGGCGGAACATCGGTCGAAAAGGGTAACGGCATTAAGCGCTCAGGCTGTAATTAAGCGGCGGGCGTGCCGTAAGCGTTTGCGCTTATTTATGCGCTTTTGTTCTACCTAGCTAGATATGGTAGTCGGCCAAGATCTTGCTAGTGATGGTTGACAAACCAATATAACGAATGCCGCTGCCGTCAGGGGCAAGTTCGTAGTTGTTGGTGCAACTTTCAAGTGGATCACAGGGGGATCATTATGGTCGCAAAGAACCTCGCAGAGCTCAGCTCTCAGCCTTGCGCCACTGACGTTAAGCTCAGTGGTCGCTCCGCAAAGAGCTGCCTTATGGCTATGATCTGGTCCAAGCTCAATTCAACTCCTGTGATATGGGGCTCCTCGCTGGTACTGATCATTGCGATGGTGACTATGGTGAGCCTCGGCCTCTTTTCTAGTAACCGGGCGCTTGCGGCCACTAATGTCGGCCACAATGGCATCAATGCTGATGGCACGGTTGATCCAAGCTTTGCGCTCTCGCTCAATGAGAGTATGAACGAGCGCTTAGAGCATATCACCTTAGATTCCTTTAACGCGCTGCCTAAGTCGCGTATCTCCAAGATGCGTGAGGCCTATGTGCAGGCGGTCAATGCGATCAAGCGCGGCGATGAAGCGCAGGGCCTGAAAATTCAGCACGAACAGCTCCAAGGCTATCCGCTCAACCTCTGGCTTAACTACTACTATCTGGCCTATAACGTCCGTGCCGATAAGGTGCCTGCGGTACTGCAATTTATTCAAAGCAGCCAGCAGCATGAACTGGCGGCGCTGCTCAAGGAGCGCTATGCCGAGTTCTTGTCCGATGAGCACGACTATCAGAATCTGGCGACCTTGATGGGGCAAAAGAGTATCGACGAGACTCAGGTCAGCAAATTAAGCTTCAATCAGAAAAAGGAGCTGTGCCGCTTTTATGAGGCCAATTGGGCCTTAGATCGCGTCAACGAAGACGCAGTTAGCTTTGCCTCGCGCGTTTACCTCGATTTAAGCACCCGCCCTAAGGCCTGTGAGCCGCTCATGGCCTTATTTGACGCCAAGGGCTATCTCACCGACAAGCTGGTGTTAAAGCGTTTTGAGAGTGCTTACGTTAAGCGCTCCTACCAAGACACCACCAAGACCTTAGCCAACGTCTTAAAGCGCACCGAGTTTAAGGAGCGCGTGGATACCTTGCTGAAGCTCTACTCGGAGCCGAGCAAGCTCTTTGAGCAAATTCAAACCAATGAGCCGACCGATCACCGCGTCGCGGTCTTAGCCTTTAAGCGCTATGCTAACATCGCTCCACGCTCAGCACGCGCGGATTTAGAGCGCTTTATCAAGCTCTATCAGCCGTCTTCGACCGAGCTTATCGGTATCTACCAGATGTTTGCGCTCAACTTCTTAGGGCGCTCCTATGAGAAGGCCGATATCGCTTGGGTCGACCAAAATCTCCCAGCCTTAGCCTGGAATGATGAGTTAAAGGAGATGCGCCTGCGCCGCGCGATCTACTTTGCTCAGTGGGATAAGGTCTATATCTTAATCGACCACTTAGCTCCAGATATCAGAACCGCAATCAATTGGCGCTATTGGAAGGGCCGCTCGGCCCAAGAGTTAGGGCTCCATAAGGAAGCCAACGAGATCTTAGCGGAGGTGGCTAAGGATCGAAGCTTCTTTGGCTTCTACGCCGCCCAAAGCTTAGGCCTTGATTACGCTTTCAACTACGTCAAGATCGAGCCTAATTTCGCTTTCCCTATGGATATCGCCTCCAACAAGGCCGCGCTGCGCTTCTTTGAGCTCTATGCCTTAGACGATGACAACGCGATCTATGAGTGGCGCGAGATCGCCAAGCGCTCACCGGAGCATGAGGCGATGGTGATGGCCCAATGGGCACTGCAAACGGGCAATATCAGCTATGCGATCGACTATGTGATTAGCTCAGGTAAGTGGGACGCCTTAGACTATCGCTTCCCAATTGCCTATCGCAATTTCTATGAGAAGTACGCCCAGCAAAACGACGTTGATTTGTCCTTCCTCTATGGCATTTCGCGCCAGGAGAGCATGTTAAACCACAAGATTCGCTCGTGGGCCGGTGCGGTCGGCCTGATGCAGGTGATGCCTGGCACGGCGCGCGATATTGCCCGCAAAGAGCAGTGGAAGTTTCGCGGGGCCAACAGCTTAACCGATCCTGAAACCAATATTCGCTATGGCAGCACCTATATCCGCTGGATGTTAGATAAGTTTGACAACAACCGCGTCCTTGCCGCCGCAGCCTACAACGCAGGTCCCGGCCGCATCCCGCAATGGGCCTCGGACGACGCCCAAAAGCGTGATGTCGCGATGTACGTCGAGACTATCCCATTTACCGAGACGCGCAAGTATGTGCAGAACGTGATCCTCTACGACGCGATCTACAACTTCTTGCTCACCGGCAAGCAGGGCGACCTCATTAAGCCTAATGAGCTCAGCTACGCTTACTAAATTTTCCCGCAATTAACCCTGCAAGCCCGATCTTACGACCGGGCTTGCGCATCTTTGCGCCCAGTGCTTCATGGCGGTACGGCATTTAGGCAGGTGGAGCTTGCGGCCAAGCGGCGGGAGGAGGGAGTGCTTGGCCTAGTAGGCGCTAAGTAAGGGGTAGAGCGCCGTAAGCAGGGAAGCCGGAGTGGCTAGTAGCAGCCGTTTAACGAAGTGGCTCTGCGCTGCGGCTGAGCAGAGAGGCTGAGCGCTGCGGCTGAGCAGAGAGGCTGAGCGCTGCGGCCGAGCACAGCGCTTGTTCAGCTGCGCTAGCGGCGGCGGCGCGCGTGCAGCTCACGATTGTGCAGAGACTCCTTGGAGCTCTTCTTGACGATGATCATCAAGGCGCCGGTACCGCCCTTCCACTCGGGAGCGGAGTGGTAGGCAATGACCTCCGGCATTTGCTTGAGCCAGTGGGCCACGTAGCTTTTGATCGTGGCTTGCTTGCGCGCGTGGTCGCGGTCACCCTTGCCGTGGATAATCAGGACGCAGCGAAAGCCCTCGTCGTGGGCGTGGGCGATGAAGCGGCGCGTCAGCTCATAGGCTTGTTCAACCGTCTTGCCGTGCAGATCGATAAAGTCGGCCTCGCGGTACTCGCCGCGCTTGAGCTTGGTGAGCATATAAGGCTGGGCACCAGCACTGCGGTAGGACAGGACTTCGTTGGGTAGCACCTGCGGCACAAAGCTCGAGGAAACATGATCAACCGTTTCCTCCTTAGTGTCACGCGTAGCGGAGTCCTGGCGGATCTTGGCTATTTCCTTGTCCATAACTGGGGCCGGGGCGGCGACCTTGTCTTGGACGATCTTG
Organism: uncultured Anaerobiospirillum sp.; assembly: GCA_944390115.1. Taxonomy (GTDB): domain Bacteria; phylum Pseudomonadota; class Gammaproteobacteria; order Enterobacterales; family Succinivibrionaceae; genus Anaerobiospirillum. Next base: position 21,757 of record CALXOW010000002.1, read on the forward strand.
GTGATCTTGTTGATCTTCGGTACCAGATCGATATTATCGACCTCTTGAATCAGCTCCTGCTCGAGCAGATCCTCAAAGGAAAAATCAGGATTATCCTTGGACATGTTCCCTCCTGAAACCACTTAGCACCCATCCTGGGCTAGACATTAAGATCAATCAGAATGGCACAGACTAACAGAATTAGGCCGCACATTCTAATCTTACGCATGGCAGAGAGGATCGACTCGCGGCTTGGATTATTGCTGCCGCCCACTTTTGGCAGGCGCACGACGTTACCTTGATAATAGCGTGGACCGCCTAAGCTCAAATCGAGTGCGCCACCGATTGCCCCTAAGACAAAGCCTGAAACCGCTGCCGGGTAGACTTTAAAACCTTCCTTACCACAGTGCAGAGCTTGGAGTGGCTTTTTAGAAATGAGTAAGCACGGCACTAGGATTAAGGCCGGAAGCGCCAGCATAATCTGCTGGACGCGAAAGATGTACTTACCAAAGAGTGCATTGCCACGCAGCTTGTAGTTGTACTCACGGGCTAAAATCGTGATGGTCTGCATCACCACCGCGCCTTCTAAGCCTGCGATTAAGAACCAGACCATAACCGCAAACCAGCCACTGAAGATGCGCAAAATCGCGCTTTCGGCGCAGGCCTTGGCAATACCCAGCTCCGAGAGCATTGAGGTCTCACGCAGCACCATTGGGGCTAACAGCCCCTTGGCCTTGTCCTTAAAGCCCTCGCGTAAAGCGCGCTCCACTTGGACGCTACCTTCCTGGGCAAAACGCAGCTCTAGGACCAAGACCAGCACCACTAAGGCGACGAGCAAGTCAAAACCGGCAATCAAGTCCAAGGTCAGCACTAAGAATAAGAGCACCGATACGATTAAGGTCGGCAGCATCACTCCGGCAAAGGCGCGTTGCTGGTTGCTAAAGCCGGTGCGATTGACCTTGCGTGCCAGGCCCGCAAAGACCGAGGATAAGCCGCTGAGCTTGAGCTTCTTGGGCAGCGGAATGATCATCTCGATTAAGACCGCGAGCGCGAGCACCAGGCTTGGTTCACTGACCAAGAGCCCGACATCAACTTGGTCTAAGTTAAAGCCAGGGCCTGCGTCGGTCTGCGCATTAGTCTCGCGCTGCGCGAACGCCTGGGAGGCGCGCTCTAAGGCTGAGTCGTTATCATTTGGAGTGCGATCATAGGGGGCGCTGTAGGGCGCACTATGCTCCTCACGCGGCGTGCCTTGCTCATTAAAGTGCTGATAGGCTTGATCGAAGATCGATTCGGAAGCCGCCCCCAGCACCACGGTGATGTCAGGCAGCTCCATGCTGGTTGAAAAAGTCATAACACCTCCTAGGCGTGTGGGCGGCAATAGGTTAGAGGGCGTCGATTAAGCCCAAGAGCAATTTGGCACTATTGTCAGCGGCCAGCTGGACAAACTTTTCAAAATCAGCCGGGCTGGTACCACTGGCGGTATCCGAGGCCGAGCGGATCACCAAGAATGGGACCTTAAAGTCGGTGCATACTTGGGCCACGGCAGCGCCTTCCATCTCCACCATGCAGGCCTCAGGGAAAAATTCCTTCATCGCCAGGCTCTGGACCTTTTGCGAGATGAATTGATCGCCGGTTAAGATCGTGCCGGTGACGATAGTAGGCAGGGAGTCGCCCGGCTGTTGGAACTTACCCTCTTGCTTGAGCTTAGCGGCGACCGCTTCGGCCTTGGCGACCAAGGCATGGTCGGCGGTAAAGTACTGCTCATAGCTTGGGACTTGGCCCTTCTTATAGTTGAAGATAGTCAGGTCGAAGTCTTGGTAGGCGAGCTTATCGGAGAGCACGATATCGCCGATCTTAAGTTGATCTGCGATCGAGCCGGCGCAACCGGAGTTTACGATCGCATCGACCTTGAAGGTATTAACCAAGACGGTGGCAGCGGTAGCGGCACAGACCTTACCGATACCGGACTTAACTAAGACCACTTCGTGATCGTGATAGGTGCCGACCTGATAGGTGCGGCCGCCAATGGTTTGGGGCTCCTTAATGGTAAAGGCCGCTTGGAGCAGGGCTACTTCTTCATCCATAGGGCCAATAATACCGATCCGCATCTGTATCTCCTTGATTTATAAAAGACAAACAGCACCTTATCAATAGCACCTTAATTGACCAGTGCGCCGGGCTGCAAGTTCCAGCACCAGCATGGGGCAGTGCCCTAAGGTGTACCAATTCCCCATTGTAGGCGATTGCCACCCAGATAGTGGATTTTTAGGTCATCACGCCACACGGTTAGCTCTGAGGCTTAATCACAAGCGTTTGTAGGGCACGGCCCCTGAGCGTCACAGAAGCAACAAAGAAGCAAGCCCTTGGAGCGCCAGAATCAGAGCTGCATCAGAGCAGAGACGAAGCAGGGGGCGCCAGGGGCTTGAGGTACGGACCGATCCTACACATTATGTAAACGTTTACAAAAACACGGAAGCGCCTAGATATCAGCTTCGAGAGCTAAAGTTACCAACTTTTACAAGCCTGTGATCAAATTTGCACATTGAGCAAAACCCAATGCCACGGCCGCTTGCACCCCTTTAAACCACTTTTTAGCAACGCTTGCAATTAAGTTTGAGACCTCTCACAAAAGCCATCATTGCTCATAGCGAAATAAGGCGTGCTGGTGCACAATCGCAATCAGTTAGTTTGTGACATCGCCTGCGCTGCGAAGTTGGACTTGACAGTGTACCAAGCTACGGCAGAAGTCCCCATCAAGACGGCTTGAGCCGTAATTGAGCGGCACTTGTAGTAAGAGAGTCTGCAAGTGCTTTTGTTGTCGCTTGGAAGCGTGCGCTGACGCTTGTAAGCGGATGGGGAGCATCTGAGTAGGTTGAGGTGCGATGTTGCCTAGTTAGGTTTTCTTGTTTGAGAATGTAAGAGGTTCTATGGAAAACGCACGTGATGTGGCCAAGCAAACCTTAGCTTTGGTGCTTGCTGGTGGCCGTGGCAGCAGACTGCACATGTTAACCGATCGTCGTGCTAAGCCTGCTGTATTCTTTGGTGGCAAGTTCAGAATTATTGACTTTGCCCTGTCCAACTGCGTCAATTCCGGCATCACTCGTATTGGTGTTGTCACCCAGTACAAGTCTCACTCCTTACTGCGTCACATCCAGGCTGGTTGGTCGTTCTTACGTGGCCAATTCAACGAGTTTATCGACTTATTGCCAGCTCAGCAGCGTGTTGATGAAGAGCACTGGTACCAAGGTACTGCCGACGCTGTTTACCAGAATATCGACATTATCCGTAACCACCACCCTAAGTACATCGTAATCTTAGCCGGTGACCACATCTACAAGATGGACTACACCGCTATGGTTATGGATCATATCAACAGCGGCTGCCCAGTTACCGTTGCTTGCATCGCTATTCCACGTAGCGAGGCTTCGGCTTATGGCGTTATGCAGGTTGATAGCAACAGCATGATCACTGACTTCTTAGAGAAGCCAAAGGATCCACCTGCTATGCCAGGCGACGATACCAAGAGCTTAGCCTCGATGGGTATCTACGTCTTCAATGCTGACTTCCTCTACGAAGTTTTACAAAAGGACGCTGCTACCGAGGGTTCGCGTCGTGACTTCGGCTTTGACATCATTCCAGCCTTAGTACGCGAGCACAAGGCTCACGCTCACGACTTTGCCTTATCGTGCATCCGCAACCAAGGTAACCCAGAGCTGTGCTACTGGCGTGACGTCGGTACGATCGACGCTTACTGGGAAGCCAATATGGATATCGCTGCCGTTCAGCCACAACTGGATGTTTACGATACCGCATGGCCAATTTGGACCCACCAAGTTCAGCTGCCACCTGCCAAGTATGTCCAAGACATCAACGGCGCTTCTTCGGTCGTCATGAACTCGGTTTGCTCGGCTGGCTGCATTATCTCCGGTTCGTCGATCAGCCACTCGGTTCTGTTCTCGAACTCGCGCGTCCACTCCAACTGCTCCTTAAATGAGGCTGTAGTTCTGCCTTCGTGCGTCATTCACCGTGGCTGCCGCTTAACCAAGGTCGTCTTAGATCGTGGTTGCGAGTTACCTCGTAACTTAATCATTGGTGAGGATGCTGAGCTCGACGCTAAGCGCTTCTATCGCTCTGAGGGCGGTGTCGTCTTAGTAACCCGCGAAATGTTAGCTAAGTTACGTGAGAATGAGCCTGGCTTATTCGAGGGCTTTGAGTCCTATCGTGGCCACCCATCTCCAATCGCCTAATAGCTAGTTATCAAACCCCGCTCGGGTTCGTTTACTAGCCTAAGCCTCCTGTGGGTGTAAGCCTATGGGAGGCTTAGTCATTTCTGGCCTCCCTCAAAGTAGCGCCACAAAAAAAAAAAGGAAATGCCGTGCGTTGCGGCCTTATGGCGTGGAGGCGGGCGTTTTTTCCCTTTAAGGCCCTTTAGTGGTAAAATTGTCAAGATTTTTTCTGTGATTTTGGTTGATAGAACTAGGTTGGCCGCCTAAGTGCTAGCTCTAGTCGTTTTGGGAATTGCGGAGCCTGTAATGAGTGACACTGTCCTCAAGGACAAAACCCCAGTGATGTCGAGTGAGGATGCCATCTTTGATGACATCCGCCCATGTCGTGATGACGAAGCACCCCAGGAACTGGCCAAAATTGCCCAAGATGAATCCTTAATCACCGGTATTGTGCGCCTGCGCTTCCCGACCTTAAGCAAGTGGTTAGGGCCGGTGCTGCGCATCTTTGTGCGCCGTTATATCCACAAGCAGCTGGAGCAAATCCACACGATTCAGGATTTCCAGTTGCAGGTGGCCAAGGCCATGGAGAGCATGATCGCCAATACCACCGATGGCCTGACTTATCGCGGCTTTGATAACTTAGATCCAAGCAAGAGCTATCTCTTTATCTCCAATCACCGCGATATCTCGCTCGATCCTGCCTTTATCGACTTTGCGCTCCACAATAAGAGCCATCGTACGCTGCGCATCGCCATTGGCGACAATCTGCTCAAGATGCCAGCGGCGACCGCCTTAATGCGCCTCAATAAGAGCTTTATCGTCAAGCGTGCTGTCGCCTCGCCGCGCGAGCGCTTAAAGGAAGTCACGCACTTGTCCCAATACATGGGCCTGTCGCTGCAAGAGGGCCATTGCATCTGGATTGCTCAGCGTGAGGGCCGCGCCAAGAACGGCGATGACCGCACCGAAGAGTCCGTACTCAAGATGATCTATATGTACGGCCGCAGCCAGAAAGAGGACTTTGCCTCGTACATGAGCAAGCTCAACATCGTGCCGGTCTCGATCAACTATGAGTTTGACCCGAACGACTACGACAAAGCCCACGAGTTAGATGAAAAAGAGCGCAACAACGGCGTCTATCACAAGGGCGAGTTTGAGGACATCAAGAGTATCGTCAAGGGCATCAAGGGCTACAAGGGCCACGTCACCATTGTCGCTGGCCAACCGATTACCAAGGGCTTTAGCACCCCAGAGGAGTTAGCGCAGCTCATCGATGACTTCATCTACCAGCACTATGAGCTCTTCCCAAGCGTCCTGATTGCCGCACACGAGCTGGGCTTAGCCTCGGATGATGAGGTCGTGGACGTGACCGCCGAGGAGAAGCAAAAGTTCTTAGAGCGCATTCACGCCTATCCGCAGCAGCTGCAAGAGCGGGTGCTCAAGATGTACGCCTATCCTTATATCAATCAAAAGGCCTCGCTTGCAGGCACCAAGCGCCACTTGGAGCCAAAGGACGCAGCAGCCTAGGTCACTGTGTTTCATATTTTGCAAAAAGCCCAAGGATTACCTTGGGCTTTTTGCTGGGCCAGAGTGCACTGCTTGGTGCAAGCAAAGTGGGTCGTGAGGGCCTGCTGCGGTGCTTAGCTTAGGATTGGGGGCTCGATTTCATTGCCGAAAAGATCCACGGGCTGGGCTCCGAGGGCGATGAGTTGGTTATTGGCGCAAAGCTCGTTGGCTTCAGGCTGGCGGACAAAAATGGACCGCTGAGCGCGCAGCCCTTCTTTGGCGCCTTCCCACGTACCGCCTGAGTCACCACTTTGCGCGACGTAGGTATGAGTTGCCAAGCCATAGACGAGCTTGTTACGCGCCATCGCACGCCAAGTGCTCCAACGATCGGTCGGAGCATAACTGCTGATTACTAAGAGCTTGCCCGCTACGAGGGCCTGATAGTACTGTTTGAACCCTGCGCTGAAAGTATCGATGCCTTGAGCTAACACTACGACACTGGAGCCACCGCAGGCAAGCACGGCCTCAAGAGCGCGTTGATCTACTCCTTTAGCGCCGCCGCTGACCACCACCTGGCCTGATTGCGCCGCCTTTTGGGCAATATGGTCGGTGAACTGCAACGAAATTGCACTGGCATCCCGTGACCCCACGATAGCCGTCATAGGCTGGTGCAAGAGCTCCACATTGCCTTTGGCAAAGAGCAGGGTCGGGGTGCGGCGCTTTAAGTTGGTTTTGAGGCTCTTTGGGTAGCGCGCGTCATGAAAAGGAATGAGCTCATAACCTTGATTGAGCCATTGCTCGATTTGGAACGAGTAGTTAGTAAGCTCACTATAGCCTTGGGTGAAGGCTTGGCATTCTTCAGCCGTGAGGCCGAGCTTAGGCCACAGTTCTTTGCGCTCAAAGAGCTCGACAATGGACAGTCGCGGCTCATGTTGGAACGCGGCAATGTAAAGGTTGTTTCTGCGCTCGGTGGTTAAGCTGTTGCTACGCCCTTTGCCCGTGCCGGGCATAAAAGCCAGAGCGTACCAGTACGCCAGATTTTGTAAGCTCACTGTGCACCTCCCATGGTTTGGGTCAAAGTTGCTCTGCCTTGTTTGAGCAGTGTCCTCTTAGTCAACTTACCAAAGATTAAAGGCTATTGTGGGCACTTTTGGGTAAATGGTGCTGTAACTAGCAAATTTTGCGTTGGATATCTATGTGGGCTTGCTACAATAATATCAACTGGGGTATTGTTTGGAGCTGATGCGCGCTTGGATCGTTCTATGCTTATCCCTGTTTAGGAATTGCTTTCTTATGCAGAATTGAGCTTAGTGCAAGCTCTGATTCTGTCGCACTTGCCCACCCCAAAAAGAGTCCTGGCTTGTAGTCCTTTGGCTGAACTCTTTTCTGGTCGCAAGGATTGGCGGCTAATGGTGGAGCGTAGGATGCGTTTGGTGTCTTGTGAGGGAAGGTCGCTGTGGTAGGCCGGAGTTTTTGGGCGCGTTTTAGATTTGCGCCGTTGCGTTACAACGATGGCACCCCGTGCTATTTTCGCGCGGCGTGTCTTACTGTCTTGGCGCTGTGCTTAGTCGCGCAAGGACTGGTACTCGGTGCGCGCAAAGATGCTCAGTCGGCCCAGCTGGCGCAAGCAGGTGAGAATGTCTCAAGCGCTCAGAGCTTACAGCAAGACCAGCTGACCCAAGGGGTCAGCGGTACCTTACAGGTCGGGCAATCGGTCAGTGCCACTGCGGTCGGTTCATCCCTGTCTCGCACCACGGTGAGCGCCCCGATCTCCTCGCATTTGGCGATTGCCCCTAATGGTACGAACGCCGCTTTAGCTGAGCATAGCCTTGCAGCCACTTCATCTTTAAGCTCAGCGCACGTGGCTCCACCGCGTTCGGAGCTTGATGTCACCTTACAGCCATCAGGCTTTTGGTCGATGCTGGGTCTATCCTCCGATGAGGACAAGCTCAAGGCGCAGCTGTTAAAGAACCGCCGTGCCGCCTTAGTTGAGCTCTTAGACAGTGCGGCTTACTTCAATTCCTGCGGCACGATTAACTCCAGCTATGCCGGGTGCAATTACCGCTTCTCCAAGCGCCTCAAGGCCCTCTATGACATTTCGGTCAAGGCTGACCCTAAGGGTTACATCATCGCGATTACTGCTAAGGGCGAGCAGGCCCAAGACCCATGCGCCCGCTTTACGGTCAACGCGCAGGGTGAGTACTTTGCCTACGATCAAAACGGTGCTCACAACCTCAAGTGTTTTGAAAATACCGAGGTGCCTAAGCAGATTATGGCGATCAGCCAAGCGCTGCAGCTTCTAAACTCAGAGGGTGATGAGGGTTCGGCCTTAGCCGCCCGCCCATAAGAGACTGCACGAGTCTGATGCCCTGGCCCAGCGCTCTTTTGAGTACTGGGCTTTGTTGTCTTTAGTGGGCCTAAGTGAGAGTAATTTGCCGCTGGGCGTAAGACTTGGGCCCATCGTGTATAATCGCAAACGGGCCGTAGTGCTCTTTGTCCTTACGACCATGGGCGCCCAGCTTTGGTCTGGGGCTATCAAGGATTTAGACGCTCCTGCACAGTTTGCTTGGTTGGGGGGCGTATTTGGGATGGTGAGAACTTATGCAAGTTGCAAATAACACGGTAGTTACGGTTTCTTACGTTGTAACGGACGAAGAGGGCCAGGTCGTCGGTCGTACCGATCCAAAGCGCCCAGTAGTAGCCTTAATCGGTCACGGCTATCTGGTTCCAGGCCTTGAGGCTGCCTTACAAGGTAAGGAAGCAGGCGTTGAGTTTGCCCTGCGCTTAGAGCCTAAGGATGCTTTTGGTGAGTTCAATCAGGGGCTGGTTCAGACCATCGACCGCTCGATGTTCGGTACCTTCCCAGTTGAGGTGGGTAATGCTTTTGAGGCTGATACCTCCGCCGGTCCACGTCTGGTCGTAGTCAAGGAAGTCACCGATTCCACCGTCACCGTCGACGGCAACCACCCATTAGCTGGTAAGACCTTAAACTTCATCGGCACGATCGATGAGGTCCGTGAGGCTACCGAAGAAGAAATCGCTCACGGCCACGCCCACCGCGATGGCGTTTGCCCTTCAGAGGAAGGCGAGCACCACTGCTGCTGCGGCCACCACCACGATGACGAGGAAGGCGGCGAGCACCACTGCTGCCATCACCATCACCATGATGACGATGATGGCGAGCACCACTGCTGCCACCACCATCACCACGATGACGAGGATGGCGAGCACCACTGCTGCCACCACCATCACCACGATGATGATGAGGATGGCGGCGAACATCATTGCTGCGGTCATCACCACCATGAGGACGGCGAGCATCACTGCTGCGGCCACCACCATCATGAGGATGGGGAGCACCACTGCCACCACCACGACGACAAATAGTCGTCGCGCCTGTTAGGCTAATCCTTTGAGAAAAGACGCGCTGCCTACTGGTAGCGCGTCTTTTCGCATAAATGAGCCGTTTAGTGTAAGATAGCCGCGCTTTTTTGTTGGTTTCCTAGGTTCTTTTGTCTGCTATGAAATTCATTCTCCGCCTTTTCCCTGAAATCTCGATTAAGAGCCGCCCAGTGCGCAACCGCCTGATCAAGGTGCTGATGCAAAACCTCTTTAATGTGGCGCAGCATCACGGCTTTGACATTAAGGTGCAGGCCCAGTGGGATAAGCTCATCGTTAAGGTGGGCGGGGATGATGAGTCCGACAAGACCCAAGCTCTGGCCGTGCGTGAGCTCTCGCGTGTGCCGGGCATTCACTCCTTCCTTGAGGTCAAGGAGTTTGAGTTCACCACCTTTGAGGACATCTTTGCGGTAGCAGGCCCAATTTATGGCCCGTCGCTCGAGGGTAAGACCTTTGCCGTACGCGTCCGTCGCCGTGGTAACCACAGCTTTACCTCCCAAGAGGTCGAGCGCATGGTCGGTGGTATGTTCAAGTCCCACTACCCTAATGCGGGCGTGTCCTTAAATCACCCGGACGTCCAGATCGACATCGAGATCGACCAAAACCGCGCCTTTGTCATCACCCACAAATACCAGGGCATGGGCGGCTATCCGGTCGGCTCGCAGGGTGCAGCCTTATCCTTAATCTCGGGCGGCTTTGATAGCGGCGTTTCGACCTATAAGGCCATTCACCGTGGTATGAAGGTCAATTACCTCTTCTTTAACATGGGTGGCACCGCCCATGAGTTAGGCGTCAAGCAAGAGGCTTACTTCATTTGGGATCGCTATGCGGCTTCCCATCGCGTCAAGTTCATCACCATTCCGTTTGAGCGCATCGTAGGCCAGATCTTAGAGCGTACCCACCATGGCGTCCGGGGCGTGATCTTAAAGCGCATGATGATGCGCGTGGGCTCTGCGATCGCTCAGCGCATTAAGGCTGAGGCCTTAATCACGGGCGAGAGCGTGGGCCAGGTGTCCTCGCAGACCGTCACCAACTTAGGCCATATCGATGCCGCCGCCGACGTGGTGGTGCTGCGTCCTTTAGTGATGGAGGATAAGCAGGACATCGTGGATCAGGCCTGGGCCATCGGCACGGCGGGTTTTGCTGAGAGCATGCCGGAGTACTGCGGCGTTATATCCGATCACCCGAACGTCTGCCCAACCCGCGCCTTTGTCGAGGAAGAAGAGGCCAAGATGGATGCTGACTTGGTGGCCGATGCGGTAGAAAAGGCCGCCTTCCTGGAGATCAAGGAGATCCCTGAGAACACCTCCAAGCTCGAAGTTGAAGTCGAGACGGTCTCAACCTTAGGCTTAAACGACGTAGTGCTCGACGTACGCGCTCCAGATGACGCAGCTAAGGCTCCGCTAAAGGTGGAGGGTCATGAAGTGATTGAGTTGCCGTTCTACAAGGTCGCCTCCGAGTTTGAGAAGCTCGATGAGCTCAAGACCTATGCGCTCTTCTGCGATCAAGGCGTTATGAGCACGATGCAGGCGCGCGAGTTAAAGGAGCGCGGCCACCACAACGTGAAGATCTACCGTCCAGAGTAATGTCTTAGCTCTTTTGGTGGGCTCGCATGCCTCGGGTGAGTGCACCTGAGGCATGCGCATTTTTGCGCCAGGTGCCTTGCGACACATTGGGCTGATTTGAGTGCGGTGAGCCGAGGGGCGGCTGGTGAACCCTTTGGGACGGTAGGTGAGCCCTTGGGGTGACTGGTGGGCTCTTGTGGCGGTTGGTGCCTTGGGGCGGGCGCTGCATGGGGTGAGTGTGCGTTTTTGTGGCTTGAGCGGCATTTTGGGGGCTTGTGCTGCAAGCTAGGGCTGTCATTTCCTATAATGGGATGAGTGCCTAATTCAAGCTAAGGGGTGAAGGAGCGATGCAACATTTGTTGTTAAATAACGGGGTGCGCATTCCCGTGCTGGGCTTTGGCGTGTTCCAAATCCCCGATCACGAGGAGTGTGAGCGCGTCGTGCAACAGGCTTTAGCCGTGGGCTATCGCCTGATCGACACCGCGCAAGCCTACGATAACGAAGAGGCGGTGGGCCGTGCCATTAAAAGCTCGGGCGTGCCGCGTGCCGATATCTTCTTAACCTCGAAGGTTTGGGTTTCCAATTCTGGTGAACAGGCGGCGATGGCTTCGATCGAAGAGTCGCTGCGTAAGCTTGACACCGATTACCTCGACCTCATGCTCATTCACCAGCCTTTTGGCGATTATTACGGCACCTATCGGGCCTTAGAGCGCGCCTTAAAAGAAGGAAAGTGCCGCGCGATTGGCGTCTCGAACTTTTTTGCTGATCGCTTGGTCGATCTCTGTAACTTCTTTGAGGTTAAGCCGCAGGTCAACCAAATGGAGACGCACGTGTTCCAGCAGCAGGTGGCCTTGCGCCCTTACCTTGATAAGTACAAGGTGCAGCTGCAATCATGGGGACCTTTGGCCGAGGGCAAAAACGATTTCTTCAATCAGCCGGTGCTCAAGAAGATCGGCGCTAAGCACCACAAGAACGTCGCTCAGGTGGCGCTGCGCTTTTTAGTGCAAAGTGGCATTGTCGCGATTCCTAAGTCCAGTTCGCGTGCGCATATGGAGCAAAATATCGACATCTTCGATTTTGAGCTGACTCACGCCGAGATCGAGCTCATTCGTAACCTCGATACGCGCCGCAGCCTCTTTTGCAATCACCACGATCCTAAGTTTGTTGAGGCGTTAACGGAGCTCAAGCTCAGTTAAGTGCAGTGAGCTCAGTTAAGAGAGTGAGCTCAGCTAAGAGAGGGGGCGCAGAAACTTGAGTTCATTTTGCAAGTCAATTAATAGTGGAGTGTAGTTTGCACGAAGGATTAGTTTGAGGTTTTTTCGGTAAGGTAGGTTGTGAGTTGGGCTGGTTAAATCACTCTGTGCTCTTTATCGCGCAGCGCTATATTAAGGGCTCCAGAAAGCAGCGCTTTGCTTCCTTGGTGGCATTGCTTGCGACCTTGGGCATCGCTATTGGCGTGGGTGCGCTGATTGTAGTGAGCTCGATTATGCAGGGCCTGCAAGAGCGCCTCAAAGCCAACATTCTGACCGATTGTGCCCATGTCGTGGTCCAAGCGCAAGAGCGTGATATCCCGTACTTGCTCTCCTTGCCTTATGTCAATGCCTTGGCTCCCCACGTACAGGGCGAGGCGATGATGCAGTATGGCGATGATATCTCCATGGTGACGCTGCAAGCGACCGATCACAATAGCCTCTACGTAAGTCCTAAGTACTCCGCCTCCTTTGGCCTAACTTCGCGCCGGGTCGACGCCTTTACGCTCGGCGTGGGCGATCAAGGCACGCCGATGCAAGCTGTGGTCAAGATGCCATCGGTTGATCGCATGGGCTATCAGTACGGCTCGATCTTTCCTTTTATCCCGGATAATTACGATCTGGCCCTCAATTACGCCACAATCTTGCAGTACAACATTGCCCTGGGCACCGAGGCTAAGGTGCGCCTCATCTCAACCCAAAATGCGCGCTATACCCCCTTTGGCCTGACCCCAATTCAGCGTAACTTCAAGGTTATGGCGGTGCTCAACTCGATTGATAAGTCCGCCGCGCCGACCGTGATTGGCAATTACGAGGATGTGCGCCGTTTTCTGCGCCTGGGCGCCTCGGAAATGTACTATCGCCTGTACTTGACCGATCCGTTCGTGGTCGAGCAGGTCGTGTCCTACCTCGATGGTCGCTACAACTATATCGATTGGCGAGCCCGCTACGGCGATTTCTTTAGAGCAGTGGGCTTAGAGAAGGTCACGATGTCGCTTATGCTCTGCCTGATTGTCCTGGTTGCGGCCTTTAATATCCTCTCTTCGCTGACGATGGTGGTGAGCTCGCGCGTGAGTGAAATCGCGATCCTCAAGACCTTGGGCCTGAGCAATTTAGAGCTACTCTCGGTGTTCCTCTTGGTGGGAATGAGCGCGAGTATCGTGGGCTCGCTCTTGGGCCTGGCGCTGGGCATTCCTTTTGCCCTCAATGCGCAAGATATCTTAAGCTTTATGGGAGTCAGTATCGTTCAAGGGGAGCTGCCGATCGAGCTTAATATCAGCAATATCGTCATTATCGTGGTCTTGTGCCAAGTGGTTTCGTTCTTATGCACCTTCTATCCGGCCTATTACGCCAGCAAGGCCGATCCTGTGGAGCATTTGGTGCACAGTTAGGTCTGGGAGTTGGTCATGCACAAAGTTTTATTGAAAGGACGCGCCATTGAGCACTCGTACCAAGAGGGCAAGATTAAGACTCCGGTCTTAAAGGGCGTCGACATCGATATCGAAGCCTCGGTCATGACGGCGATTGTCGGTAAGTCAGGCTCAGGTAAGAGCACGCTGCTCCATATCTTGGGCACGCTCGACACCCCCAATAAAGGCGTGATTTACTTTCAAAACACCAATATCTTGACCTTGAGTGCACGCGAAAAGGCCCGTTTTCGTAATCGGCGCCTAGGCTTTGTCTATCAATTTCACCATCTGCTGGGCGACTTTAACGCGCTTGAGAACGTGATGCTGCCCTTGCTAATTGACAAGGTGAAGCCGTCGTTAGCGCGCGATCGTGCTTCGTACTTGTTAGAGCGGGTGGGTCTTGCCGACGTGATGCGCCATCTGCCCAGCGAAATGTCAGGCGGTGAGCGCCAGCGTGTCGCCATTGCCCGTGCCTTGGTCTATTCCCCTGATTTGGTTCTAGCCGATGAGCCGACTGGCAACCTCGACGAGCAAAACGCCAATCTGGTCTTTAATTTATTCCGCGAACTGGTGCACGACGAAGGCGCCGCAGTCGTGATGGTGACCCACGATCGCACCCTGGCCCAAAAGTGCGACCACTGCTTTGAGATGGTCGATGGCGTGATTGTCAATGGCACCTTTGACGATGCGGTCACGCTGGAGCCAGAAGCCGACGAGGATTACGATGAGAAGCCGGGGACAATGGCTTCCACGATCCCAGACTATAAGGTCAAGGGCGAGCAGGCTAAGCCTAAGCTTAAGCGCTCAAGTGAAGCTGTGATTTTTGATCAGGAGCGGTGATGCTGAAGCTGAAGTTAGCCCTGCGCTTTGTGCGCTCACGCCGTAAGGGAGCGCTCACGCGCTTTATCTCCTTTGCCTCGACCTGTGGCATCGCAATCGGCGTCTTTGCTGCCATCGTGGGCTTTTCGGCCATGAACGGCTTTGAATATGAGCTCGAGCATCGGGTGCTCTCGATTATTCCGTCGGCCCAGCTCAATTCATCGGAGCCGTACTTTAGCGATCCTGATGATTTGCAGCATGTGTTGTCCTTAGGATCAGGCATCGTAGCGACATCGCCTGCGATCGACCAACGCGCGATTGTTTCGGCCAACCGCGCCTTTGCGCCGCTCATGATTTCGGGCATTCAAAGCGCGCAAGAAAAGAAGGTGATCGCTATTCAGCGCTTTGTCAGCATTGATCTCGACTGCTTAAATGGCAAGCTCCATCCGGCCTTAAGTGGTAAGTGTGACTTAGGCTCCTCCAAGGATCGGACCTCGTGGGTCAATCAACACATCGAGCTGGATGACAGCGCCGATAATATCTTGGGCTATGCCACGGAAACCGATCAGGGCAAGGTCTTAGCAAGCTTACGCGCCCAGGCTAAGGAAACCGAAGTGGCCTTGGAGGAGCACAGCGGCACCCATCTTCAGGCTGGTACCAGTGCCACCGGGCAGCTCAACGCCGGGGCCGGTATTGGTGTGGGTAACGCCATTAGCGGCGTGGTCCAGTCCAAGACGGAGTTATCTGAGATTACCTTAGAGGAAATTGCCGCCGCGCGCGCCCACAGCTCGGGCTCGGTGGCCTATAGCCCTGAGGCCGATCCCTTTAGTACGGGGATGGGCAGCTCGCAAGATAGCAGCACCTTGCCACGCATTATCTTAGGTTCGGGCATTGCCAAGAAGCTGGAAGTAGGCGTGGGCGATGAAATCAACGTCGTGACCTTAGATAACACTGCGCTTGAGCAAAATGAAACCATGAAGGCAGGTAGCATCAAGCGCTCCTTGAAGACGCCACAGCGCCACAAGGCGGTGGTGATCGGCATTATCCATATCGGCGGTCAGCTGGATTCGGCGATCTCCTTGATGAACTTTGACGATCTCAAGACGATTGCCAATTTGCAGGGGCCAAACAGCATTCATATTCGCACGAGCGATCAACAAAGCACCAATCAAATCGTCTTTGCGGCGACCAGTGGCAAGATCAAGGAAAACGCCTATCTCTTGACCTGGATGAGTTCGCAGGGCAAGCTCTACCACGACATCCAGATGATCCGCCAGATAATGTTTATCTCCATGTTCTTAGTCTTGGCGGTGGCGTGCTTTAATATCATCTCGAATTTGATGATGCTGGTCGGCGAGAAACGCCGTGAAATCGCGATTTTGCTCACGATGGGCATGAAGCCGCGCCACGTGATCACCACCTTTTCGCTTATGGCCTTGATCTCAGGCGGCTATGGCGCCTTAATCGGCCTAGTCTTGGGTGTGGCTACGTCCTTGACCCTAACGCCGCTGACCCTGTCCTTTAAGGACTGGTTTGGCTTTGATCTCTTAAACGAAGAGGTGTACTTCATCAACTTCATTCCATGCCGCTTAGAGGTCATGGATGTGGTCTTGGTGCTGACCATTTCCTTAGTCATGAGCTGGCTTGCAGCGCTTTACCCGGCGTTCCGGGCAGCCCGCATTGCTCCAGCCAAAGAGTTAAATCTGTAGGCCCATTGGGTCTGTCTTGTTGGGAGAGATGCTATGCCTAAAGCTTTAGTGGCTTATGCTAACGGTTCTGAGGATATGGAGGTAACGGCGGTTGCCTCGATTTTATGCCGTGGTGGCGTTGAGGTGGTTCGTGCCGCCATCATTCCTGAGGGCAAGGAAATCGTGCTCTCGCACGGCCAGCGCACCCTGTGCGATGTGAATATTACGCAGTGCAAGGGGCAACAATACGATCTGATCGTAGTCCCAGGGGGCTTAGAGGGCTCCAAGAACTGCGCGGGCTGCCCAGTTTTAACTGAGCTGTTAAAGGAGCAAAAGGCCGCTGGTCGTTATATCGGTGCGATCTGCGCCGCTCCAGGCTTTGTCTTAGAGCACCACGGCTTAATCGGTGAGGCTCAGGCCACGGGCTATCCAGGCTGCAGCGATAACATCAAGCACTACACCGGTGCAGGCACCACCATTGATACAGGTGCCAAGATCGTCACCGGCAAGGGCCCAGCCTTTGCCATCGACTTTGGCTTAGCTTGCCTCTCAGTCTTAGTACCAGAGGCCACTTTAGCTCAGGTTAAGGCCGGTATGCTCTACCAAGGCTAAACCAAGCCAAAATAAGAAAAAAATTGAAAGGCGTGCCTTAGGGGTGCCACCGTGGTGGTGTCCTTGGGGCGCGCCTTTTGCGCCTTGCCGCCACTAGCGGCCCCGTACGCCTGGCCCCGGCCTCGGCGCAACCCCTTGAGGACGCTGTCGGGCGCCCTTTTGCGCTTTGGCTGAGCACGTGCGATAATTGCTTGATTTTGCTGGGCTCAAAAGCGCACTTTTAAGCCATTTGAGCTCAAAAGTTGGGTAGGGCTGTCCCTGCCTGTCATCTTTCATGGTTTGGTTTTTTGTAATGGATAAGCTAATTCAGGGCAAACAAGAAGGCATAGCCGCCGCTCAAAGCGCTCTAACTTTGCAAGAGTTAGACAATGTTCGCGTTACTTACTTGGGCAAGAAAGGCTTGTTTGCTGAGTTTATGAAGGGGTTAGCTCAGCTTGACGCCTCCGAGCGTCCAGCCCAGGGCGCCATCATCAACGAGGCTAAGCAAGAGGTGGTTGCTGCCATCGAGCAGCGTCGCGCTGAATTAGAAAAGGCGGTATTAGACGCCAAGCTCGCCTCGGAGCGTGTTGATATCACTCTGCCAAGCCGCCACCGTGATGTCGGCACCTTGCACCCTGTAACCCGCACCATTGAGCGCTTAACTGAGCTCTTCGGTTCGATGGGCTTTGAGGTGGTTTCTGGTCCTGAGATTGAGGATGACTACCACAACTTCGATGCCTTAAATCTGCCGCCACATCACCCAGCTCGTGATAGCCACGACACCTTTATGTTCCCAAATGGCCTGCTGTTGCGTTCGCAGACCTCCTCAGTGCAGATTCGCACCATGGAGAAGAAGGCGCCACCTCTGCGTATCGTCTCGCCAGGCCGCGTCTATCGTAACGACTACGATATGACCCACACCCCAATGTTCCACCAGATTGAAGGTCTCTACGTTGATCGCAACGTTTCCTTTGCTGACTTAAAGGGTGTGCTCTACGAGTTCTTACTCAAGTTCTTTGAAGAGGAGCTTGAGGTACGTTTCCGTCCATCGTACTTCCCATTTACTGAGCCATCAGCTGAAGTTGACGTGCGCCGCAAGGGCGGCAAGTGGCTCGAGGTCTTAGGCTGTGGCATGGTGCACCCAAATGTGCTGCGCAATGTCGGCATTGACCCTGAAGAGTTCACTGGCTTTGCCTTTGGTATGGGCATCGAGCGTCTGACCATGCTGCGCTACGGCGTCAATGATCTGCGCGCTTTCTTTGAAAACGACCTGCGCTTCTTAAAGCAGTTTGCTTAAGGCAAAAGCTAGTGCCCAGGGGGGGGCCCGCTAGCCTGCCCGATGAGCGCAGCTAACGTGCCTGTGAGCGCAGCTAACGTGCCTGTGAGCGCAGCTAGCCTGCCTAGTGAGCGCAGCTAACGTGCCTGTGGGCCCAGCTAGCCTGCCTGGTGAGCCCGTGGGCGCAACAAGCACCTTGCTTAACGTCATTTTCTCAGTTTTTCACTAGTCCCTGCCCGCATCTTAAGGCCGACTTGGCGTCGGCCGGGGCGTAAGAGCAGGGGGCTAGAGGTTTTTTAGTATGAAGTTCAATAAAAGTTGGGTTGATGAGTGGGTCGCTAACAACTTAAGCGCCCAAGAGCTCTCCGATGCCATTACTATGGCCGGTTTAGAGGTGGACACCTGCGAGCCGGTATGCGGCGACTTCTCGCAAGTCGTCGTTGCCTCGGTCGTGGAGTGCTGGGATCACCCTGATTCCGATCACTTACACGTCACCAAGGTGGACGCCGGTCAAGGCGAGCTCTTGCAGATCGTGTGTGGTGCTCCTAATTGCCGCGCCGGTTTGAAGGTTGCCTGCGCTTTAGTCGGCGCCCAGGTCGGTGATCTCAAGATCAAAAAGGCTAAGCTGCGTGGCGTTGAGTCTAGCGGTATGCTCTGCTCGTATCGTGAGCTGGGTATGTCCGAAGATCACAACGGCATTATGGAGCTGCCTGAGGACGCCCCAATTGGTGTCGATCTGCACGAATACATGCAGTTAAACGACAGCACCATTGACGTCGACTTAACCACCAATCGTCCTGATTGCTTGAGCATTCGCGGTATCGCCCGTGAGGTTGCCGTATTAACTCACGGCACGGTCAAGGAGCCTGCTTTAACTGAGGTTCCAGCTACCATCGCTGATACCTTCCCGGTTACGGTGGAAGATGGCACCGCTTGCCCACGCTACTTAGGTCGTGTCATTCGCGGCGTCAACCAAAAGGCAGTTTCGCCCCTGTGGATGACCGAGAAGCTGCGTCGCTGCGGCATTCGTTCGGTTTCGCCAATCGTCGATGTCACCAATTACGTGATGTTAGAGTTAGGCCAGCCGCTGCACTCCTTTGACTTAAACCGTCTGCACGACGGGATCGTGGTCCGTTTTGCTAAGGAAGGCGAGACCTTAGTCCTGCTCTCGGGCGAAAAAGTTGACCTCACCCCTAACACCTTAGTGATTGCCGACAGCCAGGGCCCATTAGGCCTTGCTGGTATCTTTGGCGGCGAGAGCTCGGGCATCAATGAGGAGACCCACGATGTCTTCTTAGAGGCCGCTTTCTTCGCACCTCTGGCGATCAAGGGCCGCGCTCGCCACTACGGCTTAAAGACCGATGCTTCGCACCGCTTTGAGCGTGGTGTTGACCCACAATTACAGCGCCGCGCCATGGAGCGTGCCACCGAGCTGTTATTACAGGTCGGCGGCGGTGAGGCAGGTCCAATTGTTGAGGTCGCTTGCGAAAGCGAGCTCAAGGCCGAGCACCACATCAACTTACGCTTAGATCGTTTAGCCAAGGTCTTAGGCTGCGCGGTTCCAGTTTCTGAGGTCGAGCACATCTTAGCTACCTTAGGCTTAAACCCAGTTAAGACTGAGACGGGCTACACCACCACAGCTCCTTCCTTCCGCTTTGATCTCGAGATCGAAGAGGACTTAATCGAGGAAGTTGCTCGTATCTACGGCTACAACCAGATTCCAAACACGCTGCCAATGGCCACTATGGTCATGAGCGCTGAGAAGGAAGAGGTCTTAACGGCCCGTGCCTTACGCCACAGCTTAGTCCAGTCGGGCTACCAAGAGGCGATCACTTACTCCTTCACTGAGCCTAAGGCCTTAAAGGTCTTCAGCGACCAAGAGCCAATGGTGTTAGCTAACCCAATCTCGGTTGAGATGTCGGCGATGCGTACCAGCCTGCTGGCAGGCCTGGCCTTAGCTGCCAAGTACAACGTCAACCGCCAGCAAAAGCGTGTCCGTCTCTTTGAGCTGGGCTTAAGCTACAACCCAGATGAAAAGGCTGAGTTTGGCGTGCGTCAAGAGCCAATGATCGCCGGTATCGCCATCGGTGACGCTGAGACCGAGAGCTGGGCTCACCCAAGCCGCCATGTCGACTTCTTCGACATCAAGGGCGACGTTGAGGCGATGTTAGCTTTAACCGCTCGTCCTGAGGCTTACCGCTGGCAGGTCACCACTTGCCCATTCTTACACCCAGGTCAGGGTGCCGACCTCTACTTTGAGGGCCGTAAGGTAGGCTGCGTGGGTATGCTCCACCCAACTGCCCAAAAGGCTTTAGGCTTCAAGCAACAGGTCGCAGTCTTTGAGATTGAGCGTGCCGCCCTTGCGACCCGCATCATTCCGCAAAGCCGTGAGATCTCGAAGTTCCCAGCAGTTCGTCGTGACTTTGCCTTCGTCTTAGATCAGAAGTATCACGCTGACGAGCTGGTAGCTGAGATCAAAAACGCCGGTGGTGCTCTGGTCAGCGACGTCACGATCTTCGACGTCTTCGCAAGCGAGAGCTTAGGCGACAAGCGTTCGCTCGCCTTAGGGGTCACCTTGCACGACAACAGCCACACCTTAGAGGATGCTGAGGTTGAGGCCGTGGTCGCCAAGATCTTAGAGGCGGTCAAGACCAAGTTTGACGCCACCTTACGTCAGTAAGGATAAAAAAAATGGCAGCCCCTTAGGGCTGCCGCCTCAGGCCGCCTCATACGAGGCGGCTTTCTGGCAGCAAGAGGGTTGGGCTCAAAGCTTGCGCGCGTACTTTGAGCCCAGCGCTTTTATCTGAAGTTGCGGTAAAAATCACCAACTGGCATTTCTTTGCACCAATTGCTTGGCGCCCTTGCGATAATAACAGGGGGCGTAAGCCCACTTAGGTGAGGTAGTTATGGCACAAGAAGGCTTAAAGAATTTAGATCAGGGCTTGCTTGAGCTCGAGGCATTAGTCAAAGAGCTTGAGAACAGCAATTTGAGCATTGATGATGCGATCGAAAAGTACGCTCAGGGCATGGAGCTGGCGGTCGCCTGCCGTCGCAGCTTAAACGACATGTCCCGTAAGGTCGCAATTGTGCGCGAAAAGGCCATGCGCGATATGAATGAGTTAAATCAAGCCGAGGCCGCCCAGGCTCAGCAGCTGGGGGCCCAGCCGAACGCTATCCCTAATGCTCAGGTCGCAGGTCAGATGCCAGGTTTGCCGAGCAATGGCAATCAAGGCTCATGGTAGCGCCGAGATATTGGTAGCGCCTAGATAGAGGTAGCGTCCTAGGTTGGCGTAGCGCTACATGGTAGCGTTAGGATCGTGGTAGCGCGGTGCGCTGTGAGGTAGTTCTGCCCCAAGCTTGGGGTTAAGGAGCGGACGATGGCATGTGCCGATAATTTGGTGTCCTTTGGACAGCGCGTTAATGATTTTCTCAAGCGCAAGATTGAGAGCTTGCCCGATGAGCCTAAAGAGCTCAAGCAGGCCATGGCCTATGCGCTGCTGCAAGGCGGCAAGCGCGTGCGTCCGTACCTGGTCTATACCGTAGGGCGCGAGTTTAATGCCTCGGTCTATCAGCTCGATTACCCGGCTGCCGCCGTGGAGTGCATCCATGCTTACTCCTTAATCCACGACGATATGCCGGAGATGGATAACGATATGCTGCGCCGGGGCCAGCCGACGGTGCACGCCAAATTTGGCGCTGCGACCGCGCTCTTGGCCGGTGATACGCTCCAGGCCTTGGCCTTTGATATCTTGACTGACGCCAAGTGCACGATCGCAGGCGAGGTTAAGGCGCAAATGTGTGCTTGCTTAGCGCAGGCCGCAGGTTTTGTGGGTATGTGCGGCGGTCAGGCCTTGGACTTAAAGGCTGAGCACCACAAGCTTACCCAAGCTCAGTTAGAGCACATGCATTCCTTGAAGACCGGCGCCTTGATTTTGTGCGCGGTCAAGTTAGGTTACATGACCGCACGCTACCAAGAGGCCTACGACAATGCTCAAGGCGATCGTATGAGCCAGGCCTTTGGCTTTGTCGAGCAGCCGCAGTTAAAGCGCGAACAAGAGCTCTTAACCACCTTTGGTAAAAAGCTCGGCCTGGCCTTCCAGGTCTGGGATGACGTCTTGGATGTGGCCGGCGATACCGCAACCTTAGGTAAGACCGTGGGCTCGGATGTCGCTAACGATAAGAGCACCTTTGTTACCTTGTTAGGTTTAGAGGGCGCCAAGAGTTACGCCGGTGCTTTGGCTCAAGAGGCCAAGGCGGCGCTGGCGCAGCTGCCGTGCCAGAGCAAGGAGCTGGCAGCATTTGTCGACTTTGTGGTCACGCGCGACCACTAAAGAGCATATCCCTGAACTTTGGGGCGAGCCCCTAGTTTTGGGCTGGGCCCCTTTTGTTTTTGGGAATACCCCTGCGGGGGTAAGAGGATTGGGCTGTGAGGGAAATGACCTAAGAGCGCTCTTAGGTCAAAAAGGCGTTAGTGGTGGAATCAGTTACATACCAATTGCTTGATCGTATTGATAGTGCGGCCGATGTACGGGCCGTGCCGCGTGAGGAATTACCGCAGCTGTGTGCTGAGGTACGCTCGTGTCTGATCGACACCGTAAGTAAGACGGCGGGGCATTTGGCTTCGGGCCTAGGCGTGGTTGAGCTGACCGTGGCCTTGCACTATGTCTATAACACCCCACACGATGTCTTGGTGTGGGACGTAGGTCATCAAGCCTATCCACATAAGATCCTCACCGGCCACCGTAAAGAATTTGCCACGATCCGCCAGCATGGCGGTCTGCACGCCTTTATCTGGCGCGGCGAGACCCCCTATGATGTGCTCTCGACCGGACACGCCTCGACCTCGATTGGCTCGGCTTTGGGCCTGGCGGTGGCCGAGCGCAATAAGCCTGATAATGAGCGCCGTAAGGTGGTTGCCATTATTGGCGATGGCGCGATGTCGGGCGGCTGCGCCTTTGAGGCCTTAAATCATGCGGGCTCCTTTCAAGATCGCGATGTCGATCTCACCGTCATCTTAAATGACAATGAGATGAGCATCTCTGAGAATGTCGGTGGTTTAGCTCAGGGCCTGGCGCACATCATCGCAAGTCCCCACTACGTCAAGTTAGTCGAAGGGGGCAAGCGCATTTTAAAGGCGCTGCCGACGGTGCGCGAGCTGGCGCTGCGTGCTCAAGAGCATGCCAAGGGCATGATTATGCCGGGCACCTTATTCGAGGAATTTGGCTTTAACTATATCGGCCCAATTGACGGCCACGACGTCGACCGCTTAGTCACCATCTTGCAGAATGTACGCAAGATGAAGGGCCTGACCTTCCTGCATGTGGTGACCAAGAAGGGCAAGGGCTATGCCCCCGCCGAGCAAGACCCAATCTGCTATCACGGCGTACCGACCTTCAATCCGCACGAGGGCATTGCCCACAACGAGCAAAAGGAAGATCTCTCCTACTCTGGTGCCTTTGGGCGCTGGATGTGTGATAAGGCCGAGACCGACCGCAAGTTAATGGCGGTCACTCCGGCGATGCGCGTGGGCTCAGGCTTGAGCGAATTTGCCGCCAAGTATCCGCACCAATTTTTTGATGTGGCCATTGCCGAGCAGCACGCGATGGTCTTTGCCTCAGGTTTAGCCGCAGGCGGCATGCGCCCGGTGGTGAATATCTACAGCTCCTTTATGCAGCGCGCCTACGACGGCTTAATCCACGATATGGCGGTGCAGAACCTCCCGATCGTCCTATGCCTTGATCGTGGCGGCGTGGTGGGCCCGGATGGCCCAACCCATAATGGCAGCTTTGATATCGCCTATACTCGCGCGGTGCCAAACTTAGTGATTATGGCTCCGGCCACACGCCACGAGCTCTATACCATGCTCAATACTGCGTATGCCTTAGAGCGCCCGGTGGTAGTGCGCTATCCGCGCTCGAGCGGTGAGAGCCTCAACGCCCCAGATCCAAGCAGTGTAAAGTCGCTGCTGGGGCGCGCCCTGCTTAAGGATGCTCCGAGCTCTGAACAGAATACGGCGGCGCTGCTTGCGCCGCTTATTGATGCAGAGCGGGCGGTAGGTGAGGAGCGCTTGAACCTCGAGCGCACCATCACCTTAGGCCAAGTGGAGACGCTTCATCTTGGTTGGGCGCACTGCCTCAACTTGATGAAAAAGGCTGAGGGCAAGACCTTTGAGCTCTTAGGCCTGCCACTTAAGGTCGATAAGCTGAAGGCACAGGCGCTGCCTGCAAGCCTGCCGCGTGCGCCAAAGTCACAGCGCGTGGTCGCCGTGCTCGCCTTTGGCCCGGTGGCCTATGATTTAGTCGACGCCTGTGTCGCTGCGGATTACACCTTGATCAATATGCGCTTTATCAAGCCGTTAAATGAGGAGCTCATCACGGCGCTGGCGCAAAGCTGCGACCTCATGGTCACGGTCGAGGAAGGCGCCCGCTTAGGTGGTATCGGCGAGCACATTGCAGCCATTGTCGCCCAAGGTCCAGGCTTAAGCCGCGTCCTCAATTTGGGCCTGCATGATGAGTTCATCATGGAGGGTACCCGCGCCGAGATTTTGGACGAGCAGGGCTTATCCGTGGCGCAGATTATGGCAGCTATCACGAGCTTCCAAGAGCAGAGCCGCTAGGCCTGATTTTCTGTAGATTTCCTTTGATTGTTAGGGAGGCATCATGCCATCTTTCGATATCGTTTCTGAGTTAAAGAAAGACGAGTTACAAAATGCGGTGGACAATGCCAACCGCGAATTGCAAAGCCGCTACGACTTCCGAGGCGTTGAGGCCAGCTACACCTTGGTCAAGGCTGAGAACTTGGTCAAGCTCGAGGCTGATGAGGAGTTCCAAATCCAGCAGATGGACGATATCTTGATGCAGAAGCTGATCAAGCGCGGCATCGAGGCTACCTCGGCTGAGTTCAAGGAGATCACGCGCTCGGGCAAGAAGTCGCTGCAACAAGTCGTGTTCAAGGAAGGCATCGACAAGGACTTGGGCAAGAAGATCGTCAAGCTGATCAAGGACGAAAAGCTCAAGGTCGACGCCAAGATGAACGATGACACGGTGCGCGTCACCGGTAAGAAGCGCGACGATCTGCAAGCGGCAATCGCAGCAGTCCGCGCCAAGCAAGGCGATTTAGGCCAGCCGCTGCAATTTACCAATTTCCGCGACTAGCGTTCAGCTCTTTTGCTCTAAGCCCTAAAGCCCTTGGTTTTGGGGCTTTGTGCCCTTTAGGCCCATTTAGCGGCCCCTGTTTCATTGCATCCAAGGATCTCCCATGGCTGACCTCAATTCCCCTAAGACGCCGACAGCGGCGCCTGAATCAAGTGCCGCGTACAGCGCCGCGCCCGAGCGCTCAGCGCAAGCAGAGAGCGCCGCGCTAGCGGCGCGCGCAAGGGAAGCCGTGGGCCCCTCTCAGAGCAGTGCCGCTCAAAGCAGTGCTGCTGCGTCTAGTGCTGCGAGCAGCGCAGCAGCGGCTGGGGCGGGCGCTGAGCTCGGGGCGGGCGCGGAGCGGGAGGCGCAGACCACGCAGCGCTCGGTGTGGCGCGAGATTTGGTCCAAGCGCATGGGCATTTGCGTGGTCACGGGCTTTGCCTCGGGCATGCCGCTCTTTGTCCTGATCAATCTTTTGGCAGCGTACCTGCGCAAGGAGGGCCTGGACCTTAAAGTCATCGGTATCTTCTCCTTGATGACGATGCCTTACACCTGGAAGTTTGTCTGGGCCCCAATCGTCGATCGCTATCAGATCTTCCACTTGGGACGGCGCAAAGACTGGATTTTGCTATCGCAGATCGTGCTGATTATCGCTATTGCGGCGATGGGCTGGTACTCGCCGCAAGAGCATATCGGCATTATTGCAACCTTGGCCATCGTGGTGGCCTTTGCCTCGGCAACCCAAGACATCGTGCTCGATGCCTACCGCCGCGAGTTTTTACCGACCTATGAGCTGGGTCTTGGTAACGCCATCTTCGTGAACGCCTATCGCGTCGCGGGCTTGGTGCCTGGCGGTATCTCCCTGATTTTGGCCGATTACGTGTCGTGGACCACGGTCTTTATCTTTACGGCGGCCTGTTTGGTGCCGTGCCTGGTGCTCACAATTTTCCTGCGTGAACAAGAGATCGGGCATGCTCCGCGCTCGCTTAAGGAAGCGGTGGTCGAGCCTTTTGCCGAGTTTATCGGGCGTCGGGGCGTTAAAGCCGCGCTCTTTACCGTCTGCTTTGTGTTCCTGTACAAAATTGGCGATAGCATGGCCTTGGCCTTGGCCACGCCGTTTTATATGGACTTGGGCTATGACCTGACCACGATCGGCATTGTGGCCAAGAACGTGGGCCTGTGGTCGACTGTGGTGGGCGGCCTGTTAGGCGGCGTCTTTATGCTCAAGCTCGGCATCAACCGCGCCTTGTGGATCTTTGGTCTTATCCAGCTCGTCACCATTTTGGGCTTCTATCTCTTGGCGCACTTGGGGCAAAGCGGTACGCCGTCGGTGTGGATCTTAGCCTTGGTCTTAATTGGCGAGTACGGCGGCGGCGGCTTGGGCACGGCGGCCTTTGTCGCCTTCTTGGCTAAGGAAACCAATCCGGCCTATACCGCGACGCAGCTGGCGCTGCTCACCAGCTTCTCGGCGATTCCACGCACCTTCTGCAATGCCACGACCGGCTACTTGGTCGAGGGCTTAGGCTGGGAAAATTTCTTCTTGTTCTGTACTGTTCTGGCGGTGCCAGGCATGCTCTTGCTCTTTAAAGTGGCTCCGTGGTCGGCGCCGGATGAGGCGCGGCGCGCCTAGGCGCTAATTTGGTGCACAGACCAGTGTTAATATGACAGATCGGTTGCTTTTGCCTGTAATTTGCAAGCGGGCGCGCCTATCATGGCAAGACAACCATTCCAGTTTTGAGAGCGGCAACTCAAAATTTTTCTGATGGTTCGCCGCAGCGCCGCGCTTTTAGGCGCGGGGTAAGGAGCCGCTATGCGTACCATGTCTTGGCAGGCCAAGCTTTGGACCTACACTGTTTGCATCTTTTTCACTTCAGCCAGCTACACCATGTGCATTCCGTTTTTGCCGGTGTATTTGCTGGAATTGGGCGCCCCCGAATCCAGTATTGAGGTGTGGTCGGCTTTAGTCTTTTCCGCGTGCTTTTTGATCGCCGGTGTGATGGCGCCGGTCTGGGGCAAGATTTCCGATACCCATGGCAAGAAGAGTATGGCCATGCGCTCTTCGATTTTGCTGGCGCTGTGCTATACCCTAGGTGGCCTGGTGACCGCCCCAATTCAGCTCTTGGGCGTACGTATCCTCCAGGGCTTTGCCAACGGCTACCTGCCGGTCATTATGTCGATTGTCTCCGAGGAGAGCCCGAAAGAAAAACTCGGCACCTCGATGAGCTTTATTCAATCAGCGCAATTGGTCGGCACCGTCAGTGGTCCTTTAATCGGCGGTTCGCTGGCCCATATCTTTGGCTATCGCGCTTCGTTTATTATCGCGGGCTGCTTTTTGACCTTAGTGGTGATCATCACCTACTTAGTACCGGGCACCAAGAAGGCTGCTGACGCCGTTAAAGCTGCTCCGCCTACCAGTATCGTGGCCGATCTCAAGTACTGCTTTGTTAACCCGATTGTGCGTGAGCTTCTGATTGCCGGTGCTATCTTCTCGATGTTGATGCTGGCGATCCAGCCGCTGTTATCGCTCTATGTAGCGCAGCTTATTGGCGGTTATGAGGACGTGGCCTTCTATGCCGGTATTGCCTGTTCGCTGCCACCGATGATCGGTGCCTTTACCTCGCCGCTGTGGGGTTATTTAGGGCAGCGTCGCGGCTACTATCGTGTGATTGCTCTTACCACCTTTGGCGCGGGCTTGTTCTTAGCAATCCAATCGCTAGCTCCGACTTACTTCATTCTCATGATCATGTCGGGCTTAATGGGCTTCTTTATCGTGGGCTTTAACCCGGCGCTGTGCGCCTCGCTGACCTTAGCCACACCTGATGACTTTAAGGGCAGAGCCTTTGGCGCTCTGACCATGGCCGGACAATTAGGCTGCATGGTAGGCCCGTTCTTAGGGGCAGCGGTCTCCAGCGGCCTTGAGATGCGCTATCAGTTCACGGTCTCAGGCGCAGTCCTCATTTTATTGAGCATCTACTTTGGCTATCGCTTTATTATGCTGCGCCACGCCAAGCGCCAAGGCGCCTTACGCGCCTTAACCGAGGACAGCGCCTTAGGCCTCGACGACAAGGCCTAACCCGCTCAGTGGCCCAGCCAGCAGGGCATTTTCCGCCCAGCTCGCAGGGCAGGGCATTTCGCGCCCAGCTCGCAGGGCTTGCCCCACCAAGTCCTCAGGGCATTCCTCGCCCAGCTCGCAGGGCAGGGCCTGCTGGTTCTTTGAGCTGAATTGCTTGCAGAGCCGGGCTGGTCCCAGAGTCAGGATTGTCGGCGCGAGCGATTGCCCCATTTGAGGGCAGAGCCGCCCGCGCGGCGGGGTAAAGGGCCGAGGTAATAGGGCTTGGCCCCTGCCCTAAAAGGGCTATTTTATGCCCCATAATGTGCCGCTAACACTGGTATGGTAGTGCCGTAATTTCGCCCGCATTAAGGCCGTAGCTTGGGCTTTTGCGTTACTTATCTGAGTAGGGATTAACTTACGGTAATGGTGGTTAGACCTGGTGATCCTTGGGGCTTTTCCCCTTTTTTCTAAGTAGCTCACAATCGCGTGAATAGGGCCCTTTAGACCATATTGGGCCTAGATGTTTTGTGCTAAAATCCGTCAATTGATGCCTACCTGAAAAGGGGTGGTGGGTACCTTTTGCACTCTTCTCATAACGCGTCGCGAAGACTAGGCAAAAGCTAATTTTTTAATTGGTATTTGTTTAGTACGCTCGCTCCGCGTCCAAGACAACCTGGGCTAGGTTGTCGTGCTAAGTCTTTTCTTCAAACCTCAGTTTGGGCAAAAAACTTAGCAAGACAACGGTAGCTACTGGTGGCTCTTAATGCCAGATTATCAGTCACTGCTGCTCTGCCCTGTGGCGCAAAAGCCGCTCTCACTTCTCTCCTCGTTGCATCTTATCCCTGTGTGCTTTAGTTACGGTCATCCCTTTAGGCGTGACGCTGAGCTCAGCTTGCCTGATGCTTGGGGTTAGTCCTACCGTGAACGAAGCGCAGATATGAGAGGCAATTGGGATGGGTGAGTGGTCCTAGAGTGCAGTGCGTAGTGGTACTCATTGTTTTTTGAATTTTGTGGGCAGCCACACAGCACCCAAATTCAAGCTGTGATGTCATAGCTGAAGTTGGTGCTGCTGAAAGTAGGGACCAAGCTACCTTGTGGTGGCTTAGTGCTTGCTCGGTGGTAGGCCATAGAGTAAAGCAGAAGGTATGCGGTGAGCTCCCTTATCCGTGCCGTGCAAACGGTTACGGTGAGGCTTCTTGACGCATCATCCCTAACTCAGGTTAGCAGAACACATATGTGGAGCCGTGGCTCCGTATAAGTTTATTGGAACCGCCTATGATTAACATCAAAAAAGGATTGGATCTGCCTATCAGCGGCCAACCTGTACAGACCATAGGCACAGGTCCAGAGGTAAAGCACGTTGCCTTGTTAGCTAGTGATTACCCTGGCTTGCGCCCTTCGATGTCTGTAGAGGTGGGTGAGGCCGTTAAGAAAGGCCAGGTACTGTTCGAGGACAAAAAGAACCCAGGTCCACGCTTTACCGCTCCGGCCTCGGGTACTGTGGTTGCTATCAACCGTGGTGCACGTCGTGCTTTCCAATCGATTGTCATCGAAGTTGATCCGGCCCAGGCTGGCGTTGAGTTCACCAAGACTCCAGCTGACAAGTTAGGTGAGTTGAGCGCCGAGGCTGTTAAGGCTCAGCTCAACGAGGCTGGTCTGTTCACTGCTTTCCGTACCCGTCCTTTTGACAAGGTACCGCGCCTTGACAGCATGCCACATTCGATCTTTGTTACCGCTATGGATACCAATCCATTAGCCGTTGATCCAAAGATCGTGATTGCGCGCGAGGCCGATGCTTTCGTTAATGGCTTGATGGTTTTAAGCCGCTTAGGCGTTACCGTCTACGTTTGCCACGACGATAAGTCTATTCCACTGTGCACTGCTCCTAATGTCAAGGAAGAGATGTTTGTGGGCCCACACCCAGCAGGTCTGCCGGGCACTCACATCCACTTCTTAGATCCTGTTTCTGAGAACAAGACCGTTTGGCATATCGGCTATCAAGACGTGATCGCTATTGGTCACCTCTTTGTCGAGGGCGAGTACTACAACAAGCGTTATATCGCTTTAGGTGGCCCTAACGCTAAAGAGCCACGCGTGGTTGAGACCCTGCAAGGCGCTTCGGTCGCTGAGCTGACCCAAGATGAGGTCGTACCATCGGAGTATGGTGTGCGCGTCATTTCCGGCTCGGTACTGTGGGGTAACAATGCAGTCGGCCCTTGGGCTTACTTAGGCCGTCACCACCTCCAAGTCTCGCTGCTCGAAGAGGGCAAGATGCACGACTTCGTGCTCAAGAGCTGGATGGGTCTGGGCCTCAAGCGTCACTCGGTTTCGGCCGCTTTTGCCTCCCACTTCATCAAGCCTGCTGAGTACACCTTCAACACTGCTTTAAACGGCGGTGCTCGTCCAATGGTGCCAATTGGGCTGTACGAGAAGGTCGTACCTCTTGATATGGAGCCTACCATGCTCCTGCGCGCCATTGAAATCAATGACGTCGATCAAGCTAAGCTCTTAGGCTGTTTAGAGCTGTCTGAGGAAGATGTCGCTTTATGCACCTACGTCTGCCCAGGCAAGACTGATTACGGTCAGCTCTTACGTCGCAGCTTAACTAAGATTGAGCTGGAGGGTTAAACCGTGCTGTTAGAACTTTTCAAAAAGTTAGAGCCAATGTTCGAGAAGGATGGCTTATTAGCTAAGCTCTATCCTCTCTACGAAGGTGCTTTTACTTTATTCTTCTCCTCAGGCAAGGTCACCACCGGCAATACTCACGTGCGCGATTACATCGATTTAAAGCGCATCATGATTATTGTCTACTTTGCTGTATTCCCAACCATGATTTGGGGTTGGTACAACGTCGGTGCTCAGACCGTAGCTGCTATTGCGAGCATGGCGAACGGTGCTGATATCGCCTCCTTTGACTATGCTTTATTTAGCATGGACTATCACTTTGCATTAGTCCAGCTCTTAGGCGGCTCCTTGGGCACTGATGCGGGTCTGTACAGCAAGCTCTTAATTGGTCTCGTGCACTTCCTTCCTATTTACATCGTCGTCTTTGCCGTCGGTGCTTTCTGGGAAGTCTTGTTCTGCGTTGTGCGCAAGCATGAGGTCAATGAGGGTTTCTTCGTTACCTCCATCCTCTTTGCCTTGATCGTTCCTCCTACGATCCCACTGTGGCAGGCCGCCTTAGGTATTTCCTTTGGCGTCGTTATCGCTAAGGAACTGTTCGGCGGTACTGGTCGTAACTTCATGAACCCAGCCTTAGCTGGCCGTGCCTTCTTATTCTTTGCTTACCCTGCTTCTATCTCTGGTACCAATTGCTGGGTCCCAGTTGATGGCTTCTCGGGTGCAACTCCACTTGCTCAGTGGATGGAAGGCGGCGAGGCTGCTTTAGTTAATGCCTTAGGCGAGAAGATCACTTGGTTTGATGCCTTCTTAGGTAACATCCCAGGCTGTATCGGTGAAGGCTCCACCTTAATGATCTTAGTAGGTGCTGCTATCATCTTAGTCATGGGTATTGCCTCGTGGCGTATTATGGTCGGTATCTTAATTGGTGCCTTCCTGTGCTCTTCCCTCTTCAATGCCATCGGCTCTGACACCAACAACATGTTCTCGATGACCTTCATCTGGCACATCGTTTTAGGTGGCTTTGCTTTTGGTGCTGTCTTTATGGCAACCGATCCTGTATCTTCGGCCTTTACCAACAATGGTAAGTGGTGCTTTGGTATTCTGATTGGTGTCATGGTTGTGTTAATTCGTGTAGTCAACCCAGCCTACCCAGAAGGCATGATGCTCGCCATCTTATTTGCTAACTGCTGGGCTCCTCTGTTTGACTACTTAGCAACCAACCGCAATATCAAGAGGAGACTTGGCCGTGCTTAAGTTCAATAAAGACTCTGTATTTGGCACGTTCACTGTCATTATCGGTCTGTGCTTGATCTGCTCGGTGTTGGTCTCAAGTGCCGTTGTGGCCTTAGGCCCATTCCAGCAAGCTGCGATCAACAATGACCGCCAGGTAAATATTCTGAAGGTATCTGGCTATGACATTGAGGGTACGGTTGCTGATACCTTTAAGGCTCATATCGAAGCACGCTTAGTTGATTTAGACTCGGGTAAGTTCGTCCCTGATGTCACCTCTGAGCAAGCTGAGGCCTTTAACTTCCAATCCTTATCCAAGGATCCTAACTACAACACTGCAATCCCAGCCGATGTCGATTACGCTAAGATGCGTTTCCGCACCAAGAACATGCCGGTTTACTTAGCTAAGAACGACAAGGGTGAAGTCGAGCGTTACTTATTACCATTCTATGGTCAGGCTCTGTGGTCGACCGTATATGGTTATGTCGCTATTGCTCCTGATGGCAATACCATCAAGGGTGTTACCTTCTACAGCCACGGTGAGACCCCAGGCTTAGGTGGTGAGATCGACAACCCACGCTGGCAGGCCTTATGGGTTGATAAGAAGATTTGGCGTGACGACGGCACTCCAGGCTTCGTCATCACCAAGGGTGCTGATCACTTTGGTGCCGACAAGGACTATGAAGTGGATGCCCTCTCGGGTGCTACTTTAACCGCTGTGGGCGTTAACAACGCTGCTCACTACTGGTTGCACGTAGCTTACAAGCCTTTCTTAGAGAACGTCCGCAAGGGGGAAATCTAAATGAGTGAAGCTAAGGCTCCAACATGGAAGGAAGTCCTAGTTGACCCGCTCATCGCAAATAATCCTGTGATGGTGCAGGTCTTAGGTATCTGCTCTTCCTTAGCCGTTACGTCGTCGATGAAGACGGCCTTCGTTATGGGCCTCTCGGTCACTGCTGTCTGCGGCTTCTCTAATCTGGCTGTTTCTTGGGTTCGTAACTACATCCCAAGCTCGGTCCGTATTATTGCCCAGATGACCATTATTGCCTCGCTGGTAATTCTGGTCGATCAGGTCTTAAAGGCTTTTGCTTATGACCTGTCCAAGCAATTGTCCGTGTACGTCGGTCTGATTATTACCAACTGTATCGTTATGGGTCGTACTGAGGGCTTTGCCTTGAAGTACCCTCCAGTTACCTCCTTCTTTGACGGTATTGGTAATGGCCTAGGTTACATGCTGGTTCTGTGCGTTATCGCTACGATTCGTGAGCTCTTTGGCTCGGGTTCGTGGTTTGGCATCACCATCATGCAAACTATCAACAATGGCGGCTGGTACAACCCATGCGGTCTGTTAGTTATGCCACCATCGGGCTTCTTCTTAATTGGTCTCTTGATTTGGTTAGTTAAGGTTTACCGCAAGGACTTAATTGAGCAGCCTGAGTACGAGACCCACAGGGAGGATTACTAATGTTAGAGCATTACCTCTCTTTATTGGTGAAGAGTATCTTCATCGAGAACATGGCTTTAGCCTTCTTCCTTGGTATGTGTACCTTCTTGGCTGTGTCCAAGAAAGTTACTACCTCTATGGGCTTAGGCTTAGCGGTGGTGCTGGTTCAGGTCTTATCGGTACCTGCGAACAATCTCATCAATACCTACATCTTAAAGGCTGATGCCTTAGTTCCAGGTCTTGATCTCTCGTTCTTAAGCTTCATTACCTACATCGGTGTGATCGCTGCGATCGTGCAGATCTTGGAGATGTTCTTAGACAAGTTCGTACCGTCCCTGTACAGCGCCTTAGGTATCTTCTTACCTCTGATCACCGTTAACTGCGTTATCTTCGCAGGCGTATCGTTCATGGTACAACGCGAGTACACCTTCGCTGAGTCGGTGGTTTACGCTTTCGGTTCGGGTTCGTCGTGGGCTCTGGCTATTGTGCTGTTAGCTGCTATTCGTGAGCGCTTAAAGTACTCCGATGCTCCAGCTGGTGTGCGTGGTTTAAGCTTAGTCTTTATCACCGCTGGCCTGATGGCAATTGGCTTCATGTCCTTCTCCGGCATTCAGCTCTAAGAGGTACGCATGTTTACAATCGTCTCGGGCGTTTTGATGTTCGTGATTGGCGTTGCCATCTTAGTGGCATGCATTCTCGTAGCAAAGCGCTTCTTAGTCAGTTCGGGCGATATCACCATTGGTATCAATGGCGATGACAAGCTCGCATTTAAGTGCCCAGCGGGCAATAAGTTGTTAAACAACTTATCTGACCGTGGTATCTTCGTTTCGTCCGCTTGCGGTGGCCGTGGTGCTTGCGGTCAGTGCAAGGTTAAGGTCGTCAAGGGTGGCGGCGACGTGCTGCCAATTGAGTACTCGCACTTCACCAAGCGTCAGATCCGCGAGGGTTGGCGTTTAGCCTGCCAGGTTACGGTCAAGAATGACTGTGAGCTGCAGCTGCCAGCTGAGATCTTCGGCGTTAAGAAGTGGGAGTGCGAGGTTATCTCCAACGATAACGTTGCTACCTTCATTAAGGAGTTACGCCTCAAGGTACCTGAGGGCGAGGAAGTTCCATTCCGCGCCGGTGGTTACATTCAGATCGAGGCTCCAGCTCACACCGTTTACTACAAGGACTTCGATATCCCTGAGCAGTATCGCGGTGACTGGGAAAAGTTTGGTCTGTTTGACTTGGTTTCCAAGGTCGACACCCCAACTATCCGTGCTTACTCGATGGCTAACTACCCTGATGAGAAGGGTCTCATTATGCTCAACGTGCGTATTGCGACCCCACCTTTACGTCAGTTAAAGGAGCTGCCACCAGGCATTATGTCCTCCTACATTTGGAGCTTAAAGCCAGGCGACAAGGTCACGATCTCCGGTCCATTCGGCGAGTTCTTTGCTCGCGATACCGACAACGAGATGGTCTTCATCGGTGGTGGTGCCGGTATGGCTCCAATGCGTTCGCACATCTTCGACCAGTTAAAGCGCCTCAACTCTAAGCGTCGTATCTCCTTCTGGTATGGTGCGCGTTCGCTCAAGGAAGCTTTCTACGTCGACGAGTTCGATCAGTTAGCCAAGGAGCATCCAAACTTCACTTGGACCTTAGCTTTATCTGATGCCCTCCCAGAGGACAATTGGACTGGCGCAACGGGCTTTATTCACAACGTTCTCTATGAGAACTATCTGAAGAATCACAAGGCCCCAGAGGACTGCGAGTTCTACATGTGCGGCCCGCCAATGATGACCAAGTCCTGCGTCAATATGCTGCATGACTTAGGCGTTGAAGACGAGAACATCTTGTTCGATAACTTCGGCGGCTAACCCCCAGCCCGCAGCGCCAGCCAGCTTGCTTTGCAAGCTGCGCTGGCGCTGCCCCGAGCGCAGGCTGCGCCTGCGCTCTCAAGCAAAGCCCCATGGCCTCACGGCCACGGGGCTTTGTTTTACCCCAACATAACCATAAGTTGTATCTATGAAAAAGTTGCGGCATATGGCGTACCAATGAGCTGATCAATGTCACATTTTTCGCTGACCGTCGTTCCAGTGCCAGCTTCATTGATAGCTCTGAAAGCCCTTATATTAAGGCAGCAAGTCATGTTAGTATAAAATTTAATCCTGCAATTTTGTGACATTGATCAGCTCATTGGTACGCCATAGTTGCGGCAGTGCTGTGGGCTGTTATCCTAGAACCAGCTGGGGAGCTTTTTGCTGGTGATAGTCGGGCTCGGCTGTGTCCTTGAAGATTCGTGAAAGAAAAAATGGCTTGAGCGATCTACACTCAAGCCAAGTTAACACAAGCGTAACAAGCAGATTTAGCGCTGGCGCAGGCGCTGTACCTCGATAACCAGCGTAATAGCGACGATCACGTCCACGATGTTCCACAGAACGCGCCCTAAGCTTAGCGGGGCAAAGGGCTGGAACAGGGCCGCCAGCACCGAGGCCGCAATCATTTGCACTTGTTCTTTGCGCTGGCTATAGCCCCAAGCAAGCAGTAGGAAGCCCACGGTGGCAGAAAATCGTACCAAGATGAAATAGCCATAGGGCAGCGGGGCTAGGCAACCAAAGAACAAGGTGGCCAGAATCAGCTCGACGATGATGAGATTTTGGGCTTTGGACATAGGAAACTCCTTTTCAATGCTCTAGATTAAGCTTAGACTGTGCCGCCCTAAGCTGGTAGGTCAAGCAGCAGCGCTGGTATGTCAGTTTGTGAGCTGGGCGCAAGATTTGATGAGAGCGCTGGAGTACAATGAGCGTATTGCCATAAGGGTGCCCGAAGCTTGTGGCTTTGGGGTTGACCTGTTGTGGCGTACCACACTGATTGAGGAGCAATTAAGCATGTTAGCTACTTCCCTTGAGCTTGCTACTAAGTACGATTACCTGGCTGAGAAGTTCCAAAAGAGCTTTGAGTGGCTTAAGAACAACGATGCCACCAAGCTTGAGAATGGCCGCTATGACATCTGCGAGGGTGCCTTTGCGTTAGTTCAACGCTACACCACCGTTCCATTTGAGGCTATTCGCTTCGAGGCTCACAACGATTACTTCGATATCCAGTACTTAGCCCAAGGTCAAGAATCCTTCAACGTTTGCCTGCGCAAGGACTGCCAGGTAACCGAGGAGGATCCAGCTAATGATATGGTTTACTTGAGCACTCCTGAGGTTTACACCTCCGTTACCTTAAAGCCAGGTGAGTTCGCTATCGTTCCACCTGAGGAAGGCCACCAGCCACGTATTGCCTACCAAGGCAAGCCAGTTGACGTGGTCAAGGTCGTCGTCAAGGTAGCTGTCAAGTAAGCTCAAAGTTTTGAAGCCCCTAGAGCGCGGGTGCCAATAAGTGCTCGGGGCTTGGTGTGTGGAAAGAAAAAGGCGTAGCCAGTTAATCTGACTACGCCTTTTTTATCGGATCCTGCATGGCTGGGCCCCAGTGTGGTTTATCCATACTAAACTGAGCCTGGTGCCGAGCAGAGCTAACTTGAAGCAGGGCTAGGTGCTTAGCCCAAAGCCTTGGGCTAGGCGCAAAGCCTAGTGCCAGGACTAATTCCACATAAGCTGCCGCCGGACTTAGTCCGATGCCCAGTGCACGCAGGTGCTGTGCTCAGACTAAAGCTTGGCAGAGTTCAGGCGCGGGCTGGTGCGGCCTAGGCTAGAGGCCTTGGCGCTGCTTGAAGTGGAAAAAGCCGCCTAACATGCCAGCGTCGTTGCGCAGCTTGGCAAACTCGATGCGGGTAGCGTCGAGCACAATCTTTCTGAGCTTGCCCTCTAAGGCCTTTTCAATGCGAGGACGCAGATAGTCCTCGCGCGCCATAATGCCGCCGCCTAAGACCACGGCTTGTGGGTTTTGCACCGAGACGACATTGGTGATGCCGTCCGTGAGGTGCTCAACTAAATCGGCGATCGCGTCTTGGGCTACTGGGTCGCCTGCTTCGGCTTCATTGAAGATGCGAATGCCGTTGACCTCGCTGATATCGCAGCCACGTAACTTAGCGTAGTACTTAACTAAGTGGGTGGTCGAGGCCAGCTCGTGGAGCATGCCACCTGGAACGCGCATATAGGCGATTTCACCGGCGCTGTTGGAGGCACCGCTGATTAAGCGCTCATTGCAGATCATGGCGCCGCCGATCGAGGTGCCAATCGTCATACAGAATATGCTGTGGCAGCCCTTGCCCGCACCCAACCACATCTCGCCTAAAGCGGCGCAGTTAACGTCGTTTTCGACCTCGCAAGGCAGGTCAAACTCGTTTTTGATGATTTCCTTGTAGTTGACGCCAGTGTAGTTGGGGATAGCGTCCGGCAGGGCATAGACAATCTTGCCTTGGTCGGGATCGACCATACCAGCCGTGGAAATGGAAACGCCACCAATCTGCTCCTTGCCGTACTTCTCAAGGGCCTGCTGGCAGATATTCTTGACCTTGGCGACGATGCCGGGACCGCCGTGTGCTTGGGCCTCGGTCGGCAGCTCGCCACGCTCTTGCAGAGTGCCATCGATCGTCGCGATGCCATGCTTAATGGCAGTGCCGCCGATATCAATGAGCACGTAAACCTTTTGCATAAATCCTGACCTCATTTTGTCACACTGCCATCTTACTCTAAGGCTCCTGATAGAGAGCCCTGCTGTTAGGTTGGGATGCAGGTGCTGCGGTTTTTGTAGGGGCCAAAATGAAAAAGCAGGGCAAGCCCTGCTTTTTGCTTGTCGCCTTGGGGCAAGGCCTGTGCTCGGCCGCCAAGACGCTCTCTTTTGTTTCGCTTTAGGGCGCCCCCAAGGGTTGAG
The DNA here is from genome assembly GCA_944390115.1 of uncultured Anaerobiospirillum sp. GTDB lineage: Bacteria > Pseudomonadota > Gammaproteobacteria > Enterobacterales > Succinivibrionaceae > Anaerobiospirillum. The sequence continues at coordinate 59,743 of CALXOW010000002.1, forward strand.
GGCACGCCAGGAATGCTAATTTATGATTAAGCTTCCTTCTTGGTAGCCGAAGCGTAGGTCGAACCATCGCGAGCCTCGAACTCTTGACCGGTAACCATAGCTTGGATCTTCGATACTACGATACCTACGATTAAGGTAACGATGATCGCGATTAAAGCATACATCCAGAACGAGATGCTTGGGACGTTGTACTTTAAGTAGAAGACCGAAGCGGTAGCGCACAGGAAGCCGATAAAGGCACTTAAAGCAGTGGTCTTCTTGGTTGCGACACCTAAGACGAAGACACCAGCTAAGGCACCTAAGGCCTGGCCTAAGAACGAGTTGAAGAGCTCGTAAGCGGACTTAACATCAAGACGTGCTAACCACATGGCAACTAAGATCGCGAAGATACCAACTGCTAAGGAGATGTACTGAGCGATCTTGGTCTGACGCTGGAAGGTCATGTTTGGCGTGATGATGGTCTGGATGTCCATAACCCACGAAGTAGCAACCGAGTTGATGCCGGTCGAGAGGGTCGATTGGGCGGCAGCGTAGAGCGCAGCTAAGATGATACCAGTGACGCCGACTGGCAGCTCATAGGTGATGAAGTAAGCGAATACCTGATCTTGAGCGGTGCGGAAGGTGTCAGTGATGAGATCTGGGTTCTGTTGATAGTACAGGTACAGACCAGTACCAACTAAGTAGAAGACCGAAGCGCAGAAGATGGAGAGTACACCGTTGCCGATGGTCATCTTATTAAGCTGCTTGATATCGGTGGTGGTGGTGAAACGCTGTACTACGTCCTGCGAGGAAATGTAGTTACAGAAGGTGGTTAAACCGCCGCCGACCAAGGTAACAATTACCGAGGTGCCTAAGAGGTTGGCCCAATCCATCCACTTTTCGGTATCAGCTAAGAAGCGACCGCCCTCGGTTAACGAGTAGGTGATGTCGCTTAAACCATTGTCTAACATGTAGATGATGTAGAACATGGTTAAGGTGATACCGCCGATTAAGATCACGCCTTGGATGAAGTCGGTCCACAGAACCGCCTTCAGACCGCCGGTGTAGGAGTACACAATAGCGATTGCGCCCATAGCGATAATCAGTACGTCCACGCTAATGCCGGTTAAGTTAGCTAAGGCTAAGCATGGTAAGTACATAACGATCGACATACGGCCCAGCTGGAAGAGCACGAACATCAGAGCGCCTAAGACACGCAGGCCACGGGAGTTAAAGCGCAGCTCTAAGTAGTGGTAAGCGGTGTCGATATCGAGCTTGGCGTAAACTGGGAGGAAGTAACGGATAGTCAGTGGAATAGCGATGATCATACCGATCTGAGCAAACCACAGCATCCAAGTACCGCCGTAGGAGTTACCAGGCAGGGCTAAGAAGGAAATAGGCGACAGTAAGGTTGCGAAAATGGATACGCAGGTAACCCACCAAGGTACGGTACCGTCACTCTTGAAGAATTCCTTACCTTGCATCTCCTTCTTGGAGAAGTAAATACCACCTAAGAGCACGGCGATCATATAGACCACCAGCACCGTGGTATCAATCCAAGTAAAACCTTGAAGCTCCTCAGTCATAGAAACCTCTAATTACTCACTTGCAGAAGACTAGGATTGACCAAAAGCAGTAAGCAGATAAGCAAAGGAGCGCTCGGCTTAGTACTTTTGAAATTGAGATGGCGCCATGGGCTTACCTAACGCCTTATTGAGCGTATCGGGTTAAACCATCTGCTACGTTTGTTCCTTAGCAACTGACTGCACGCAGCTTACGCTGAGCGTTAAGCTTCGCTTTTCAAGCTGGGCCTTGCTAAGGTCTAAGCATGTGGGCGCTGTGAGCGACCAGCAAAAAACGTAAAACGCAAACATGACAGAACAAACTGTTTCAGGTTCACACCTATCTAGGGCACAAAACCCCCAATAAGGAGGTGCACACTGGGTTTGCTCGCTTCATGTAACACAAACTAAATAGCCCCCTGAAGAGAGTCAAAGCTAACAAAGGTACGCTTTCTAACTTCAGGTCTCGCCTCAAGGGGACTAGAGTGTGTGTGGTTGGGTTAGTAGCAGGAGCGGGCGCCGTGCCCTGCTACATCTGCCTAGAGCTTGCACTCTAAGCAGGAAATAGGGTTCTACCTAACTTCTTAGAAGTACTTGTGGTAGATTTCCTTAGCACGGGTGATCATCTCTTCGCTGTATGGGCCCATTGGCTTGCGGCAGTAGCCAGCGTCAACACCAGCCTCTTGCAGGCAGATCTTTAAGGTGCCATATAAGCCGTTGGCTAAGACGTCAGAGATGAAGTCGTTGGTTACGTGCTGGGTCTCTAAAGCAGTCTTGATATCACCGGCACGGGCAGCCTCGAAGATCTTGCGAGCGCGAACGCCGTTGACGTTGAAGGTCGAGCCGATAGCACCATCAACACCTAAAACGGTGGCTGGTAACATCATCTCATCGAAGCCGGCAAATAAGGTCTTGTCTGGGAAGGCCTTGCGGAAGCGCTCTAATAAGAAGAAGTCGCCTGCGGTGAACTTAACACCGGTGATCTTCTCGTTCTCGAACAGAGACTTGAACTGATCAACCGAGATGTTAACGCCGGTTAAGAATGGGATGAAGTAAACGACCATCTGGTTGTCAGCGGCAGCGGTGATGGTGTTGTAGTAGTCCTTGATCTCGTCGAACGAGAACTTGTAGTAGAAAGGAGTTACTGCCGATAAGGAATCGTAGCCTAAGTCGGTAACGAACTTAGCTAACTCAACGGACTCGTTGATGTTTAAGGAACCAACCTGAGCGATGAGTTGAACCTGATCCTTGGCCTCGTCCTTAGCGATCTCAAAGATCTTCTTCTTCTCGGCGGTGCTTAATAAGAAGTTCTCACCGGTAGAACCGCCAACGTACAGACCATCGACCTTGCAAACATCGATGTTGTGACGGACTAACTGGCGAACGCCATTCTCGTTAACGTTGCCATCCTTATCAAAGGAAGTTAACAGAGCAGAGTAAATACCGCCAAGCTTCTTATATGCCATTTTAAGTCTCCACTTAAGTGAACTAGGCTCGAGGCTGATATCACTTGAAGCTTGCACAAAAGATAGTGTGGATGCAGCTTGTGTGAATGCTCAGGCCCAAAATTGGGGGCTCGGGTCCAAGCCTTGGGGTAAGCCCAGACTTGGGGGCGAGCGATAAATCTAGGGTGCAAGAAAAGCACAACGTAAAGCGCAATCCGCAATGCGGTAGGAGCTCCGGCAAGAGCTGTGGGGTTCGTGCTTTTCTTGCTTGTCTGTAGTTAATCTTGCTAGGTCGTGCCTGCCGTGTGGCAGGTACGCCTGTGTTCTGACCTTGGTCTTTAAACCTTTGGTAAGGCGTCGATGAACCACTTGCCGATGACTTGTGGGCGGGTGATCGCCGAACCCACGATGGCACCGTAGGCGCCAACCTCGTAAGCGATACGCAGGTCATCTGGAGTGTTGATGCGGCCTTCGGCAAATACCGGGATCTTTAAGGTCGAGGCTAAGCGTGCAACTAAGCCAAAGTCTGGGCCCTTTAAGTGTGGGGTGTATGGGGTGTAACCAGACAGGGTGGTCGAAACTGCGTCAAAGCCAATCTTCTCGGCGTTGTGGCCTTCCTCGTCGTTGGAGATATCAGCTAAAGACAGACGGCCAGCATCCTTGATCATCTTGACCAAGTCCTCTAACTTCTCATCGTTAGGGCGCTTACGTAAGGTGGCGTCTAAGGCGATAATCTCGCAGCCGCAGTCGATTAAGGCTTGGATTTCCTTCTTGGTTGGGGTGATATAGATCTCGCTGTCATCGTAGTTCTGCTTGATAAGGCCGATAACAGGCAGACCGGTTACCTTCTTGATCTCAACGATATCGTCAACGGACTGGCAGCGAATGGCGACAGCTCCTACTTGCTTAGCAGCTAAGGCCATACGACCCATAATAAATGGGCTGTGCAGTGGCTCGTCAGGCAGAGCTTGGCAGGAGATAATTAACTTATTCTTGAATTGTTCAAACAGCATGGGTTCAACCTCGTATCGTGCGGTCGCTAACGATCGTTGTAACTGATTGCGAATTTAAACTTCCTTAAAGGAAGCATCCTGCTAAGCCTTAGAGCTTAGGCAACGCGTAAAAGAGATATAGAGCCAAAGTCCCAAAAATTTTGTGGTCGAGGCGCGTTTTAAAAGCTGGGATGAGGTCATTACCTCCAAGCTGGCATTAGCTAAACTCAAGCTAGCATTAGCTCAATTTACCACGTAAGCTTGTTTGAATATGACATCAACCAATGCTGGGGCTTTTAGGTTGGTGGCCTGCCCCCAGCTTGATAGGCGCTTTTCACTCGAACCTAGGTGCGCTAGTGGGATAGCTAGCTTTAGGCCCGCATGATCTGGTGCTCTTCAGCACGTAAAAAGCTGATCTCTCAGTGAGGAGAGCAGGTTTTTACGGACTGCCTCAGCAAGGAGGCAAGTTGCCTTGCCTCCCTGAAACCTTAGAGACACGTCTCTAAGGCTTTAACGTTAACCGTTAATCACGCGATTAGTCGAAGGTGTATTGGATACCAACACGCAGACGGAGCTGACGCTCATCGGAGGTACCAGCAACAGCGATATCACCAAACTCGATATATGGGTTCCACTTGCCGAAACGATAGTTCATCGAGAGGTTCTGCTCGTAGTTGTGATCGTCATTGTCATACATGACACGAGTTGAACCATCCATGTTATCGTTTAAAGCCCACATGTAGGTGTAGTTGTAGTTGATACCAAAGTTGCCGTAGGAGTAGCCAATCCAAGCATCGATACGGCCATTCTTTTGGTCTGCCTTACCGATTTCGTATTTAGTACCATCATCGCGCGTCTTCGTATCGCTGCCGTCATAACGCCAGTAGTCGTAACGAGGGCGAATGGCAAACCACAGACCAAAGTCGGTGTTGTACTGTAAGCGCAGATATGGCTTGTAACCAGTGGTGTCACCGGTAGACTCAGTGATGATACCTGGGGTGATGGTAAAGCCGGTACCTGGAATCTTGTAGCCCCACCATAAGCTCATCTCAGTGGCGTTGGTTACGAAATCGCCCCATTGACCTTCGTTATACTCTGGGTTGCCTGGACGATCAGAGCCGGACTTGAACGAAGAATCAACGTAGAAGCCGATACCGTTCTCAAAAGCACCGATTAAGCAGATACGGTCGAAATTCTCGCTGTACTCACCACGGTACTCGTGACGGTAGTCAGCGGTGAAGGTTGCAGCTTGGGCTGCGGTAAACATTGCTGCGGCAGCTAAGCCGACACCTAAAGCAATCTTTGAAAAGCGCATTTCTTACTCCATTATTGGAACAAGGATTAAGCCGCCCCTAATCACCAGATTTTTTTTTTGCTGAGCACTTGTCTCATTTGAGGGCAGCTTAGAAGGATGCTTGCAAGGCAAGCTTGAGTGAAACCGCAGTTTTACCTGCGGCTTCGTCGGGCAAGATAGGATTACCAGTCCTATGTAGTAGAGCGATTACTCTACGACGACCTTGCCGTCTTGAACCTTAACGGTCTGAACATCAGTGGTAGCCTTACCACCGGAGGTCTCGCCACCAACTAAGATCAGCTCATCACCGTTTTGGATGCTGACACCGTAGGCAAGTGGGGTTGCCAGGTCACCGGCATAAGACCAAGCACCGTTGGCGTAGGTGTAGATCTCATCGCGCCAGGTCTTGGTGCAGCCGTTGTGAGCAAAGTTTTGACCCTTATTGTAGTTGGCAGTCGAGCCTGGGAAGTTAGCACCACCAATTACTACCAGAGTGCCGTTGGAGTAGCCCGAGAAAGCACCGGCTACACCCTCTTGAACTTTGTCGCCTTGGGCTGGGATTAAGTCAGGAGTGTTCTGTAACTTGGCGTAGTCATCTTCAACCGTGAACTTAACGGTGGTGGCAGTACGCAGGCCTGGCTTGCGCTCGCCGTTGACGACAAAGACGCCGTGGTCAGCTGGGTCAACAGCAACGGCCGAACCGGCGGTACCAAAGTAAGGTAAGTTACCTACCGTGGTCCACAGATTGTTTTGTGGGTCGTACTGTAAGATCGCCTTGTTGAAGAAGTAGTCCTTGACTAACTTGCCGTTGTAGTCAGCGTTGATCTTAGCTAATAAGTCCTTGTCGCCGACCTTGTTGGCATAGTCAACGTCCGAGAAGTAGCCGTCAAAGATTTCCTTGTTGACCGAGCCGATTACTAAGGCGTTCTTGCCATCAGCGGTAACTACGGTGTGGCCGGTTAAGCCGATTGGGCTGCGGGTTAACAGCTTGGTCCAAGTGTCGGTAGCAGGATCGTACTCAAAGACCTCATTGGAAACCGAGGTGATATCCGAGTCAATCTTGCCGCAACCACCAAAGACATAGATCTTGCCGTTTAAAGCTACAGCTTGAGCTTGGTCACGAGCTGGAGCTGGGAAAGCAGCAATTTTCTGCCATTGAGGTTGAGCACTCTTGGTGTCTAACTTGTACCAGTCCTGACCTGCGGTACCTAAACCAACGTAGATGACACCATCGTTGATTGCACCAGCACCGGACTTAAATGGAACTGGAACATCAGGTAAGGAAGCGGCTAAAGCGGCCGAGGAGGCAAAAGCGGTTAAAGCTAAGGCGGCTGCTAACTGCTTAATCTTCATAGACGGGAACTCCTATTTAACTCATCAAGCCCAGCGCAGGTACTCACCAACTCCTCAGATCGTGAACTATAGCGCAGGGGCTAAACTGCACTCTTGAGTTGAGGCTTGGTTATCTTCAAGTCTGGGAGTTAGTACTCAGTACCGATTAGCTGAAAAGATTAAGCGCCCCTTTGGGATAGTGGGATAGATAAGCGGGGGTGGAGCTCTTGCAAGTCTCAAGGCTCCGGCGCTTGCTCTTTTCAGTCTAACCAGCGCTGCCTAAGCATGGCTTGGAGATATTTTTCATGTCCTATGATAGTGGAAGAAAATTTTTTCACAATCGCAATCTGTGAGAATTGTGATCTTGTTCAAAATCCGTAACAATATCGTACAGAAACGGCATGTCTATCACACTTTTGCCCGCACTCTACCCCAAACTCGCGCCAAGCCGCACCAGTAGTGGCCTTGCGCTCTGAACCTCATTTTGAAAATGTGATTTGGAGCAAAATTTCACCAATAAAGAGCCTGCTTGCCAATAAAATTTGACTGGCTGGGGTGGTCTTACCTTATGATTGATCTGTCCCATGGAAAAATTTTTTACCCGCAGCAGGCTGAGGAAAATTTTTTCAGAGGTCAGCATGGCGTTAAATAAGCCGGATTGAGGCTATGGCGCGCATTGTGCCGGATAGCTTCGTGCACCGAGCCAGAGGTCGTGTGCCAGATGGCGGTGCGGGTGGGGCCTGATAGCGGCGTGCACCATGCCTGGTGCTAGCGCCAGCTTTGTGCTCGTGCACATCGTGCTGTGTGCAGTTATAAGCTTTATGCTCGCATAGATTGTGCTTGATATGGGAGCATGCTCTGTGCCCGCACACACCGTGCTTTGTGCCTACTGGGCGTGCTGTGTTGATTACGGGAACTAATTGTACTTATCGTTGTCTGTAATGCACTTGAGACGGTTCTCATCAGGGGAGTAGCTCGTAAGCGGTGCTAATAGAGGAGCAGTGCATCGAGGAAAGCTGTGGTTGGCGCGCTGAGGCAAATAAGCCAATTAAGCCCAAAGAGTTGCAATTAGGCTAACAGAGCTGAAATTAGACTGTTGTCTAGTTGAGAAGTGGGCACTGCGCTCACTGGTTGATAAGGTGCTTAACCCGAGTTAGGGTTGGAGGGGGCACAGAGGATGAAGAGCATGCGTGAGTTAAAGTTACCTGCCAGCGTCAGTGGCCGCATTTTGCCCACCTTACGTGCGGTCGAAGCGGAGCTGCCACTCGCGTTAAAACGCCTGGCGCGCTATATCTTAGAGCATCCCAACGAGGTGACGACTAAGAATGTCACTGATATTGCCGATGGCGCCAGCGTGGGTGAGGCAACGGTGGTGCGCCTGGCTAAGACCTTGAAGTTTCCGGGCTTCAAGGAATTTCAGTTAGAGCTAGTCAAGGAGCTGGCGGGCAAGAATCAAAGCAGCGAAGAGCAAATCCTCGACTCCAATATCGAAGACGATGACGATTGCGTCGTGATTGCCAAGAAACTTAAGTTGGCGATCCGTCGTTCTTTGAGCGAGAACATCCGCAATATTGAGCCGCAGACCTGTATGGCCGTCGCCGATGCGATCTACAAGGCCCGTAAGGTCTTCATTATTGGGGTGGGCAATTCCTGCTTGAGCGCCTTATTCTTTAAGAACAAGCTGTGCCGTATCGGGATTGATGCCCAGGCTGAGTCGATGGACCACTTTATGTACACGGCCCTGGCGATGTTGGGCCCCAGCGACGTCGTGATTGCGCTCTCGCAAAAGGGCAATAGCTACGAGACCGTCAAAGCCTTTGAGATTGGTAAGGATTGCGGGGCTTTGGCCGTAGCGATCACCAACAATCCGGTAGGGCGCCTGGCACATCTTGCCGACTACGTTATCTACAACGGCAACGAAGAGGGCATGTTGCAAGGTGACTCGGCGGCGACTATTGCCGCGCAAATCCATATCTGTGAGCTGCTCTACTCCTTAGTGGTGTCATTCAATCGCACCAAGGCTACCAAGACCAAGCAGATCACCCTGCAGGCCTTAAGTCGCAAAATTTCTTTGGATTAACCCGACCAAAAAAGCCTAAAACGTTTTTGAGGCCTGTCCACTTAGTCTTCAAGTGGGATCGTGGACGAGCATGGTTGGCATATAATCGGCTTGTAGTGACCGCATTTGCGTTTCTTAAGGTCGTAGAGTCAAAAAAAAATAACGTTATGGGCTTAGTTTGGGGCAGCAGCGGCTATATCGAAGCTGCTGAGAGGAGATTAGTGCAATGGGGCACCGCGTGCGCGGTGACCTGTGCGCTCTTACTGTGCCCACCGCTCCCAGTAGCTCACGCCAACCAGTCCGCCGCGCGCAACGAGGTACTGGCCATGCGCCCCGCAAGCGCGTCTTCACTCCCGCTCGACACGCTGGTGCTCCCGCCGACCACTTCAGCCCACGCAAACGCACCTCAAGAGAGCGCGCCCGCCCCGCGCGCCCGTACCGCGACCACGTCAGCTCGCCCCCACACGCCTCAAGCGGCCACCTCCACTCGGCCTAACGCGACTCGTACCTCAGTGCGGGCATCCGGTACAGCAGCACGTGCGTCCGGTTCGGCTGTGCATGCGCAAGGCGCGGCAGCGCCCGCACCTGCTGCGGCAAACTCTCGCCCTACCGTGTGGGGCTGGGATGCTGGACGGCTTGATTATGCCTATGGCTCCGCTGAGGTTGCAGCCTTTGTTAACACGCCTGAGCAGGTGCAATTGCAAGTGGTGCTGTGCTCCCTCAATGAGGCCACCCCATTTCGCATGAGCGTGATCTTGCCGCACACGGTTGCCAATTCCGGCATTATCCCGATTAAGCTCCATGTTGATGGCACGGTCACTCACGTCTATGCTGAGCTGGTGGGTAATGCGCTCGAGTTTCAAATTGACAGCGCCTTTCTCGTCACCTTGCCCGATAGTCCGACCTTTGAGCTGGAATTTAATAAAGACGATGCGGCCTATCTCAAAGTGCCCGCAATGCTCTCCTTTCCCATGGAACGCGCCCGTCTGGTGTTAAGTGAGGTTGCGCGCACCTGCAAAGTACTCAGCGCTCAAAATGGCTTTGAGAGCTCACCTCAGCTTATCTCGGGCATCTTATGGCCTAATCAAGGCTTTAATAGCAGTGCGACCTTAGAGCGCCTGGTGCAAGAAGATCCTAAACGCGCGCAAGAGCTGATCGTCGCTGAGCACCAAGAATCAGTTGCGCTCAAAAAACAGCCCACCACCCGGCCTGACTCTGACTCGCCCCAAGAGCAAGCCCGTCAGTCCTTTAATCAACGCGTCACACATATCAATGGCGTGCCTTTCTTAGCGCCGATTGATATCGATGAAGCGTGCTTACGTCCGGTCGATGACCGCAATGATCTGGTCACGTACGCGCCTGAGCGCTTCCAGCTGCCCGAAGAGTCTACGGGTGCTGCCCCATCGGCGGTGTTGACTGCCGCTGTTGGCGCCGCAGCGGTGCGTGCCGCGCGCTCTGGGCAGGAGACTGGGTCAGGGCGTTTCCATATCAGTGCGCTGCAAGAAGGCTCGCCTACGCGCGACTTTGTCCCGTCGCATTGGGAGCGTCGTGACTCCTCCGAGAATCAGGAGGCAGCTCAGGCGCGCTCCTATAGCTTTGTCTTAAGCAAACAATGCCGCTTAGCTTTAGATCAAGTCTATGCCCGTACCGGGCAAGAGGCACTGTCCTATTTGCGCGAGCTGTTTTATGCCCCTGAGGGCAATTATCAGCGCTATGCCGCGCGTTGGCGCTCAGTAATGCAAGATAGCGCCAGTATGGACTTTGAAAGTCCGCGTGCCACCGCTGAGCGCATCGCGCGTGAAGGCAAGTTGCTGCAAGATTACGATTATTACCTGGCGCTCTATACCCTCTTTAGTGCGGGGTCGGAGCACTTGGTGCAGTACCCGCAAAGCTATTACGACATTATGCATTTGGGCAAGGATCCCGCAACCTTCCTCTATGCCATGGATAATCGCTATGAGCTGGAGACGATCAAGTATTCCTCGGTTCTGGTGCGGCGCTTAACCGGCTTTGTCACCAAGCGGCGCAATGTTGAGGATGCTTTGCTTGCCTGGTGGTCCTTTTACCAAGAGCTCTGTGCCCTCTTGCCGCCGCTAGCGCGGGCGCAATCGCTGCGTCCTGTGATCTATCGCCAGATGCTGATGCGGATCTGGCGTCAAGCAGGCTATCCTGAGACGCTGCATTTGCGCCCTGAGTACGCCTTTACGCAAGGACGGCATGGCCGGATTAGTACCGGCGAGTCCTTAGAGGCGCAATGCTCGATCTTTGAAGGCAGCAATAACGACCAATTCTTCTTTTCCAGCCCCGAGTGCCACAGCATCATCATCACCGATATGCGTCTCTTGGGCTACAACAACGAAGATTTGCTGGTGGTGTGGCGTAATTGGGAGGCCTATCGTGAGGCCTGGCGCCGCTCGCCTTTTGCTTACAGTCTCAAACGTGAGAGCGCCGAGGGCAATTTAAGGTCCAATTTCGACCTGACTTTATTGTCCTTGTACAAGACCTATGGCTTTGGTGATTACTATTTGATGCGCAAGTGTATCTCCAGCCGCGACCGCGATATTTGCGCTTATGAGACCTTTAGAAATAAGGAAAGCTACCAAAACGATATCCGGCGCAGTATTGCGGCCCTCTCTAAGGTTTCAGCGCAAGAGGCGCATAGTTTGAGTCAGCTACACAATCTGTGGCAAAACTATTACGAGAGCCTGTGTGTCTTCACCAACAACTTAGTGACACGCGGCATGTTAAGCCCTTGGCGTGCTCCCTTTATCCAAGGTGTGGCCGTGACGGCCCAAGCCGAAGCCATCATTAGCGCTCTCAATCCCAGCATCAACAGCGACGAGTTCTAACCTCTGAGCTCACTGCAAGTGAGCACAGCCGCATCAGCAGACATAACCTCTAAACATAATAATGCGCGCGCCTTGCGACGAGCTAACATAAGTATCAGAAAAGATAAGTTTTAGGGTGCAGAAACAGACCAGCCCCCAAGGCTGGGCCTTGGGGGCTGGTGCGAGTGTACGCGCTTGTTGGGCGCGCGTCCGCGCTTTGTGCGCTTAGATTACCGTAAACTTGTAGGTAATGAAGTGCTTTAATGGAGCGCTTGGGCTAACCAGTGGGTTGACGTCCTTGTACTGATCTAAGTGTGGAGCGTCAGGGAAGTACTCTGGCTCAATAGCAAAGCCGTCGTAAGCACCGTAGACCTTGCCGTCATCACGGGCGTAGGCACACATGTCCTCAGTGGCGCCTTCGTTAATGGCATTGCCCGAATAGAATTGGAAGGCTGGGTAGTCGGTGTAAACGTCGAGCTGGACGCGGGCGCCGTCAATTGGCTCGCCCTTGACCGATACGACTGGCTTGGTGGTGTCGCCCATACCCTTGACCACAAAGCAGTGGTCGTAGCCGTGGGTGAACTCCATATTCTTGTCATCGGCAAAGTCGTCGACCGAGTTTGCAAACTTCTTCCACTGAGTGAAGTTGAAGTTATCGACCTTGTCGGTGCGCGCGGTGACGTTGTAGAGCTCGCCGGTTGGAATAGCGCGCGAGTCAATCACTAAGATTTGCTCGGAGTTAAAGCAGCCCTCGTGGCCTAAGACCGAGCTGTGGTGGCCATTTAAGTTGAAGTAGGAGTGATTGGTGATGCAGGCGGCGCACTCTTGGTCGCACTTGCCTTCGTACTCAATCTTTAAGGCGCCATCGTCACCTAAGGTGTAAACGACGGTCAGGTCAAAATTGCCTGGGAAGCCCTCGTCGCCATCAGGCGAGTGCAGGGTAAAGGTGACGCTGTTCTTGCTTTGAGCGGCAATAGTAAAGCGCTTCTTATCAAAGCCGACCTCACCGCCGTGCAGGACGACGTCCTTGCCGCCGCCTACGGTGTAGCTCTTGCCATTGGCCTTGAACTCACCGTGGTTGATGCGGTTGGCGTAACGGCCAATGGTGGCGCCCATATAGCACAGCTGACGGCTGTAATCCTCAGGGGCCTTAGGGCCTACTAACATCTCGTGGAGCTTGCCGTTAACTGGGACTTTGATCGAGTGGATGGTAGCACCCCAGTCCATAATGGTTACGCTCATATTGTGGGCATTGGTCAGCTCAACGAGCTTTGGGTTTTGGGCAAAAATATCGCTCATCTATTCCACGCCCCGTGCTGGGGGCCTCCTCCTCAAAAAACATTTGGTGCCCGTGGTGGGCTCAATCCCCTAACTTACTCTAAGACGCTCTAGGGCTCAATAGGCCCAGCGCACAGAAATGAAAAAGCGCCAGACCTGAGGCCTCGCGCTTTTTCTAAATCAAGCAGAAGTTGCTTTATTCTACGGTCTTCTCGACATCCTTAAAGAACATCAGGCCGATTGGGTGCACTTCGGCATTCTTGATATTAGGACGATAGGCTAAGAGGTTCTGGGCGTGAGCAATTGGGAAAATACCAACGTCCTCAGCTAAGACACGCTCAGCCTCTTCGTAGATCTTGGTACGCTCTGGGCCATCCTTGACGTGGACACCTTGCTCAATTAAGGCGTTGAACTCCTCGTTTTGCCACAGACCTTGGTTGATGTTGGCATCAGGGCGGGCAAAGATATTGATGAAGTTGTCAGGATCGCCGTTATCGCCGTTCCAGCCGATAAAGCTTAAATCCCACGAGTCAGTCATTAAGCGGCTCTTGAAGGTCGCCCAGTCGTAGACGGCAATCGAAGCCTCCACGCCCACTTCCTTTAAGTAGGCCTGAACTGCCTCAGATAAGACCTGGCCACCCACGGTGTTGGAGTAGCTGGCGTTGGAGTTAGCGATAATCTTAACCTTGGTGACGCCCTTCTCAGCTAAAGCCTTCTTGGCGGCCTCTGGGTCGTAGGTTACAGTTGGAGTGTTCTCGCTGTAGCCTGCCATAAAGCTTGGGAAGTAGGTCTTAGCGTAGCTCGAGAAGCCCTTATAGAGCGACTTAACTAACTCTGGGGTGTTGATGGCTTGAGCTAAGGCGCGGCGAATCTCGCGATCCTTGGTCTGCTCGTGCTCACGGGTGTTAAAGAGCATATACAGGGTGCTGTTGCCATCACGCTGGAAGATCTTGTTGCCCGCAGCGGTGATTTGCGGGGCAACGTTGGCGTCGATACCGGTGATGATATCGACCTCACCATTGTTTAAGGCTACGACACGAGCGCCATTTTCCTTCATTAAGCGGAAGATGACGTTTTGAACCTTAGGCTTTTCGCCCCAGTAATCCTCGAAGGTGGTGAGGATCACTTGCTGGCCGCGATCCCAAGCTACTAAGCGGTAAGGACCGGTACCAACTGGGTTGGTCATGAGGTTGTTGTTATTGGCCTTTAAGGCAGTAGGGGAGGCAATAGGGGCAGCATAGAGCATGGCCATATTGCGTAAGAATGGGGTCGAGCTCTGCTTTAAGGTGATCTTAACCGTGTACTGGTCTAAGACCTCAACCTTAGCCACGTCACCGTAAACTAACTCAGCGTAAGCCATACGGGCGGTGCGGTTCTCAGGCATTTGGCGCTCGATATTGAACTTGACCGCCTCAGCGTCAAATGGGGTGCCGTCGTGGAACTTGACGCCCTGACGCAGCTTAAAGGTGTACTCCAGGCCATCGTCGGAAATAGTCCAGCTCTCAGCTAAGCCTGGCTCAACTTCCATCGAGCCCGGCTTGAAAGCTAACAGGGACTCGTAGATGTTGCTGATGACGTCGCCGGAGTAATTGTCATCGACCATAGCTGGGTCAAGGCCAACCGGCTCGGTCGAAACGGCAACAAAGAGATTATCTTGAGGCTTGCGCGATAAGGCTGCTTGGGCAGCGGAGCTAAAGAGGCTAGCACCGACCACAGCAGCGCAGGCCAGAGCTAAAACCGACTTCTTAAAATGGAACTTCATTGAATTAATCAATCAATTAGCAAAATGAGCAGGGAGGATGCGTGGAGCACTACCGCAGAACGCAGCAGATCCACAATTGGCGCATTATAGCACCGGGGCTTGTGCCTCAATTTGCGGCAAAAACCGGGTTCAAGCTCAAAGTTTGGCTCGCTGCTGGTGCCTGTGCGCACCAGGAGCGGGAAAATACCAACATCGCCGCCCTAGTTGTGCTAGGAGGCAGCCGGTACTAGGACTTAGGCGCAAAAGCTAATTTGCGACCATGAGATTTTGTTTGAATTTGTGATCTTTGCCGTATAATGGGCGCCACTTTTGGGTAGAGGTGGCGCTGCCACCTAAAGCGAACAGAGCTTAAGCTCAGGGATGGGCCCAGGGCCCCTTGGGAGTTCGCTGACCCTATTGGCAAGCGCTTGGTGGGATCACGTCAGATCCAATGGGCAAGCGCTACGGGAACACGCTTGCACCAAGCGCAGGTGCTGCTTTTGGCAGTGCTCAAACATCAAACAAGGCTGCGCCCCTAATCAAGGGACGTCAGGGCCCTATTGCCCGCATTAAGCGGGTCTGATGTCATGCGCCTAGCAAGCTCTAACTTAGGAATTGCTATGTCGCAACAAGATTACGACTCCATTATTGATGCGCTACTTGAGGCCGATGCCGCCCGCATGGCCGCCGACCAAGACGCCTTAACTCCAGACGATGCCACCAACGCAGAGCAACAAACTGCCTCAGAGCCGCAAGCTACCACTGAGCCACAAGCTATCCCAGAGGAAGCTGCTCCAGAGGCAAGCCCTGAGTGCGCGCCAGAAGTTGCAACCGCTGCTGAGATTTCAACCGCTACTGAAGCTGAGATTGAGCGAGCCGCTGATGCGGACGAGGCTGAGACTGAGGATGCTGAGGCTGCCGCTGAGACTGAGGCTGCTGCTGAGCCTGACGGGGTACGCTTTGCTGATTTAGGCCTAGCCCCTGAGGTGATGGAAGCGGTTGTGCACGAGGGCTTTGAGCAGCCGACTCCGATTCAAGAGCGTGCTATTCCGGTGGTGCTCTCGGGCCGTGACATGATTGGTCAAGCCCAGACTGGTACGGGCAAGACCGCCGCCTTTGCGCTGCCGATTTTATCGCGCTTGGTCTCAGGTCATAAGCGCACCAAGTACGATAGCCGCGAGCGCGCGATTTTTGCCCTGGTCTTGGAGCCGACCCGTGAGCTCGCTTTACAGGTCGCCGAGTCTTTTTCGCGCTTTGCTCACTTTATCGAGGACTTCCGCGTCGTGCCAATCTACGGCGGTGCTTCTTATGAAGCGCAGCTCAAGAGCTTAAAGCGCGGCGTTCAAGTCGTGGTTGCTACCCCAGGTCGCTTAATGGACTTGATGGAGCGCGGACGCTTGGACTTTAGCGCGGTCGAGCACGTGGTGATCGACGAAGCCGATGAAATGCTGCGTATGGGCTTTATCGATGACGTTGATTGGATCTTAGAGCGCGTCACCTCCGAGCATCAGACGGCGCTGTTCTCGGCTACCATGCCGGAGGTCATTCGCCGTATCGCGACTGCGCACTTAGTTGACCCGATTGAGGTGCGTATCGAGTCGCGTACCACCACCGCAACCACGGTGCGTCAGCGCTATTGGGTCGCAACCGGTGCCCACAAGATCGATGCCATGACCCGTATGCTCGAAGTCGAGCCATATGAGGCAGTCTTGGTCTTTGTCCGTACTAAGACCGATGCGGAGGAAGTTGCCAATAAGCTCGCCGCTCGTGGCTTTGCCTGCGCCGCTTTACACGGCGATATTCCACAGCGTCAGCGTGAGCACCTGGTCAATCGCTTAAAGAAGGGCACGCTCGATATCTTAATTGCTACCGACGTCGCCGCTCGTGGCCTTGATGTCGACCGCATCACCCACGTCTTCAACTACGACATCCCATATGATGCCGAGTCCTACGTGCACCGTATTGGCCGTACCGGCCGCGCCGGTCGCACTGGTGAGGCGATCTTATTTGTCTCGCCACGTGAGCGCCGCGCCTTACGCCAGATTGAGCGTGTCACCAAGCAGCGCATTGAGCCGATGTCGATGCCGACGATTGCCGACGTCAACAAGCGCCGTCTTGAGAACTTCCGCAATCAGATCTTAGACACGATCGAGAACTCGGACTTAGAGCCGTATGTTCAGGTGATCGAGGAAATGCTGACCGATGACAGCATTGAGCCGGAAATCCTGTGCGCGGCTCTTGCCAAGATGGCCCAGCGCGACGGCGAGCTGCTCTTAGATGAGAGCGAGCCTGAGCCAGCTTTCCGCAGCTTCGACGACAAGCCAAAGAGCAACTTTGAGGGTAATCGCGAGCGTCGTCGGGGTGGCCCATCGGCTGAGCCACAGCCGCTTAAGGACTTCCCTGACCTCAAGATGGTGCGCTACCGCTTAGCAGTAGGCCGTCGTGATGTGGTCAAGCCAGGCCAAATCGTGGGTGCAATCGCCAACGAGGCCAACCTCGATAGCAAGTACATCGGTGAGATTTCGATCTTCGATACTTTCACCATCGTTGACCTGCCAGAGGGTATGCCGCGTGAGACCATGGACGTATTAGCCCATGCCCGTGTCAATGGTCGTGCCTTAGAGCTGCGTGAGTACAGCGCTGAGCCGCCACGTAAGCACGAGCACTCCGAGCGCCCAGAGCGGGGCGAGCGTCATGAGCGCGGGGATCGTGGTGAGCGTGGTGAGCGCGGTGGCCGTCACGAGCGTGCTGGGCGCGGCGAGCGCTTCTTGGAGCGCGCAGAGGCGCCACGCGGTAAGGGCCGCTCGCGCGATTTAGCCGCCTTTGGCTTTAATGAGCCGATCTTTGTCGATGATACGGTCGACTTTGAGGAAATGGCCCACCCAAGCCCAAAGGGCCCTAAGGGTAAGAAGGGTAAGCATCGCCCAAGCTTTGACTTGGACGCACGCGGCCGTAAGGGCGGCCATGGTCCTAAGGGGCCAAAGGGTGGCTTTAAGGGCCGTCCGCATTTTGGTGCGCGTGGCTTCTAAGTTAGGGCGTTAATCCGTCAATTAAGCGCTTTTTTACGGCTCAGCATCACGTTTGCGCGCGGTGCTGAGCCGTTTTCTTTGCGATTTTGGGGATATTGGTCACATTGTTGCTAAATTTCGTACCTATATGGCGTTACAGCACGGTGCCAAAACCGCATAATTAGCATTAAGAAAAGTGAAGTAGGCCGTGCACTGTACCAGCGCACGGGCTTTAAAATTGCCACTTTTTCTTTTTGCTTTTTTTGTTGGTGTGGTTTTAGGAGGCGCTATGTCTGATCAAATTACGTCACTTGTTAGTGCCATTACTAAGTTCTTGGGCTGCCCTTGCACTTACTTTGCACCGATGGTTGATGACGAGCCTTTGATGGAAGCCTATCGTCAGGCCTTGGAGGAGAGCTCGGAACTTAAGACCTTTGTCCCCGTGATTATTGTGCCTTCCGAGACCTTACTTGACACCTTGGTTATGAACTCCGATGAGACTGCCAACGGAGATGATATCCCGGAAAAGTACGATTTAGATGAGGTCACACGTTTTCGCAATGAGCTGCTCTCTGCCGACTCGACGCAGGGCGGCGCTGCATTAAGTGAGCTGGTTTCGATCGCCCAAGATGTGCTGGAAGATCCCGAGCTCTTTGAGCGCATGATCAACGAAGAAGGTGGCACGGTCGAAAGCCATCACCAATTCCTGTCCTACTGGGACTACGACAGTGGTATGACCGAGCACGTGATCTTAGCCAAGATTCCGGTACAGCATCCGTACAATGTCTTTGCCTACCTGCCGATGGGCGGCTGGAACGCTTGCCCGAGCAATAGCGCCTTAATCGCGATTTCGCGGCTGTGGTACGAAAAATATGGCGCCGTCCCAGCTGTAATCAGTAAGGACACCGTGGAGTACTTGGTCGAAGAGGCTGTTCCTGAGAGCGAGTGCAAGGATCTTGCGATCAAGCAATACGCCTTCTGCCCATCGATTATTGAGGAAAGTGATGGCATCACCATTTTCTCACACGCCGAGGGCCTTAAAACCTCCAGTGTCTGGTACTTCTGGTGGGATTAAAGCGTAGCGCAGTACTAATTAACAGCAACGGGGCTTGAGGCCCCGTTTTTGTTGCAGCTCACGCTGTCAGCTCAGCCGCCCGCTTAGGGGCGGGCGCTTGAGGCTGAGGCGCGGGCGCTTGAGCCTGGTAGCTTACGCGCTGAGGTGGCTTAGCTTACGCGTGGTGGCTTCTTGACCAAGCACAAAAGCACGACGCCCAAGGCGGCAATGCCGATGCCCACCTCGTAGATGACGAGGTAGGAGCCGCTGCTGGCCAGCGAAATTAAGGCGCCACCGGCAATCTGGCCCGAGGTCGAGGCGTTGATGTAGAGCGAGGTTGCTTGGCCTGGAATGGTTGGGAGTAGTTCTTGGAAAAAGACCATGCCCATCGAGGCGACAAAGGCGATGTAGAGCGCCGAGAAGAATTGGATTGCCAGCATCTGCTTTTCGGTGTGAGCAAAATGCAGCAGCGCTAAGAACACCACGAGACTCATCGCGCCAATCACCACGACCGTCTTGAGGCCAATACCCTTGGATAGGCGCGCCGCTAGGAACATGAGCGGAATCTCCAGGAAGGCCGCGAGGCTCAACATAAAGCCTGGGGTGTTCTCGGTGAGCTTTAACTCTTGGGTCACGTAGAGCGGCATTGACGTGATGTAGCTGGAGAAAGCAGTGAACATGCACGCGATACCGACAAAGAGCATCATGACCGAGCCGTTTTTCCACCAAGCGATATGGCGCGATTTGTCGGCAATGCTCTTATCTAAGACATTAGGCAAGAAGAAAAAGCAGGCCAAGCAGCACAGACTAAAGGAGCCCATCGTGACCATAAACAAGAGGTCAAAGCTGCCGCCTAAGGCGATGCCGTAGGAAATAGGTGGACCGATGACCCAAGAGAGCGAGGCTAGGGAACGCAGAAAGGTCGTGAACATAAGCGAGCCTTTCTTGATGTTCTTGAGCGCGTACTCACGGGCCGAAGCAAAGATCTGCGGGAAGGAAACAGGGTAAGAACCCAGGCAGATTAAGCCTACGGTGCATAAGACCCAGTAGCTCGGGCGCAAAAAGAGTAGCACCGAGGCCGCCACACCAAAGAGCGAGGCGATGCAGATAATCGACGGGCGCTGCAAACCCATATCGGAAAAGCGGGCGACCGTTTGCACAATCAAGATCGTGGCAACCGGCAAGAGCACGAAGAAGAGTGAGATTTGGAGCGGATCAAAGCCCAGCTCGGTGTTGAGGTAGAACGACAGCACTGGGTTAAAGAGCGAGCTTGAGATCGTGATCAAGAGGCAGATGATCACATAAGTCGGGATGGAGCCCGTACGCGAAGCGCCTAAGGTCTGCATCAAAAAGTCCTTGTTAGCGGAAAAGCGCGACCTGCGCGGTCGCAAAGTTATGGCCGGTTGGTCGTGAGTTCTGGTCGATGGGGCGTGACCGCGCGGTCATTATGTCAGTCAGTGGCCCGCCATTATAAGCAGGTGCGCCCCCATAAGATCATGGAGGCGCAAAAATTAAGGATGCGGCCGCAGTTAGGCTCTATTTGATGGTGACGTTCGGCTTCTTGACCAGGGCAATCAAGATCACACCCACCACCGCGATGCCCAGACCACCGTTGTAGATGGTCATGTAGGAGCCGCTCTCGGCTAAGGAAATCATGCCACCTCCGGCGATTTGCCCGGCGGTTGAGGCATTGATAAAGAGCGAGGTCGACTGACCAGGGATGGTTGGGAGCATTTCCTGGAACAGCACCATGCCGATTGAGCCCAAGAAAGCAATAAAGAGAGCCGGGAAGATCTGCAGCGCTAAGAGCTGAGCTGGAGTAGTGGCCCAGTGCAGGAGCACCAAGAAGACAAAGAGGCTGATCGCTCCGATTAAGACCACGGTCTTAAGGCCAATAATCTTAGAGAGCTTAGCGCCTAAGAACATGAGCGGAATCTCCAGGAAGGCTGCTAAGCCCATAATGTAGCCAGGCAGATTGGTCGAAAGCTCAAGCTCTTGGGTCACATAGAGCGGCATCGATGAGATATAGCTCGAGAAGGCGGTGAAGATCAGGCCGGTGCCCGCAAAGAGCATCATGACCGAGCTATCCTTCCACCAAGCGACCTTAGCACCGGCGAAGCGTGCCGCTTTAGCAGCTTGATTTACTTGCTCTGTACCTGGTTCGTGGTGGGTAGCCTCGTCAGTACTAGTCTTACCGTCAGCGCTAGCCGCAGCGCTGGCCTGGCCGTCAGCTTTGGCCTCAGCTCTAGTCTCAGTGCTGACCTTGCCGTCAGTGCTCTCAGGGCTACTCTCGCCTTGATTGGCGTCAAAGACGTTAGGCAAGAAGAAGTAGCTGGCCAAAAAGCACAGGAAAAACATCACCGCTGTGACGGTGAAGAGCAGGTTGAAGCTGCCGCCCAAGGCAATAGCGTAAGCCAGCGGTGGGCCTACCACCCACGACAGCGAGGTGAGCGAGCGCAAGAAGGTCGTGAACATAAGCGAACCTTGCTTGACGTGCTTGATCGCAAACTCACGGGCGGAGGCGAAAATCTGCGGGAAGGCCACTGGGTGGGTGCCCAGGCAAATTAAGCCTATAGTGCACATGGTCACAAAGTCCGGGCGCGAATAGAGCACCAAGGAGCTGCCGATACCAAAGAGCGAGGCAATGCAGATAATCATTGGGCGCTGCAAGCCCATGTCAGAAAATCGCGCAATCGTTTGCACGATGGCGATAGTAGCAAGAGGCAACAGCGCAAAGACAATCGAGATATGGATTGGATCAAAGCCCAGTTCAGTGTTTAAGTAATAGGACATGACTGGGGCAAAGAGAGAGCCGGAGGTAGCGATGAGCACGCACACCACGACATAGGTGGCGACGTTACCACGCTTGTTTGCACCATAAGTTTGGAGCATAGACACCTACTTGAAAAAGAAGGCTTGTGGCGGCTATTGACCGAGCCGACGCGGCGTCAAGTCAGACGGGCTCTGACTTGGCAAGTTGATGCGTGCGCAGCGCACGCGAGGCTATGCTAACAAGTGCTAAAACTTTTGCAAGATGGAGCTGCTGCTTTTCACTCCGAGCTGACGCGCTGGCCATTGCGCTGACGTGTCCGTGCACGAAAAAGGTGCATAGGCCGATAAAACGGGCATCTCAAAGCTTTGACAGGCGTTTAGGCACGCGCGGCGCAAGCAAAATAGATGCAAGAATTATCGAATTTTGGGAGGCTTTGTGGTGGTTACTGTAAGCGATGAGAGCAAGGACATTGCGCGCGCCAATCGCAGTGCCGGATATAAGCTCAGAAACGGCTTATCTATGCCCGTGGTCGGCTATGGCACCTGGGCTCTGCCTGATAGTCCTGAGTGTGCTAAGGCGGTCTGTGATGCCATTCGCGCGGGCTACCGCTTAATTGATGGTGCCGCTTTCTATAAAAACGAGCGTAGCGTAGGTAAGGGCATTCGGGCTGCCATCAGTAAAGGCGTGGCGCGCTCAGAGCTCTTTGTCACCTCCAAGGTCTGGGTCGAGAACTTAGGCTACCAGAACACCATGGACTCCTTTTTCAAGTCGCTCAATGACTTGGAGCTTGATTACCTCGATCTGTACTTAATCCACTGGCCTGCCAGCCCCAATAAGCACCCTAATTGGCTCGATCTCAATTGCGCCACCTGGCGCGCGATGGTTGAGCTCTACGAAGAGGGCTATGTGCGCGCGATCGGCGTCTCCAACTTCTTGCCGCACCACTTAGAGAAATTGCTCTCGTTTCGCGTGACCCCAATGGTCAATCAGCTTGAGGTGCACCCCGGCTACAGCCAACGCGCGCTCGTCACCTTATGCCAAGAGCACGGGATCGTGGTCGAGGGCTGGTCGCCTTTTGGCCGGGGCGCAGTGTTGAAAGATGCCACCATCAATGCCATTGCCGATGCCCATGAGTGTACCGCTGCGCAAGTGTGCCTAGCATTCTGCCGCCAGCTTAAGGTCATTCCGCTGCCTAAGAGCTCAGCCTCCAACCGCATGGTCTCAAACTTAGATTTCCTCGATATCACCTTAAGCACCGCCGAAATGGGCCAGCTCTTAGCCCTAGACGATATCAAGCTTGGCTACTCGCGCGAGCACCCTGATCGCTAGCCACGAGCAAGCTGCCCCCAACTCCCAAAGCAAAACAGCCGCGTGCAACACAGTTGCACGCGGCTGTTTGCGCTGGGGCAAAGCCTTAGGGGCTCTGCCTTTAGGCTAAGCGCACTAAGCGCGCCATATAGAAGCCATCAAAGCCTGAGGATGGCAGGATGACCTTTTCCTCTTCGAGCTTGAAGCTGTCTTGATGCTTCTCTAAGAAGGCCTGGACCTGAGCTTGGTTCTCGCTTGGCAGAATCGAGCAGGTCGAGTACACGACCTTGCCGCCGACCTTGACCATGTGGCTGTAGCGCTCCAGGATGTCCGCTTGTACCTTCTTTAACTCCACTAAGCGTGGGTTGATGTCAGCCCACTTGGAGTCAGCAGTACGGCGCAGTACGCCCAGGCCCGAGCATGGGGCGTCGATTAAGACGCGGTCAGCGTGCTCATAGAGGCGCTTTACGACCTTGGTCGAGTCGATTAGGCGGACCTCGACGTTGAAGACCCCGGCGCGGCTGGTGCGCTTGCGCAGGTCATCTAACTTCCACTGTTCGATATCAAGGGCAATCAAGGTGCCTTTGTTCTGCATCAGGGCCGCTAAGTGCAAAGTCTTGCCACCAGCGCCCGCACAGGCGTCGATGACGCGCATGCCCGGCTCCACCTGTAAGAATGGAGCGATCTCTTGCGAGCCTGGGTCTTGCTGCTCAAACAAGCCCTCACGGAAGGCGGCGGTGCGGAACAGCGCCGAATTGGAGGTGACCTCCAAGGCGGTGTTTACGCCCTTAACCGAGCGGGTAACTACACCTTCTTGGGTTAAGCGGCTAGCGAGCTCATCGCGCGTGGTCTTTAAGGTGTTGGTGCGAATAAAGCGCTTGGCGGGCTCACCTAAGGCCTTGCGCTCGGCCGGCCAGGCTTCCTTGAGCTCACGCGAGCCCAGCTCTTCAAGCCAGTATGGGCAGCCTTCGACTAAGAGTGGATGCTCTTGGGCTTCCTTTTGGCGCTTGGTCAGACCTGAGCGGTCAAAGCCCTCAGCGTCAAGCTCAGGCTCAGGCCAGCCCATCTCAGCGTAGTAGGCGAGAATGAGGAAATTGACGTGGCGCTTGAAGTCTGAAGGACGCTTGAGGCCTGCAAGCTGCGCATAATAGGACAAGCGGCGGAACATCGCATTGATGTGGTTGATGACAAAGCCTTGCTCGCTTTGCGGCAGCTTAACCTTGGCAAACCACAGAGCATAGGCCTTATCCAAAGGCTTACCATCGACTAAGGTCGTGGTCAAAATGCTGTTGACCAGACGCAGCTGGAAGGTAGTAAAGCCTGGCTTATGCGAGACGCGCTTAGGGGTAATCTCCTTGCGGCGTGGTACGCGCACTGGCTTGGTGGTTTCACCGGCCTTGCCCTCACGGCGCGCGCGCAGTAAGGCGACCTCGCGCCCACCCTTGACCCCATCTTTACGTGGGCTGGTGTGGCCGCTAGTATGGCCGGTCAGGCACTCACCGGTGCGGCCCGCGCTGCGGCTCGTGCTGCGACCACTTGCGCCAATACCATGGCTTGCGCCGCCGCCATGGCTCGTGCCCTTACCTAAGTGGCTGGTGCCCTTGCCGCTGTGGCTTGCGCCTTCCGAGCGGAAGTTGCGTGCTTTTGCTTTTTGGCCAAAGGAGGTGCGCTTCACGCGCATGGGAGTAGAGGCATCGAAAGGCATGGCAAATCTCAAAGAGGTACAAAGAAGTACAAGCACCGCACGGTGCGAACGAAAATTTGAGTCAAAGCGCCATTATATCACGCTCTTGAGAGCCGAAATGCGGCGAACTCAGGGCCGATTTACGGCACAGTGAGGACCGTGCACCGGGATCGAACGTGCACTATGCACGGGCACGGCGGCGCCGAATGGCCCTAACACGGGCGTTTTCTGGGCGGTGCACGGGTCTTTGCGTGCATTTTTGAGTAAGCTCACAACAAGGCCGTGATGTTTTTTATACAATTAACCCTGATTGCCTTGGGGCACACCCAAGGCAATGGGCTACGCCCCGTGCTTAACGTACTGACTGAACTAAGTTCAAAGCTGAGCTTTGGGCTTTTTTGCTATGCGTGGCGTATCCCAGGATTGGATTTGTTTGTTGGTCTTGAGATAGCTTTCACAGAGCAGATCTTCGGAGGAAATTATGCCAGAGAGCTCGCGATCAGATGCAGTGACTAATGAAATCGTTAGTTACATGCGCCAGATGATCAGCACTGGCAAGTGGCCAGTGGGCTCCAAGATCCCATCTGAGAACCAACTGCGCGCGCGCCTTAATGTCTCGCGCACTTCCTTGCGTTCGGCCATTATGCAGCTGGCAGCCCTGAACGTACTCAAGGCCAAGCAAGGCATTGGCACCTTTGTCATTGCGCCCTTACATGACGAAGCGATCTTTGAGGAGACCGGCAAGAGCCTGGGTGCCAAGAAGGAAATCGTCCAGATTTTGGAATTTCTGAAGATTGTGGCCCCGACCGCGATCTTCATTGAGATGCAGAAGTTCAACAAGTGCTTTAAGGGCTTAGAGCGCCAGCTCATGACGTTCTTAGAGCAGCAAAAGGACTTAGCTACGCGCGACCAAGCGGAGTTCTTGCGCTCCTGCTTTGAGTTCCACATCGTGATCTTCAATGCCATCGTCAACGAGTTCGTTAAGAACTCGGTGATTGAGGCGATCACGCGCCTGCAAAACGCGGTGGCGGTGCTGCACCCGAATGTTTCCTGCCAGGTCATCCTGACCTTACACAGCAAGCTCATTAAGGCCATTGTCAAAGAGGATCCTAAGCTGGCGCGCCGCTGCCTCAAAAAGCTCTTTGACTACCTCACCGCCCACGATTATCTGCGCTCCTTGAGCTAAGCTGGAGTCGCTGCTGCTGCCGCTTAAGAAGCCGTAGCTTTAGTCGCCGTCGCTTTAGCTGAAGCCGCTTTAGCGGTGCGCCCTTTCTTCTGCTTCTTCTTGGGGGCTGCTGGCGGCAAGCTTGCCACCTTGGCCCGGTGCAGGGCGCATAGGCGCTCAATCACCTCAGCATCAGTGGCCTCAACGCTTAGGCCATAGGCTTGCAGTACTAGGCGCTCACAGGCTTCATGTGCGGCTTTGAGGTCATCAGGCATGCTCTTGGGGTCGTAGAGCGCGCCCAGACTCTGCCCGGCATGCGCCGCGCGCACAGCAAGAATGGCTTGTCCTGCTTGTTCTAACGCGTGCACCAGCTCGGGCTTTGGGTTCTCGGGCCACGGAAAGTTGCTATACACCGGATTTAAGGTGTAGCGGCAACCTTCGCCTAAAGTATTGCCCACCATCTTGATCCAGAGCATGTTGAGGTGCGAACCCAAGATGCTGAAGTGGTACAAGGTAGCACCTGGAACGATGACTACCAAGTTGCTAGCAAAGATGCTCGGGTCAATGAACATGAGCGGCAGATAATGGCGATTGCCAGAGAAAGTCTGCGGAATAATGAGCGAATCGGTATTAGGGAAGCACTCAACGTGAAAGCGGGTTGGTTTATCAGCTTTTTTGCGTGTATCCTCGCTAGTGCTGTTCAAGCGGTACTCACGGACGCGCTCGATACGCTCGCGGCATAAAGGCAAGTGGATTAGCTCAGTATCAGAGGTGTCGCCCAACCACAGACAATAGCGTGGGGTACTGGTAATAAGCTCATCGGAGCCATACCACGGATGAAAGTAGGGCGCAGCTTGCGGCTCGCGCTGGAGAAAATTCTCTTTTTGCTTGAGCGTGAACAGGTAATTGCCGTCATCAATCGGCTTGTTACCGCTGTAGGCGCTAGGGGCGGGAAAGAGCGGAGTTTTTTGCTTGAGTGGGAAAAAATCGGCGCTTGGCTGCAAATAGGCGTTGATGTGAGGGACGTGCAGGCAGTCGTTTCGCGTGTATAATTTACACTCGACCCCCCCCCCATAGATGACTTATTATTTATATTAGAAAAGCCAACAATAATGCAAATAACCTGCGCACTCTGCTTGACCTCGTTGACCCAAGGGAAGGATTGCCAGGCAAAGTTGATGGTAATACCCTGTTCGTTAAGTGGCGCCCAGAGGTTACGCACCGAAGTTCCCTTGCAGATCGAATCGGTGGCTACAAAGGCGGTCTTAATGCTCGGATACTGCGCCATGATGTCAGCGGCCTTCTTGAACCAGCAGCCCACATAATCGATGTCACCGGCGCTCTGCCACATCGGGCCAAAGACCGCCAGCTGTTCTGCGGTTTGTTCTTTGGTGCGCTTCTTGGAGCCAATAAATGGCGGATTACCCATGATGTAGCTGAGCTTTTCGTACGGTACCACTTGCGCCCAAGGCAGGGTCAGGGCGTTACCTTCCTTGATGTTGATATAGGCGGTGAGCGGGAAAAATTCGAGCTCATGCTCGATGATCTCGCTAGTCTGCTCAATCATCTGACTTTCAGCAATCCACAGGGCGGTTTTGGCTACGGCGACGGCAAAGTCATTGATCTCGATGCCATAGAACTGGTCGATGCTCACCTTGATCGGGTCTAAGTCCTCGATGCCCAAGAAGGTCTTGCCGTGGTAGAGCTCGCGGATGACTTCGTTTTCTAAGCGGCGCAGGCTCAAGTAGGTCTCGGTGAGGAAATTGCCCGAGCCACAGGCTGGGTCAAGGAAGGTGAGGTGGGCGAGCTTTTCTTGGAAGCGCTCCAAGGCACGGCGTCTTGAGGCCACGGAGTCAAGCTGCCTAATCTTGCTAAACTCGGCTTTGAGATTATCCAGGAATAACGGGTCGATCACCTTGTGGATGTTCTCAACCGAGGTGTAGTGCATGCCCCCTTGGCGGCGCAGCTCGGGGTTTAAGGTGCTCTCAAAGACCGCACCGAAGATGGTCGGGCTGATCTCACGCCACTTGAAGTTGGTGTCAGGGCCCTGGGGATTGCGCAGCAAATCCGCGATTTCTGCGGTGAACTGCGGGATAAGCGCGTCATCATCGGCAAAGAGGTCGCCGTTGACGTAAGGGAATGCTAGGAGATCCGGATTTTCGTAGGGGTCGCGCTCGTCCTTGGGGGTATTGAGCACGGTAAAGAGCCTCTTTAAGCCGTCGCGCATCAGCTCTGGACTGAACTTACCTAAGTAGTCTTGAAAGGCGGTTTCACTCTGAAACAGCCCAGCGTCCTCAGCATAGAAGCAAAAGACCAAGCGCACGCACAGCTTGTTGAGACTTTGCTGAGCCAAGGTGCTGTCCGGATCGTGGTACTGTGCGGCCAGGAGACGATAGAGCTTGGAGACTACGGTGCCAGCTTGCACCGAGAGGTCCTCACGCTCCTTGGGGATAGTGCGGTCATCCTGGACCAAGAAGCTTAAGCGGTAGTACTCGTGCTCAAAGTCAGCAAGCGCCACCGTAGCGGTCGGACCCGTGCCTGCTTGGTTCATATCGTAGATGACAAACTGGTCGAAGTTACAGGTCACGATATAGCGCGCCCGCTTGTCATAACTTAAATCGGCGTTGTATCTCTTGGCTTGTTCATAAGCAGTGGTGAGGTCGATGCCACGGCTTTTTTGCTCGATTAAAACGTGGGTCGACTCGATATAGGCATCGATATAGCCACTTTTAGCTTTGTCGGGCTTGGGCTCAAAGTCAATAAAGTCCAGCGGCCTTTCGATGCCAAAGACGCGCTGGAGCAGGTCAAGCCAAAAACTTTGATTCTGGCCCTTCTCGTAGTCCTTCCTTCTGAGCCAATCACGGGCAAAGTTTTTAGCGGCGATGCGTTGCTCGGTTGGGGTCATGCGCTCTGATCCTCAAATGAGAGCGCACAGCTCAAGCTGCTTGGTTAGGAGGGATTAGGCTTGGTGGCTTTGGTCGACGCCCGCTAGCTGATCGACCGTGGCCCAGCACAGGCGCACAAAGTGCTCCATGAAGTACTTAACTTCGGGCATGCGTGCGCAATAGTCCTCAAGCACGTGGTCTAAGCGCTCTTTGACGTGAGAAAATTCTTGGTTCGAGAATCGTAACTCATCGTTAGCTTTGATGTAAGCGGCCAAGGTGTCGGCGGCCTTGACGATCGCCTTTTGCTCCTCGTCGACTTGGTCTTGGATGATGAGAGGCGTAAAGTCTGCTTGCAGGCACTCAGGCAGCGTGGCCACGCACTCCTCTTCGGCGTTGTGCTCGATGAGCTTGTACTGGCGCGTAAACTCAGGATTTAAGTACTTGGTGGCGGAGTTAAGGTCTTGGAGCTTGCTCTCTGAGACCTCGTGGTAGAGCGCCAGGACCGCGACGCGCTCGGCGTTGACGTTGCCGCCAAACAAGCGGTTTTTAATCACGGCGAGCATATGGGCGATGACCGCCGTTTGGTGGCTGTGCTCGGAGACATTCTCCTCGCGGAAGTTGTGCATCAGCGCCCAGCGCTTGATGAGCGACATGCGCACAATCCACGCCAAGAAGGTACTTTCTTCAGCTGGGGTTAAGTTAGTCATGGGGTCCTCCGTTGTTTGAGTTTTACCCCATTGTGCCACGGCCTTACCCCCAGATGATGAAATTGGGCCTTCAGTGCCAAGCTAGGCTTTCCTTGGTGTGCTTTGCTCCAGCACTTTTTGCGGAAAGCACTCCCGCAGATGTTTTAGATAAACTTCAGCGCGCTGGGCTTGCTCTTTGACCAGCTCCACTTGCTCCAAGTACTCGTCAATACGCGCTAAGAGCCAGGCATCGCCTTTTTCCGGATGCTGCTCAAACTCGATAAAGCGTGCGATGCACTCGAGCTTCATGCCGTTGACGCAGCAGGTGGTGATGAAGTTCAGGCGCTCGACCGCCTCTTCGCCGTAATTGCGCTGCTAAGCCTTGGTGCTGGATTTTGGTCTACGCATGAGTCCAGCGTTTGATTTGTGCCTGCGGCTTGGGGTTTATTGGTGCTCAGCTGAAAGGTTTTAGCTTACTGTCTTTAGCTTTAGGTTCCGATGTAAACGTAACCAGGATCGCTATATGATCTCATTGAATCGAAACCAAAATTGCTTGGCAAATCGGTGTCATCGTCATTATAGGACTCATACTTTCTTCTGGATGCGCGTGGTGAGCTGAAAGGAATGTCCTCATCATCCTCATTATCGTCATTGTTGGAGGAGAGTGACGAGCTGAAAGGAGTGTCCTCATCGGCGCCATTGCTGGAAGCATCTGGCTGGGGGTAAGGTGGCCAGACCGAGTATGCTGGGGCACTGCCATAAGGAGCTACCTTCTTGGTGCCATTACTGGAGATACGCTGAGGGTAAGGCGACATGACGTTGCTGGGGTTTGCTGAGGTGCTGCTAAATGGAGTGTCAAACTCGTCATTCAACTCGCTTTGAGTTCGGTCTCTTGCAATCTCCTCGTCCCGTGTGTCGAGCTCTTGCAAGCCCTGTCTGATCGCTTCTAGTTCGTCAGCTAACTCTTGTTCGCGCTGTTCAAGATAGCTTCTCACATCGTAGCCGCGCTCTTGCAGCTCACTAAAGCTATCTACCTTGAGCTTACGCATTAAGCCCGCTAAGTTGTACACCTGTTTCATAGTGCAGCCCTCTTTGTGACTTAAATGAGTTCGGTGGTTACCGCATCCCGTGCCGTCCACGGGTTAATCCAGTCACTCTCCCAATTAAGTGGATCTCCTTTCAGGTAGATAATCTGCGCTTCGCAGATGAATGCTTCGGCAATCTTAGGGTCGTGGATCACGACGGCGTTTTCTAAGGAGTTGAGTGACATGGCCGTGAAATTGAGCGATCCCGTCCACACAGAGGTAGGTTGATAGGTGTCGTGCTTGTCGCGCTGCAAAAACGCCAAAAACTTATTGTGCATTTTAGGGACGCGATACATCTGGGTCGGCACGCAGTAGCCAAAGCTGCGCACCGGCGCTAAATGCGTGAGCTTCTCGGGGTACAAAGCCTGGTCAAATGGTCCAACCGGTACCTTGCTGCCGTCAAAAGGTTTGAGGGCATCATAGGCCTGGTGTAGTGTGGCTTTATCGCTGGCGGTCAGTGTCGATTTAAGATCAGGGCGCAGGAAATCCTCTTTTTGCACAACAAGCAAGGTTTCCTTTTGGGCTAAAGCCGCGAGGATATCGAGGTCGGTAATCCATGCAACCGCACCAATCACCATATCAGCAGATGCAATCTGCTCGAGCAGATGATCCTTTAGATCCCGAAAAAACACCTCCACATTCGCACTGGCTATTGAGTGATCGTAGGTCACAAGCTCGTTGAGGTCCGTAAAATCATCACGGTCATTGTGCCGTTTTAGCCATCTGCGTCCAGCGCCTTCGCCGTTAGATGGCGCGTACTTGGGTGCTTGCTTCGCCGGTATTGGATACATTCTGCCGATGACTCCTTGAGTTTTACGTGTTTCCAGCAACTCATGTACCCAAAAAGAATGCCACGGCTCAAGCGCCCACGCCCGCACCTATGCCCGCGTTTTGAGCTTGGCGCGAGCTGGAGATAAAACTGCCATTTATTGCCGTTAGGTGGGGCGGCAGAGTGGTTATTGGCGCTCGGCTGAGAGGTAGCAGCCTAAGACCTTGAGGTTGGTGGTGTGCTCCTTAAGCTGATCTAAGATCTCTTGCATTACTGGGGTGTCGAGGTTGGCCTCAACGTCGGCAAAGAAGATCTCCTCCCATACCTCGCGACTCTTGGTCTCCATTGGGCGTGAGTAGAGCTTGGTTAAGTTGATGTTGTGGGCGCTGAACGCATTGAGCACCGCAATGAGTGAGCCTGGGGTGTACTTCTTGGTGCTAAAGAGAATGGAAGTCTTAGCCTCGAGGTTGTTAGGTATCGTGACTGGCGTCTTGCTTAAGATAATGAAGCGGGTGTAATTGCTCTTATTGTTGGCAATGTCGCTCACCAGTGGCTGTAAATCGTAGTAGCGCGCGGCGTGCATCGAGCCTAGGGCGACGGCGCTTGGATCATTTAACTCGGTGATCTTGGCCATGGCCTCAGAGGAGGCATGGGTGTAGATGATCTTAGCGTGGCTTAAGTGCTCCTTTAAGAACTTGGAGCATTGCGCGACCGGCTGGGGGTGCGAGTAAATCGTCTTGATCTTGGAGTAATCGATTTGGGTGGTGCCGCTTTGCTGCGTGGTCGCTGTGGCATCGTGCGGCAGCGCCAAGATCGAGTGGTCGATTGGGTAGAAAATTTCGCCTACGATGTGCGCCGTCATCGTCTGCATGATGTCGACCGACTCGTTGATCGAGCCTGAGTTGGAGTTCTCAATCGGCATCACGCCGTACTCGCAGGTGCCGCTTTCCACCAGCGCCACAATCTCATCAAAAGAAGCGCAGGAATGCTCCTCCATGCGTCCTTCATAGGCCTCAAAGAAGCGATGGGTCGCAAGATGTGAGTAGGTGCCCTTGGTGCCTAAGTACGCCACCGAGGTGTTGCGGGTGACATCAACGCCGTTGACCGCCTCGACGATATAGCTTTGCTCATAGGATACGGTGTGGGCCATGATGAGCTCGTAGACGTCGTGCACCATGCTTGGGCTTATGCCTGCTGCCACAGCTTTATTCATCAGGGTGGAGAGCTTTTGACCCTCGCGGAGCTTATCGACGATCCCTTGGTTGTGGGCTAATTTGTAGCGAGCCACATCGCGCGCGACCTCTTGGCGTTGTTGCAGTAAAGAGATGATCTCACTGTCAATGGCATCAATGGCATCACGACAATCCAGTAAATCGCGCATGGAACCTCCAAGAGCAGGGCGGTGGCCGGTGGCGTGGGGCTAGGACTAGACTAGCGTGGGGCTAGTGCCGGGAGCGTAGGTCTAGGATCTAGAGCGGTCTTGGACTTAGAGCAGTCTCGGGCCAACCGGGCCTAAAAACGACAAAGGGCGTCATCTGACGCCCTTTAATCTTAAGAAGATGTGTGCCCTCAATCAATGCACTTGCCTGACGGTTGCCTTGTTATGGGGCACGAAATGCGGTGCTAGCTACTCTTACTCGCGGTTGACGATCGAGAGGAGACGTAAGATCTCGACGTAGAGCCAGCAGATAGTGACTAACAGCGAGAAGGAGCAATAGTACTCAAAGTACTTTGGCAGGCCTTCGTTGACCGACTGCTCAATCATGTCGAAGTCTAAGACTAAGTTCAGAGCAGCAATGGTGCATACAGCCAGCGAAACGATGATGGCAAAAGCACCGGTGCTTGGTAACAGTGGGAAGCCAAAGAGATTGCAGATGAAGTTCAGAAGATACAGGATCGCAATACCGCAGGTAGCGCCAATTACGACGCTGCGGAAACGGGCGGTAGGGACGATCAGACGGAACTTCCATAAGGCCAGCATTGCCATCAAGACGACAAAGGTCGACATCACGGCAGTGGCGACAATGCCTGGGTACTTGAACTCAAAAACGGCCGATAAGGTACCTAAACCGGCACCCTCGCAGATCGCATAGAGCGGAGCGGTGATCGGGGTGGATTGTGGCTTGAAGATCGCGATCATGGCTACGACGACTGCCGCGATGATCGAGCCGTACATCAGCAGGCTTGGGGTGGCTTGGTTCTGGATGATATAGCCTAAGCTATAAATCATGCTGCCGTAGCCG
The DNA here is from genome assembly GCA_944390115.1 of uncultured Anaerobiospirillum sp. GTDB lineage: Bacteria > Pseudomonadota > Gammaproteobacteria > Enterobacterales > Succinivibrionaceae > Anaerobiospirillum. The sequence goes on from CALXOW010000002.1 coordinate 92,913, forward strand.
ACGATGAAGGTAATGGCGACCAAGAAGATGGACTTGGTCGTGGTGCCGGATAAGGTGGCAGTCTCGCCTAAGCCGCCGAAGTTAAACTCACCTGAGGCAGCACGGTCGAGCACACCCATGGCTGGATTTGATGATGCCATATTGGACTCCATTAAAGAAAACTATCTGCTAATTCTAGCAAAGCAAAATTAGGACACACTTTGCATTGTAGCTTTTTTCTCATTAATGTGAGGTTGCACGCAAGGATTTTCAAGCTGGGGGCGGGGCTTTCCTTGCGCCCTTAGCGTGCATTTTTAAGCGGTTTTGTGAGGTAGGTTGGGTTTCACTGCCATACTAGTTTACAAGTTGCGCCCAGGCGCTTAGCATGTGTACTGGGCTTTTTTCAGTTTTTTTTGTTCCTAGTTTTGTGAGAAATGCCCCTTTAGGCGGCGGCTTTTGTCGCTAAGATCTTTTGTCTAGGAGCGCTTGGGCTCGTACCGGGGTGGACAAGGTGTCCTGATAAGGGTGTCCTGATAAGGGGAGCTTGTCCTTAGGTGGTGTGATACGGGTTAAGCCAAGCCGTGCAAAGTTCGTTTTGATTTAGGAGTGTGACATGGCCAAGGGTTTATTACTGGCAGGCGAGCCAATGGGCTTATTGATTGCGCAAAGCGAAGGTTCGCTTGAAAGCGTTGCGGGCTACTCGCTGGCAGTAGCGGGCGCTGAGTTCAACGTAGCCACGGGCGCAGCACGTTTAGGCCACTACGTTTCCTATTTAACCAAGCTTGGTGATGATCCATTTGGCAAGCTCATTGCCCGCACTTTACGCAACAATAAGATCGACGATGGTAACGTCCTGTACACCAAGGAGCGCACCACCGGCTTCATGTTAAAGAGCAAGGTCTCCAAGGGCGACCCTGAGATTTTCTACTTCCGTAAGGGCTCGGCTGCTTCGACCTTATCCTCCGAGGACGTTGAGCATATCGACTTCTCCAAGTTCTCGCATGTGCACTTAACCGGTATCTTCCCAGCCTTAACTGAGTCGACCCGTGGTGCCATGATGACCCTGATCAAGAAGGCCCGTGAAGCTAACCTCTTTATCTCCTTTGACCCGAACTTACGTCCACAGCTGTGGCCATCCCAAGAGGTTATGGTCAAGACCTTAAATGAGCTTGCTACTTACGCTGACTTAGTCCTGCCAGGTGAGGGCGAGGGCAAGATCTTATGCGGCAGCGAGGATGCCCACAAGATCAACGACTTCTATCAGTCGTTAGGTGCCAAGATGGTCGTAACCAAGTTAGGCCCTAAGGGTGCCTTAGTCCGCAATGGCGACCAAGAGAGCACCGTCCCAGGCTTCATTATCGATAAGGTGGTAGATACCGTCGGTGCCGGTGACGGCTTTGCTTGCGGCGTGCTCACGGGCCTGATGGAAGGCTTAAGCTTAGAGCAGGCAGCTGAGCGTGGCTGCGCAATCGGTGCTATTCAGTGCACCTTCTCAGGCGATAACGAAGGCCTGCCAACCCCAGAGCTGTTAAAGGCCTTCATGGACAGCCACAAGCGCGTTGAGCTGTAAGAGCGGGCGCGGTACTGGCACGAGCGCGCCCTTGGGCTCTGCGCGGGTGCTCAGTGCTATTGCCCCATTGCGGCGCGGGACGCCGCAATTTGTGGCCTAGATTACGACTAGGCTCAATGGTAATTGGCCTAGGGCCTAGGCTTTGCTAAGCTAGCTTTGTTTTCTCCTGCCCTCTGCGCCGAGACAAGGTTTGTGCGCAAGAAGGTGGGTTATTGGGCAACTAAGTGTTTGCAGGTGTGTTGCACTTGGTTGCTTGGCCCCCAACTAATAACGGCGTGCTCTTTTTTTGGGGAGTAGGCCGTAGCAGAGGATTTTCCATGTCTGATATTTTTGAGCGCATTAGCGAGTACGGTATTGTTCCTCTCGTTACCTTAGATGATCCTAATGATGCCGTACCATTAGCCCGCGCTTTAGTCGCTGGTGGTATCCCGATCGCTGAGGTTACCTTCCGTACCTCCGCTGGTGGCGAAGCTATCAAGCGTATGGCTAAGGAAGTACCTGAGATTATCGTAGGCTCGGGTACCGTTCACGATATCGACCACGCAAAGGAGACGGTCGATAACGGCGGTAAGTTCGTTATCACCCCAGGCTTCAACGCTAAGGTTGTTGACTGGTGCGTTAAGAACAACGTCCCAGTTTGCCCTGGCACCGTCGTTCCATCTGATATCGAAGAGGCGATGAACTTTGGCCTCAAGGTAGTCAAATTCTTCCCTGCCGAGGCCTACGGCGGCATCAACACCTTAAAGGCCTTAGCTGGTCCTTTCGGTGCCATGAAGTTCGTTCCAACCGGTGGTGTTGGCTTAAACAACTTAACTGATTACTTAGATCTGCCAAACGTTGCTGCAGTTGGCGGTAGCTTTATTCCACCTTCGAAGCTGGTTAAGGCCAAGGATTGGGACGGCATCAACAAGCTGTGCCAGCAGATCGTAGCTAAGGTCATGGACTTCAGCGTCGGCCACGTCGGCATCAACGCTGGTGACCCAGACAATGCCGGTAAGGTTACCGACCAAGTCGCAGCCCTCTTTGGCACCGACAAGCGCGAGGGTGATATCTCCTTCTTCAGCGGCAACTTAGTTGAAGTTATGAAGAAGCCATTTGTTGGCACTCATGGCCACATCTGCGTTGACACCCGTGACTTACGCCGTGCTATGGCTCTGTTAAAGCGTAAGGGCGTGGAGTTTGACGAGGCCAACTTCATGTACGACGCTAAGGGCAAGTTAGTCACTGCCTACTTAAAGGACGAGATTGGCGGCTTTGCCTTCCACATTCGTCAGCGTCCAGCTTGCTAATAGCATTGCGCTTTTAGCAGCTTTGCGCTAACAGCATCGTGCTAACAGCATGGTGCTGTTAGAACGCCGTGATGGCGCTAGGCTTGGCCCGGCGCTGTCCGGCGTTTTTTTTTTGTTTTTAGGGAGGTTTTCATGAGTGCGCCGCAGCACATCACGGTGGTTGACTACAACCCCGCTTGGCCGGAGCTGTTTGCCGATGAGCGTGACTTGATTGCACCGGTGCTCGGTGCGCAGCTGCTTGAGTGCTACCACATCGGTAGTACGGCGGTGCCAGGGCTTGCGGCCAAGCCTATTATCGACCTTATGGTGGTGGTGCGAGATGTCGCTAAGGTCGATGCCCTTGCGGCTCAGTTTGAATCCTTAGGCTATGAGTACATGGGCGAGTTTGGTATTGCCGGGCGGCGTTATCTGCGCAAAGGCGGTGCGGAGCGTACCCACCAAATCCATATCTTTGACCTCAAGAGCGAGCATCATATCGTGCGCCACTTGGCGCTGCGTGATTATCTTAGGGCCCACCCTGCGGCTTGTGCTGCGTATGCTGAGCTCAAGCGTAAGCTAGCCGCCCAGTTTCCTTACGACATTGCGGGCTATTGCGACGGCAAGGACGCCTTGGTGCAAGAGCTCGAGCTTAAGGCTTTGGCCTGGTATGACGCCAGCTGGGAGCGCCTTTATCTTCAGGCGCGGGTGGTGCAACGGCCAAGAACCATTGGACGCTTGGTGGAGACTGGTCAAGTGGCGGCGGCGCTGCTGACCAAGACGGGCGCTATCTTCACCGGAGTGTGCCTGGATACCGCCTGCTCCTTGGGCATGTGCGCGGAGCGCAATGCCATCGGCAGCATGCTCACCGCAGGCGAGTCGGACATGACGCGCCTGGTCGTGGTGATGCCTGGCGGCGCGCTCGGGCTACCGTGCGGTGCCTGCCGCGAGCTTATGATGCAGCTCGGCGCTGATGCCTTGGAGATTTTGACCGAGCGTGAGCCAGTTCAGACCGTGACGCTCAGTGCACTGATGCCACAGTGGTGGGGCCATTAAGGGCACGCCCGTGCGCGCTGCTCGCAGTTGAGCGTGGTGCGGCTTAGAGGTTGGGCGCGCTAGAAAACGAGCTCCTCGGGGGCCACGGTCTGCGGCAGCTGCCAATTGATGGGGGCTTTGCCGTGCGCCATGAGGTAGGCATTGGCCTGCGAGAAGTGATGACAGCCAAAGAAGCCTCGGCTGGCCGAGAGCGGGCTCGGGTGCGGGCTTTCTAAGACCAGGTTGCGACTGCGGTCGACCACTTTGCATTTATTGCGCGCCTGGGCGCCCCAGAGCAGATAGACCACGTGCTCACTATTTTGGTTGATGAGCCTAATCACCTCATCGGTGAATTGCTCCCAGCCTTGGTTGGCGTGGGCCATGGCTTGGCCCTCACGCACCGATAAGATCGCGTTTAAGAGGAGCACGCCTTGGCGCGCCCAAGACACGAGGCAGCCGTGCGGCGGCGGCACAAAGCCGGGGATATCTTGGCTTAACTCCTTGTAGATATTGACCAAGGACGGCGGCACGCGCACCCCAGGCCTAACCGAAAAGGACAGGCCCATTGCTTGTCCTAATTCGTGGTAGGGGTCTTGGCCTAAGATGACGACCTTGAGCTCCTCAAACTTGGTCAAGCGAAAGGCATTGAAGATTTCATGGCGCGGCGGAAAGCAGCGGTGACCTGACGCCACATCTTGGTCGTAGTAGCCCAAGGCATGGGTAAAGTAGGGCTGCGTTTTGAGCGGTCCTAATAAGTCATGCCAGGTTAAGCTCGCCATTAGTTTTCTCCTCTTGCTGCAGGGTGCACCGAGTGGTGCGGGCGTTGGGCGCGGCGCACGCTGCGTACTCAGCTTGCGCTGGGCGCTCAGCTGGTGCTGAGCACTCGGCTGGTGCTGGGCGCTCTGCTGGTGCTGAGCGCTCGGCTGGTGCTGAGTGCTCGGCTGGTGTTGAGCACTCGGCTAGTGCGGTGCGGTCTCTAAGAGCGTTAGTACCGCTTGGGCGACACGCTCTAGGCCTAGTCCATCGTAGACCTTGAGGCAATTGTGCGTGAACTGCGGCGCGTTGGCAATAAGCTCCTTAAGCGTAGCTTCCACGGCTTCAGGGTCAGAGAGCTGGGGGAGCTCAAGGTTCAGGCCAAAATGGAACTTGACCATGGCCTGAGGGCCCCCGATCTGATTGTCGGCAATGACCACGCCGATGGTCGGAATGCCCGCCGCCAGACGCTCACGGAACATGCCGCCATAGGCGCCGATCACCACGTCATGCTTAAAGAGCAAGTCGGCGACATCCTGGCAGTGGCGCATCAGGTGCACGCGCGCGCGGTATTGCGCGGGAATGGTGGCGATGAGGCGCTCGAGCTCAGGATAGTCGTTGTTGGCAGCTCCGGCGATAATGGTAAAGGCGTAGCGCTCATAAAGCTGGCCTGAGAGCAGGGCCTGAGTGAACTTGAGGCAGGCTGAGACTGGATCCGCGCCGCCAAAGTTGACAAAGACACGTACCGGCTCGCTGTGCCCTAATTTCTCTATGTCAATGCCTTTGTGCTCCAGCTCGGCTTTGAGGCTCGGCGGCACAAAGTACGCGGCATTGGCGATCGGCGGCAGGGGCTCAGGGAGCTTTTCTTTGCCGATTAGGGCGCGTACGCTCAGGGCGTTGCTATGGGCGCCACAGGTGCAACTGCTGGGCTCATTTAGCGGGTAGTTCTTAGGATAGAAACGCTCGGCGGTCAGCGAGTACTGGGAGCCTAAGAGCAGCTGGCAGTGGGGCGGACACAGCTTACGGTAGGCTTGCTCGTTCGGGCCTAGGTTTTGGTCGATCAGCACGTCGCATTGATGCTTGCGATTGTAGAGGTCGTCTACCACCAGGATTTTGCTGCGCGTATTGAGCGGGGCCTCAAAGCTCGCATCAATCGCATAGTCGTCGATCAGCAGTACTTGTGGGACGGTGGCCTGAGCGCTAAGGTGCTCTAGGATGTCCTCCTTGGTGGCAAAGGTCTTGATCTCATCGTACTCGGCGCACAGCGGGCGTAAGGCCTCGTCAAAGGCGTAGACATAGAGCGTCAGCTGGGCGTGCGCCTTGAGCTTGGGCAAGAGCGGCTTGATGCGCATCAAATGTCCGGTACCGATGCTGCGATTGGCGCGTACAATCACGCCGATCCAAGGTTTGGCCATAACTTAGCTCTTCCCTATCTTCTTGATCGCCTCAGCCAGGATTAAGGCGTATTCCCAGTCCTCAGGCGTGTCGATGTCGATGACGCGATAGCGTGGCATCTCAAACATGCGGTAGGTAAATTCGGCCGCGCGACTGCGGTCAGGCTCGGTGGCCGTACCGTCGAGCATGGCGCCGTGGGTAGCCTCTAACAGCTTTGGGCTGTGGAAATAGAACTGACCTGCGTCCTGGAAGCTGCGTGGTAAGTCCTGCGAGCGCATCATTTGGCATTCAGGCATGATGGCAATCGGTGCGCCCTCTGGGCTTTGGTAGAAGCCGCGCTGAACTGGGAATGGGAACTCGCAGCAAGCAAAGATGTAGTCGGCGTGGTCGGCGCTAAACTTAGCGTAGGCAGCCTGTAGGTACTCTGGAGTTAAGAGGGGCGCGGTAGCGTAGACCGTGAGGATAGTGTCGTAATGACCGCCGCGCTCAGTCATCTTGCGGTAGGCATCTAAGGCCACCACGGCGGTGCCCGCATAGTCATTGGCCAGTGCCGCATCGCGCATAAAAGGTACGGATGCTCCGTATTGTCGTGCGACGGCGGCGATTTCCTCATCGTCGGTCGAGACGATCACATCGGTGCAGATGCCGCTCTTGAGGCAATTCTCAATGCTGTAGGCGATGAGAGGCTTACCCAAGAAGTCCTTGATGTTCTTGTGGGGAATGCGCTTGGAGCCTCCACGGGCCGGAATCACTGCTAAAACTGAGTTGGCCATGTTATTTGTCCTCAAACTTATCTAAGGCGGCGGCAATAATGGTTGCGACCATGCTTTGCTCGACACGGGTGATCTTGGTGTGCAACGGAATGGTGAGGGTGTGCTCATAGAAGTACTCTGCTCCTGGTAAGGCCTCAGGGTACTTCTGCTGTTGATAGTAAGGATGGCGGTAAATCGGGATGTAGTGGATTTGGGCGCCTACCCCCTTATCGCGCAGGGTCTGGTAGATTTCGTTGCGGTGCTCTACTTGGATTTGGTAGAGGTGCCACGAGCTCTCAAAGCCAGGGATATCGGCAACCGGCAGCTTGACCAAGTTGTGGTCGAGAATATCGACGTAGGAGCGCGCCAGCTCTCGGCGCTTTTGCAGGAAGCTATCGAGGCGATTCATCTGGGAAATGCCTAAGGCAGCCTGCATTTCGCTCATACGGTAGTTATAGCCCAGCATTAGTTGCTCGTAGTAGAAGCCCGGCATATCTGGATTTTCCATCTGGGCGGGGTCGTGGGTGATGCCGTGGGCATGTAAGAGGCGAATCTTGGCCGCGAGCTCTTCGTTGTCGGTAAGGCAGGCACCACCTTCGGCGGTGGTGATGATCTTCACTGGGTGGAAGGAGAAGACGGCGACATCAGAGAACTTGCACTTGCCAATCAGGGTGTTCTCATAGGTGGCGCCTAAGGCATGAGAGGCGTCTTCGATCAGGTAGAAGCCGTAGCGCTCCTTTAAGTTTTGCAGATAGCGCAGCTCACATGGGCGTCCTGATAGGTGCACGGCCACCACGGCCTTAGGCAGCGGCTTATGATTTTGCTCGGCGTCCTTGAGCATTTGCCCTAACTTGACGTGATCTAAATTGCCGGTGTGCGGGTCAACGTCGATAAAGCGCACCGTGGCTCCGCAGTAGCGGGCGCAGTTGGCCGAGGCCACAAAGCTGATCGCACTGACCCAAACCTCATCTTGCGGGCCCACGTCTAAGGCCATCATGCACAGGTGTAAGGCGGCGGTGGCGTTGGAGACCGCGACGGCGTAATCAGCATCAGTGTAAGAGCACAAGCACTCTTCAAACTCACTGACGCGCGGGCCACAGGTTAGATAATTGGAGCGCAGCACGCGCTCGACCGCTTGGATATCATCTTCGTCGATGTTTTGAGTGCTGTAGGGAATCATGATGCTGCCTTATGTGGGCCCCAATCGGGCGGGGCCAATGAAAAAGGGTCAGGAGGTCGCGCGTGCAACCGGGCCTGACCCTCCAAATAATTGCAATCAGTACAGCTCGTGAGCTGTACTTGGTCGTAGTTGAGCTTGATTAGATGTGCTTGTTGATTTCGATCAGCTCATCTACGGTTAAGTAGTGTGGGTTGTTGAGCGAGTTGTACTCAAAGCCCTCAGCCACTGGGCGACCTTCCTCCCCTAATGGGGTGACGTCGAACTTATTGGTGTGGCTGTTGGTGTAGGTGATGGCAGGCTTGATAATAAAGAACTTATCAAACTCTAAGGTGTGCAAGAAGTCATCACGTGGGCACATAACCTCGTGGATCTTCTCGCCTGGGCGGATGCCGATAATCTTCTGCGGCAGATTAGGGGCTAAAGCGGTGGCCAGATCGGTGATCTTGATCGAAGGGATCTTTGGCACGAAGGTCTCACCGCCGCGCATACGTACTAAGTTTTGCAGTACGAAGTTAACGCCTTGATCTAAGGTGATCCAAAAGCGCGTCATCGCCGCATCGGTGATTGGTAATTCGGTGGCGCCTTGGGCAATTAAGCTACGGAAGAAAGGTACGACCGAGCCACGGGAACCGGCCACGTTGCCGTAACGGACGACCGAGAAGTGCAGATCGCGGCTGCCGGTGATGTTATTGCCTGCAACGAAGATCTTGTCCGAGCACAGCTTGGTGGCGCCGTAGAGGTTGATTGGGTTGGCGGCCTTGTCAGTCGACAGGGCAATCACCTTTTGTACACCCGAGTGCAGGCAGGTCTCCACAATGTTCTCAGCACCAAAGATATTGGTCTTGATGCACTCCATTGGGTTGTACTCAGCGGCTGGTACCTGCTTGATTGCAGCGGCGTGGATTACGATATCGACGCCTTGCAGCGCTAAGAACAGACGCTCCTTATCGCGTACGTCACCGATAAAGAAGCGCAGACGAGGCTTGTCCTCACGGAACATCTGCTCCATCTCAAACTGCTTGAGCTCATCGCGCGAGTAGACAATGACCTTCTTGACGTCGTAATTATCAAGCACGGTCCGGATGAACTTCTTACCAAAGGAGCCGGTACCGCCGGTGACCAAGATGGTCTTGTCTTTGAGGTAGTCTTTAATTGCTGCGTTAATGTCCAACATTGTTCGTCCTACAATTCCTTAGCGTCGAGGTCTGAGCCTGACAACGTGCCAGGTCTTAGCCTGACAGCTAAGAACTGAACTCAAAGCAGGCAGCGTCACCATACGCTGCAAAATTAATATGCCCAGGGCAATCCCTTACCATTGTAACGGCAAGTGGCCGCAAAAAATCTAACCTAAGGCGCCAAGTTGTGCGGCAACTTACAGGCCAACTTTGCGCCCTAGTGGTTAGCCCAACTGTGCAACCCACTTGTCAGGTCAACTGTGCGGCCCACTTGTCAGGTCAACTGTGCGGCCCACTGGGCGGTAGCGGCGCTACTGGGCGGTTAGGCCGTACTTCTTCATCTTCTCGATTAAGGTGGTACGGCGCAATCCCAAGGTTTCAGCTGCTTTGGCCACCACGCCATTGGTTTGCTCGAGCGCTTGCTTAATCATCGATATTTCAATATCGGTAATCATGTCCTTAAGGTTTACCCCCTCAGGACGCAAACGCGGCACAAAGGCCTCGGCCATGTCATCCTCATCGCGAATGACCGGTAAATCAGGCAGGTCTTCTTTCTTGGCTTCAGGCTCGGTAGGAGCGCTGGCCGCATTAGTGCGGCTATTGCTCTTAGGCGGATTAAAGGCGCCCGGATCGGTGCTGATAACGCTGTTGTCGTCCATTCCGGCAAAGTCGGAGCTTTGCTCAAACTCATCAGGCGCAGTAAAGGCCTCTAAAATGGCCTCGCGCTCGGCCAGCGGATCGTCGGCCACCTTATCCCCTAAATATTTAGCCGGTAAGTCAGAGGCATCGACTACTTCGTTAGGGTGCAAGATGAGTAAGCGCTCGACTAAGTTCGAGAGCTCACGCACATTGCCCTTCCACTGGTTTTGCATTAAGGCCAGCATCGCACGCTGGGTAAAGCGGATGGTGGTGTGCTGTTCCTTGCCGTGGCGATTGACCAGCTCTTGGATTAAGAGCGGGATATCGTCAGTGCGCTCTCTAAGAGGTGGTGTCTCAATTGGGAATACGTTGAGACGGTAGAACAGATCTTCACGGAAGCGGTTCTCTTGCACCATCTTCTCGAGGTTTTGGTGCGTCGCCGCAATCACACGAACATTGGCGGTGATGATCTTATTGGAGCCCACGCGGGTAAAGGTGCGCTCTTGGAGCACGCGCAAGAGCTTAACCTGCATCTGAAATGGCATATCGCCGATTTCATCTAAGAACAGGGTGCCGCCTTCGGCCAGCTCAAAACGACCTTCACGGGTGGAAAAAGCGCCGGTGAAGGCGCCCTTCTCGTGACCGAATAATTCCGACTCGAGCAGTTCACTAGGAATGGCGCCGCAGTTGACTGGGACAAAAGGCTTCTTGGAGCGATTGGACAGATCGTGAATGGCGCGGGCCACCACTTCCTTACCGGTGCCAGATTCACCTAAGATCAAGACATTGGCATCAGTGGGGGCCACCTGCTCGATTAAGCGACGTACCACGCACATCGCGTCCGAGCGGCCCACTAAGCGCTTGATTAAGGCGCCACGGCGCCCATCGGAGCGCCCCGAGAGGCGGCTCATGGTGCGAAATGATTGGCAGTAGTGCAGCAGCTGCACTAACTCGTCGTAGGTTGGCTCCTTGCTCAGACGGCCAATGTAATTGGCATCTTCCTTACCGGAGGGAATGAACTCACTATCGCAGACAATAAATGCGGTGCGCGGGTATTTGGCCATAATCTTGGCGCTAGAGACCTTACCCGTGAGCGTTCCTAAAATGCACGCATCGATCTGCTCTGAGGATGAATCAAGATAGGACAAACAGTCCTCAATTTCGCCAGTTTGGGTCGCAGCCCCTAAGAACGTAAAGATCGTTTCTAGAGCTTGGCGTTTATCTTGGTCATGCTCAACTATGAGCACATTTCCTGAAAACTGCATAAACTCGCCTTTCGCTTAGGCCTAACACAGAGCTGAAAGCCCATTTGATGTAATCTAAGTCCAAGTGCTCGACTCAAGAGCACGCGCCTAGCAAGGCTTGTGACCTTAAGTCTGTCTGAACTTTTGTCGCGAGTTAAACCAGCTTCAAAAGTGCTCAAGCGCAATAGAGCCTGGCAGCAGCTAAGAACAGCCGTTCCAGTTTTGGACTTGAGGCGTACTTGGCAAGACCTCCTGAGGTAAGAGCTCCTAAGACTAGGATTCCTGCGCTAAGGGGCTTACTGTCAGGACTCCAACCGCCAGGATTGCTGCCATGACGCCAGCGTGGACCAATCTAATGAGAATAAACAATGTTAAGCAATAAGGTACCGGCCGTACGGATGCTGATAAGCAGGCGTAAGGTCATTCCTTACTGGTTTGAGCATGTGAGCGTTGTTACAGCGCTAACATGAGGTCTAGCATGGAATCTCACTCTTAATTCCGTAAACGTTTACGGCTTTAAGGGTGTTCCACCGCTGAGTTTGATCGTCCTCGGCACTGGAAGCCTAAAAGCTCTCTCCTGAGACAACCTGCAGGTCTTGGGTTTAGCAAGACCATCCCATCTCAAAACGTTGGTGCTTGGAGCTAGCACACTGTCACCATAGGTGAACCGTGTACAGCCTTGGGCCCTGAAACTCGGGGCTCAAAGCGTTGATCCTGACTTAAGTTCTAGTGCTCACCTTGCTCATCTAGTGTTACTGCAGGCGATGCCCTTGGTCACAAAAACAAACAGATGCTCACCAGGTCTTGATCCAGGATTACGGCACGAGCATCTCTGCGCTAAAACGGAGGGAAATGCACCATGCGCTAGCATGAAATCACTGTTGTAAGAGACTGGTTTTCTGTAACCATCATACCCTTTTTGGGGGAGCTTTGGCAGGATTTTGACGGGCTGTCAAAAATTTTGAAACGATCCTGGGGAGTTTTTTAAGTAACTGTATTATCTAGAACGCACAAGCCGGGAATGTCTACAGCAGCGCTAAGCCCGAGGTTATCGCGATCTTGCGGTGAGCATCGCAGCTGCTGTGATATCTATAGAGCACATAATAGCGCCCACAAATCACCCTGTCAGGCCCTAACTTTGAGCGGAGTGTGTTTTCTGTATACAGAAGAACTCACGGCCGCACCCTGAGATCACTTGGTTAACATTGAGTTAAGGCCCGATTTTAAGCGCTCTTTAACCTGTATACAGTCTAGCATCTAGATGTGCTAATCTAATTTAACAATGTATCTTGAAAATAGATTCAGCGCATGTCGATACTGGGCTTGATCCTGATGACCACGCCGTTTTCTGATGGTTCTTAAAACATCAGCTGTATCTATTTTACACCATGACAATAAAACCAGAGTTGCACCGTTATAGTGCGCAATTGTCCGACAAGTTAAATCTAGAGTTGTGAGCCATCTGCCCAAGATCAGATCAGGACTCTGATCATGAACTGCAAACGGTTGCAGTGGGCGCGTATCTTTGCCCAAAGTGCCGCAGCGGCCCTCGCACCGCAGGTACTAAGGGGCAACCTTTGAGCTTAATCCTTTAAGTCAAGCCAGCTGGAAGCAAAGTGCCCGTAAGCGCAATTGGCCCCGCTCATTGGCATTACGCCCTGGGTACTTCAAAACTGATGTGCCGCTAAAAGCGACCACTCTCAGGAGCAGTCCGAGACCTCCACCAAGAGGAACCGACCGTGAGCAAGCGAGCAAGAGGACCGATCGCGAGCAAGAGGATTGATTGCGAGGAAGCGCGCAAGATGGAGTAACCCTGCGTGTCGTCTAGAGCAGTCGCCGTGCTTTGCCGCCTGATGCGACCTGATTTGCCGCTTAGGCCAAGGCCGCTGCAATGCGGCAAAATTGGGGCAAAATTTGGCGGCAAATGGCTTATTTATCGGTCTTAAGATGGGGAGATGCGTGGCATAACGCTTGCACTTTTTGTAAGTTGGACTGTGCGGTGAGGGCGCAAGTTTGCGCGCACCAGTCCGTTAACTAGAGCAAATCGTGGGGCCCGATGGCGTGGTGCCATGATGAGCAAGGCGTGGTGCCATGATGAGAAAGGCGTGGTGCCCTGTTAGGGGTGGTAGTAAAGGTTTTTTCCTATGGATACGAGCTCTCCGGACATGCAAAAGGCTCAGGCTAGCTTAGGCCTGATTGCTGATACCCGTGGCTTAGACAAGCTGCGGCAAATGGGCCATGGTAGCAACAAGGAAAAGGCTCAGGCCCTGTACATGGCCGCGCAGCAATTTGAAGCTTTGCTGATGCAGTACTGGGTCGATGGCATGCGCTCAGCCAATGAAACGATCAATCCTGATTCGCCGCTGCGCAGCAAGTACTCAGGCTTTTTTGATGACATGCTCGCCCAGCAGCAGGTCGGTTCGATGGTGCAAGGCAATGGCACCGGCGGCGCGTCCGTTAACAAGAACTCGATCTCCTACCTTATCACCAAGCAATTTGCCTCGAGTTTAGGCGACGAGGGCAAGGCGCTATTAGCAGAATTAGAAGGTCGCCCTTACGATCCTAATGAGGGTACGCAGGCCGTTGAGGGCATGATGCCGCTCACGAAAGAGCAGGGCTATTTGCCGCTTGATCGCGATCAACGCGGTTATATGGCGCTGCAAGGTGAAGCCACTCCAGGCTTTATGCGCTATAGCGAAGCTGATCAACAGCGTGCGATCGCTCGTCCTTCGACTATGTATGCCAAGGCCAAGCACAATAACGCCAGCGTCGGCGCTTTAAGCGACCTCTACAGCTCGCTGCCTGATGTGCGCGAGATGCGCAGCTTCAAGTCTCCAGAGGACTTTGTGCAGAAGATGATGCCTTATGCCCGCAAGGCGGTAGAGGGCATCGGTATGAACCCACTCGTGTTAGTAGCGCAAGCGGCCCTGGAAACTGGTTGGGGTCAGCACGTGCCTGAGGGCAATAACTATTACGGTATCAAGGCCGGTTCCTCGTGGCAGGGCCCAACCCAAGACCTTGATTCCCCAGAATTTGAACAAGGGGCCATGGTAACGCGCAATTCGCGCTTCAGAGCTTACCCATCGGTCTTAGAGTCCATGCAGGACTACGTCGCGCTGATTACTGGCAATGCGCGTTACGCTAAGGCAGCGACCAAGAGCTTCGATCCTGATACCTACTTCGATGAGATTCAGAAGGCAGGCTACGCCACGGATCCGCACTATGCTGCTAAGCTTAAAAACATTACGCGTCAGATCGCTTTTATGGCATATAAATAGCATCCGATTGGGTGCACGATAGGGCCAAAATCAGGGTGCAAAGCTGATATTTATCGGATTGAGCTGGTGTGATCGCACGATCGGATAAAACGCGGTGGACGGCAAAAAACTTCCACCCCAGCGCCAGCTGCGAGCTCTCCTGCGAGAGCTCCCGTAGCGCTCACATGAGCGCTGAAGCTCAGCTGAAATGCGGCTGAAGCGGCAGCTTGCCCCATGCGGCTGATGTCATGTTGTTGTAGGAATTTAGGCAATGCTCGATTTGTTACAGACTGGTAAGTACGGCGTGCTTACCCAGCAGAAGTTGCTCAACACAACTTCCAATAACATTACCAACGTCAACACGGAAGGCTACGTCCGCCAAGAGACCGTAGTCTATACCAGTGCCCTTGAATGGGGCATTGGCGAGACCATCACCCGCCGTCTGTACGATAAGTACACCCAGCGCGAGATGTTCCGCGACCAAGGTAACGTCGGCTTCTACGATGCATATGCCACCGGTCTTAACACCGTTGATAAGCTCTTATCGAGCAAAGACACTTCGATGGCCACGCAGTTAGACAATCTCTTCTCTTCAATGGAAGAGTCGGTGCACAACACCACCTCGACTGCCTATCGCCAAGAGCTGCTCACCCAGCTTCAGACCACAGTAGACCGCTACAACACCTTAAACTACAACATCAAGAACGAGCTCACCGACATCAACAACAAGATCTCCGATAGCGCCACCAGCATCAATGACTTGGTGGAAGCCTTCTACGAGGTCAACCGCAGCGTGCGCAACTTAAGTGACCGTGCCGCACAAACCGATGTGGGCTTACAGCTTTATGACAAGCGTGACATGATCGTAAATCAGCTCTCGGAGTTAGTTGATGTCAACTTAACCGTAGAGCCTGATGGCGCTTACAGTCTGTACTTAGGCAACGGCCAGCTCTTAGCTAACGCCGATACCTATGCTCAGATCAAAGTGGTTAAAGATGAAGCTGATAACACCAAGCGCTCCTTAAACTTAGTGTTTGAGGTACCGGCCCATACTGAACTCAAGATGGGCGACTCGGCGTGGGGCGGCAAGATTGGTGGTTACTTAGCAGCCTCTAACGAAATGCGTCAAGCCATGCGCGAGTTAGGTCAAAGCGCCTTGGCTTTAGCTGACGCCTTAAACGTCCAAAACAAGGGTGGTATCACCTTAGAGGGCACCAAGGGCGGTGACCTCTTCAAGATTCCTCAGCCAGTCGCAGGCGTACGCGTCAATGGTGCAGACGACATGGCGATGCAGCTCACCTTCAACGAAGGTGAGGGCTCGGACATCCGCAACTGCGACTACCGTGTCCTTTGGGTTAACGATACAGATGGCGATCCGCAAGCACGTGTCTTCATGGTTGATGCCGATGGCAACGAGACCGAGATTGATCCGAATACTATCCATCAAACCAGAGATGCTGATGGCAACTTAATTGTTGTACCTGAAGGGCATGGCATTACCTTCAATTTCGGCAAAAATGTTTTTGACAACGATTTAGCTAATGCCCGTGCCGAGTTTAAGGTGCAGCCAACCCTGAACGCTGCTTTCGACCTTAAGGCCAACATCACTAAGCCAGAAGATTTCGCCTTTGCCTCTGCTATTCGTGTCAGCGGTGATCAGGTGGTGGATGGTAACGCAGTCCCAAGTCTCGAGGGCGTCTTTATGACGGGCCCAGATATGGGTATTGATATCGATCCGGCTACGGGCAAACCACAGTTTACGACCAACCCTCCAGCACCTTGCTATGTGCGTTTTGAGGGCGATCCTGAAACGGGCAGCTACGTCATTTATGGTCCTGAAGTCAATGCTGCTGGAGAAATTGTTACCGACGCCGAAGGTAATGTGGTCGTTGATTTTGACAATCCTTTAGGTTCAGCCCCAGCATCATGCAATGGTGTTGATATCTTTGCCAACACGCGTTGGAATAATCCGGATACTCAAACAGCAGCTGACACCAATGGCTATCCTGGCTATGAGGTTAGCTTCAAGGGTACCGTCAAGAATGGCTCGTCCTTTAAGATCGAGATCAATACCGACGGCTACAACGACAACACCAACGGCAACTTGATGGCGGGCATCAAGCAAGAAGGCATTGTCTTTAGTACTGATAGCGTCCGTAATAGCATCACCGAAGATTACGCTGACATGGTTTCGGCCTTAGGTTCGGCCGTGATGTCAGCTAATACCGATTTAAAGGCAGCACAAGCCAAGTGCGAGCAGAGCCAAAACCTCTTCTCGTCGACGGCGGGCGTCAACCTCGATGAGGAAGCGGCGAACCTGATTCGCTACCAGCAATCGTACTCAGCCTGCGCTCGTATTATTAGTGCCTCGCAAACCATCTTTGATGCGTTGATTAGTGCTATCTAACTGAGTCTGTAGGAGATCGTAATGCGCATTTCAACTTCGATGCAGTACAACTCGCATCTGAATTACCTCCAGACGGCGAACACTAAAGTCGACCAAGCTTCGACCCAATACAATACTGGTTTGAAGTTCCAGACCGCTGGTGAAGATCCAGGTGGCATGGCCGCTAAGATCAAGTATCAGGCTGATATCACTGCCTACGAGCGCTATGGCGACAACGCCAAGGTGGTCTCTGATGCCTTAGACCAAGAGGAAACCGCCTTAGGTCAGATCTGGGATGTGATGTCGAGCATCCAGACTCGTCTCATCCAGGCTATCAACGGCACCTTAGATGATGGTTCGCGTCAAGCCTTAGCCGAGGACATCAAGCAATCGCGCGATCAGCTCTACAGCTTGATGAACACCAAGAACGCCGAAGGCGAGTACATCTTCTCGGGCGCTCAGTCGGACATCCCAACTTACACCGTAACCTCAGATGGTAACTACATCTGCAACGCTGATGGTTCGACCAAGAACGTCAACGTCTCGCCGACCATCACCGTCCAGACCACCGACTCAGGTCTCAATATCTTCGAAAACGTGATGTACGCCTACGACATCGAAGGGGTAGATCTGATTGATCGTAGAAACAATACTTCGGCTGGTTCGCCCCTGTACACGATTTCGGACTACGACCAATTTAATGCGTTCTTTGGTGACCACTTTGACTACGGTACGGGCGGTACCAGCGCCGCAAGCAACGTCAACAGCTTCAGCATTGTGTTCCACGATGGTGGTACGTTTGATCTGCGTGATCTTAACGGTGACACTATCGCGTCAGGTGAGGTTGTCGATGGTAAGGTCGAAGTTAATGGCATGGAGTTCACTCTGCCAGATGGCTTCACTCCAACCGATAATTACCGCATTGACTTTACCCTGCAGCAGCCTGAGCAAGGCAACATCCTCAATAAGCTGACCGAGATCGTCAACAAGCTCTCGCTGCCAAAAGATGAGTGGGATAACATCAATCAGAGCACTTCAAGCTTGACCCACGATTTAGCTGAGATGCAGCAGAACATCGAACTTGCCAAGAAGCAGGTCGATACCTATCGCGGTATGGTCGGTGCCCGTGGCGCTAACATCGATGCTATTATCCAGTCGGACGAGTCCTTAACCGATATCAAGAAGGAAGCTAAGGCCAACGTCTCGGAGATGGACGCCTTTGAGGCGGTCTCGAACTTGTTAGTCGCGCAAAACGCGCTGCAAGTGGCCCAGCAGTCTTACAACTTGGTCCACTCGACCACCTTATTTGATTACATGAGATAACGGCTTGGCCGTTAAGAAAAAGGGCGGACTGCGGTTCGCCTTTTTTGTACTAGGCAGCGGCGCTATCTAGTGCTCAGTTTGCCGCTCACAAGCTCTAACGTCTGCAAGGAGTTTCTATGCGCGTTTCCACTTCCATGCAATACCAGTCGCACCTCAATTACTTGCAGACTGCGAACACCAAGGTTGACCAAGCCTCGACCCAATACAATACTGGTTTGAAGTTCCAGACCGCTGGGCAAGACCCAGGCGGTATGGCCGCTAAGATCAAGTACCAGGCTGATATCACCGCCTACGAGCGCTATGGCGACAATGCCAAGGTGGTCTCCGATGCCTTAGACCAAGAGGAAACCGCCTTAGGTCAGATCTGGGATGTGATGTCGAGCATCCAGACCCGCCTCATCCAGGCTATCAACGGCACCTTAGATGATGGTTCGCGTCAAGCCTTAGCCGAGGACATCAAGCAGTCGCGTGACCAGCTCTACAGCTTGATGAACACCAAGAACGCCGAAGGCGAGTACATCTTCTCGGGCGCTCAGTCGGACATCCCAACTTACACCGTAACCTCAGATGGTAACTACATCTGCAACGCTGATGGTTCGACCAAGAACGTCAACGTCTCACCGACTATCACCGTCCAGACTACCGACTCGGGCCTCAATATCTTCGAGAACGTGATGTATGCCTATGACTTTGTCGTTCGAGGTGCAAGTGGACCAAGCGATGTGTCTGGTAATTATACTGGTGAGTTCACTGTATCTGATTACGATCAATTCAATGCCTTTTTCAAAGATGAATTCAAATATGGCACTGGTGGTGAGGCTGCACCAGGTACCGATAATGGCTATGTGGTGCTGATCAATGGTGATGGTACCTTTGAGTTGCATGATGGCGATGAAATGCGACCGGGCAGCTTAGTTGCCGAAGGTGAAATTAAGGACAATAAGATCGAAGTCATGGGCATGTCTTTTACCCTGCCTAACGATTACGAGCTACCTAGTGGTTTTGATCCTAATGATCCTACTTCTCCTAAAGTTGACTCAATTGTGCTGGAGTTAGAGCAGCCAAGCCAAGGTAACATCCTCAATAAGCTGACAGAGATCGTTAACAAGCTCTCACTGCCACAGGATGAGTGGGACAGCATCAACCAGAGCACTTCAAGCCTGACCCATGACTTGGCCGAGATGCAGCAGAACATTGAGCTGGCCAAGAAGCAGGTCGATACTTATCGCGGTATGGTCGGTGCCCGTGGCGCTAACATCGACGCGATCATCCAGTCAGACGAGTCCTTAACCGATATCAAGAAGGAAGCTAAGGCCAACGTCTCGGAGATGGATGCCTTTGAGGCGGTCTCGAACCTGTTGGTAGCGCAAAACGCGCTGCAAGTGGCCCAGCAGTCGTACAACTTGGTTCACTCGACCACTCTATTTGACTACATGCGCTAGTCTGGTTTTGAGCTAGGGTGAAAAAGGGCGAACTTTAGGTTCGCCTTTTTTATCGGCACGATGGTATATAGGCTCAAGTGAGATTACGCAAGGATGTTGGAGCTTGCTGTGCTAACTATGATGAATAAGCCATTTTCAAGGCTTGGGGGTCAAGAAATCCGGGCTCTTTCCGATATATAACAATGAGAGTGAGCGCATTTTGCGATCTAATGTGCGATCTCGCTTGCGATCGTGTTGGCGGTAATCGCCGCGATCCTTTGTTAGAAATTACCAGTTTCAACTGTTTGAATGAGCCGTGAGGCTCGAATGAACCAAAGCTCAGGAGAGAAGCTGCCAAGAGCGCTTGGCAGAAGATCTTTCGGATAGAGTGCACCTGTAAGCTTGCTTTGCTTTTGCTTGCAGTGGGGTGCGACGCAGCGGAAAGTTTCTTTGTTCTCTTTTGGGAGGCGGTTTGAGTGCTGTGTCTTGGGCGATACCCTGGGCCCAGGCGCGAAATTGGGAAGTAGTGTAGTGCTGCAAACAGCCTTGATTTGGCTTACACCAGCAAAACAAGCGGACTAGTCCTAAGTCCTAGTCTTCTTGGGTGTGAAGCCTTCAAAGGGTACCCAAGGAGAGTTAGAAATGGATATCGGAAGTGTATTTAAGTCAGACAGGGATTTAGTTGAGCGCAGTGCCGCCCTGCGTGCTAATAATGACCTTAAACGCGCTCTAGATGCCCCCAGCGCTGAGTCGGTTACTTCCAGTGCTGCATCCCTGAGCGCTAACTCAGTGGTACAGACTCATCCTGCGGACAACCGTAATACTGCTTCTAGTGCGCCTCAGGCGGTGAAGCCGGACGACATCAAAGAGCCTGTGTGGAAGAAAGAGTCGTTTGTCGCCCAGGTATCCATTCGTAATAGTTTCATCAACGAAGAAAGCGAGCTGGCTCAAGAGCTGCGCCAACAAAATGAGCGCGAAAAGGCTCAAGCGCAAGAAGAGCGCCGCCAAGAGGCGTTAGAAAACGCCAAGGAAGTGATCGCTTCCTTAAATCAAAAGCGCTTAGCCATCCGCTTTGACACGGCTGAGAAGTTTGATAACGCCAATGTGGTCAACATTGTTGACTCGGAAACAAGCGAAGTGTTGCGCCAAATCCCATCAGATGAAATCCTGCGGGTGCGTGCGGCGGTTCAAGCTTATGAGCAGCGCTTAGCTCATGACGATATGATGACCGATCCGTCGCTTAAGGCTAAAGGCGTCGATACGGCAGGCGTTAATGAAGACCTGCGTGGTGTCGTGATCGACTTTGAAGCTTAGAAACCGATTTGTTTGGGCACAAGGTCTAGGCGCGCTGGCGTCTAGGCCTTTGTTCTTTTCTGAGCCGGATGAAAGTTCACGCCTGACTAAAAGTTGGTGCCTAGCTGAAAGTTCGCGCCTAGCTCCAAAGTTGGTGCGAGCTTTGCTCTAGCCAGCTTTTGGCGTAATGCCGTTCGGAAAAGAGAATAGGGGGCGCCCCAGAGCTGAGGCCACTGGCCTGTTATAATAATGTTGGCTCTAGGTTTAATCGCGCCAAGCGCAGCAGCAGGGTGTCACTGTGCTGTGGGCTGCCTTGTTTATAGGAGAATAAGATGTACGGACGTAACCTTAAAGCTTACAATCGTACAAAGCTGGAAGCTGAGCTCCTCGTAGCTTCACCTCACCGTGTAACTCAAATGCTCTTTGAGGGTTTAATTGAGCGTTTAAACCAAGCTAAGGGCTATATCGAGACCAATGATTTTGCCAAGAAGTCGACCTTCATTGGTAAGGCCATCGGCATTATCAATGGTCTGCAAGGCTCAGTTGATCCTTCCTACGATCCTGAGTTAGGTGAGCGCATTATTGGCTTGTACGAGTACATGAAGGATCGCTTAAACGACGCCAATATCAATAACGATGTGGCTCCGATCAATGAGGTGATCAAGCTCATTACTCCAATCAAGGAAGCCTGGGACCAAATCCCTGAGGACATCCGCGACGAGCAGAACACCGCTATCACCAAGAAGTTTGAAGAGATTGACGCCGCTCAGCGTGAGCGCAATCGCAAGGGCTTTGCCTTCGGCCAGTAAAGCTGGGCTAGCGACCAGTAGGGCCGAACTATCGGTCAATCGAGCCAGACCTCGGTCAATCGAGCCAAACCTCGGTCAATCTAGCTAAACTTCGGTCAATCGAGCCAAACCTCGGTCAATCTAGCTTGGATCTGTAGGTTGGGCCAAGCGTCTTGGGCCGCTTAAGTGGCTTTCAGGGCAAAACAAAGGGCAGCTCCTTTTGGGGGCTGCCCTTTGTTTTGCTGTAACCAGGCCCAAGTCCTTGGGCTTGGCGCCTTCTTGATTAGATGGTGTGAATCGAGAAGGTGTTGGTGGTGCCCGATGGAACTAAGGCGCCGGAAACTAAGCAGATGTTGTCGCCGCTCTTGGCTAAACCAGTCTCTAAAGCGAGCTTCTTGCCTAAGGCAAAGAACTGGTCGGTCGAGGTGATGCGGTCGACTAACTTAGGGATAACGCCACGGACTAAGCACAGCTGACGTGCGGTCTTGATATTTGGCGTTAAAGCTAAGATGTGCGAGGTTGGGAAGTACTTGCGTAACGCAGCTGGAGCATTGCCGTGCTCGGTGGCAACGACGATGAGCGGAATACGTAAGGTCTCGCAAGCGTCGACAGCGGCTAAAGATACGGCCTCAGTAACCGATGGGTTCTGCGACTTGATCTCGGTGTGAGCCTTGATCTCGCGATCGGAACGACGGCAGATGGTGGCCATAGTGGTGACCGCCTCTAATGGGTACTTGCCCTTAGCCGACTCGCCCGAAAGCATAACTGCATCGGTACCGTCTAAGATAGCGTTGGCAACGTCACCGGCCTCAGCACGGGTTGGACGTGGATTCTTGATCATCGAATCCAGCATCTGGGTGGCGGTGATAACTGGCTTGCCAACCTCGTTGCAGCGCTTGATGATGTGCTTTTGATGGAAGATAACTTCTTGAGCTGGGATCTCAACACCTAAGTCACCACGGGCAACCATGATGCCGTCGGCAGCAGCTAAGATGTCCTCGAAATTGTCTAAGCCTTCTTGGTTCTCAATCTTAGCGATAATCTTGATGTCCGAGCCACCGTTCTCATTTAAGAAGTCGCGGATATCTTGGACGTCTTGACGGTTGCGGGTAAAGGAAGCAGCGATGAAGTCAACACCACGCTTGATACCAAAGAGGATATCGTTCTTATCGTGCTCGGATAAGAATGGCATAGTGATGTGGGTGTTAGGCAGGTTAACGCCCTTCTTCTCGCCTAAGGCGCCGTTGTTTAAGACTTCGCAGTAAACTTCGGTGTCAGTGGTGTCGAGCACCTTTAAGGCGATTAAACCGTCGTCTAACAGGACGATGTCACCACGGTGTAAGTCACGGGCTAAGTCAGCATAGGTAACCGAGATCTTCTCACGGTTGCCGACAAAAGTGCTGTCAGTGGTAATAGTGATCTTCTGGCCGGTAACCAGCTGGATTTCCTGACCGTTCTCTAAGGAGCAAGTACGGATCTCTGGGCCACGGGTGTCCAGGAGTACTGCGAAGATCTTGCCCGTCTCTGCCATGATGGCTTCGAGGTTGGTGATACGGCCGCCGTGCTCTTCAAAGTCGCCATGCGAAAAGTTCAAACGCATCACGTTCATGCCTGCGTTGAGCAGGGATTCCATGACTTCACGCTTTTCGGATTTTGGGCCGATGGTGCAGACCATCTTGGTTTTCTTAAGCACTTAGAACTACCTCGTGACAGGGTTAACGTTTTATCGATTTTCGCGCGCGATTATACCCGAAATCCGTGATAAATATGCGCTAAAACCCCCATCGGTGAGAAAAAAACACAGTCATGGCCATTGCCATTGGTGGCTATGATTTAGGGCTAACTTGAACTTGACCTAAACTTCATGCTCACGCCGTTTAAGTGCAATTTGGTGATATGGATTTGAACGTGCTTTTTCCCATTCTGCTACTACTTGCGATCTACAATTGATTTATGCGCATTAGATGCGCGTACCCATTCTGGGTGGTCCTTGATGGGTGGTTTCAGGGAGATGTCTCATGTTGCCTCAATTGACACTCGATAATCTGGTCCATTCGGCTTACGATTTTTGTGAGCAGCAAAATGGCCTCAACCATGTGGAGTTGCTTGGCGTCACTGATGGCAAAGCCATCGGTAATTACGTGGAACATCGATTCCAAGCCTATTTGCAAGAGCACTACACAGTTAAGATCGGCAATAGCGCTATGGGCATTGATCTGCCAGGTTCTGATATTATGACTGACATTAAGGTCACGTCCGTTAACCATCCGCAGTCGAGCTGTCCTTTCAAAAGTGCTCGTCAAAAGGTCTTCGGCCTTGGATACAATTTACCTAAACCTAGCGGCCAATGCCCCGTCCGTAAGGGCGGGGATACGGCCGCGAGTTTTCTCTTCTTCAAAGAC
>CALXOW010000003.1 GCA_944390115.1 uncultured Anaerobiospirillum sp.
CAACACTTATTTTTCTAAGCTCCTGCCTGCTTATCCCCACTCTTACGAGTGGGGTGTGCGCAGGCTCCTTTATCAAATCAAAACCGGCAGCGCGCGCACTCGCGACTACTTGCTCCAGATCACTCTGCTCTTGTTCGTTGTAGAGGATAAGTGGCTTGGCGTTAGCCAGCTCAAAGTCACTTAACGCGCCGTCTTCGCGCAGCCTCTGACAAAACTTCTGAGCCTGAGCGATGAGTGCCTTGATATCATGCGGCGCGCAGTTCACCAGGTCAAAATAGATCGGAATCTCATGCTCGCAGTCGCAGACGAGCAGCAATTGGTGCAACTTGGTGCCATCTTGCTCTAAGGCGTAGTCGCAGTCGGAAAAGTCCGCGATGTTAAAGACCATCAGCAGCAGCGTGTTAGGTTTGGTCGGACAATGGTGTTGCAGGTAGCTTTGGGTGATTTTTGCAATTTGCCCCAGTTCCAAGCGGTGCAGGGCCTCCTGCAGTTGCAATGGATTGAGCTCATAGCCCATTTGGTTCTTGAAATCATTAAGTACATCGACCTGCTCGCGGGAGTAATTAGGCCGAGCTGAGCTTGCTTGCGGGCGTGCTTTGGTGGCCTGCGGCTTTGCGGGCGCAGGCTTAGCCTTCTGAGCTTTAGCCTTCTGGGCCTTAGGCTTGCGTTCAGGCTGCCAGCCATTAGCAGCGATCACATCCTGGTGGTACCAGCGGCGTGGGCCTAATAAAGGCGGTTGGTGCTTGGTGTCCTCACGATAGATATAGCTGTGGTCCATGGTGCGGATGACCGTGACCTTTTTGACCTGAGGGTAGCTCTCAGCAAAGGAAATGTAGAAGCTGATCGGGCTATATTCCTGGTCATTGTGCACCTGACCGACGGTAGTGTATTTGACCCCATCGAGCTTGGCGCGCACATAGCAGCGATAGGAACCATCGCTGCGCTTGGAGCGCTGCGTCACTAAGGCTGGGATCCCTAATTGGGCGATCGGAAATTCTTTACTACGGGGCACGCGATTGCTCCTGATTATGGGTGCAAGGAACGCACTTGATTGATGAAAATGTAGTTAAGGGACCAAGCTAAGAGCAGGCGGGAGCCTTGCGCGCCAGTAAACTTAAGCTCGGCGCGCTGGGCAAAGGCCGTCAGGCTCTGAGGATAGTCTGTCAGCATCTGGGCGCCACGTACCAGTTCGCTCCCGGTGAGGTTGGCGATGGTCGTGCCTAAAACCATGAGGTTAGGGGCTAAGGCCTGTTGCTCAATATTCTTGGTGTTGAGCTGATAGCTCTTTTGCTCGCCACTTGCCGTAACCAGCTTGAGCTTGAGGCTTTGCAGGTCATTAGCGTCAGGCGTGCTGCCCGCGCGCTTATGCTCAATGAAGCTCTGAGCCATTTGGGTGTAGCGCTTGATCGTGGCTTCGTAGCCTTGGTTGTTGAGCAAGACGTGTAAGTGCACCAAGATGGTATCGTCTTCACCTTCCAGCTCCAGATCGGTGGCCGGAGGCAGGGCTAAATGATGCCACTGCGGGTTGGTCGCAATGCGGTTTTGGGCGCTGACGATATTAAAGCGCGCTGCCATATCCAAGGCCGATGCTCCCACTGCGCTCTTGGAGTCAAGCTGAGTGATCAAATCAAAGTTGGCATCAGCGCAGTAGGTCAGGGCAGACTTGCTGCTAAGTTTTGGGCCTAACAGTAGAACCGGACGGTAGGCGCGCTGTTCATCGCTGTCATCAGGCTCTGGGGTGCCCCGCGTCGCTTGCACTAAGTCTGAGAGGCGCTCCGCTTCATCACATAAGCCCTCAATGGAGCTGACATTGCCTTGAGGTGCGCCAACATAGCACGGAGCCGCCCACTGATCTTCGGCTAAGAACAGGTAAGGCAGTGCCGCTTGCTCAGAGCGTGCCCCGGAAGAGCCCTGAACTGAAGGCAGATTATTGAGGTCAACACTCAGCAAGAACAGACGGCGCTTCGGGTCGTGTTGCTTATGCTTGATTTGCTCAAGGAAGAATTGCTCAGCCTTCTCTGGGCTGAACTGAGCCATCAGCTGGCCTAACTGTGCTGTCGCACAGCCGAAAATGGCCTTGACGTCGTCCTCGCTTGGCTCACCTGGGCAGTTGAGCCAAAAGCCTGGCAGGTTCTGATTTTCAGCTTCATTACCGTACAGGCCACCATTTAAGTTCGAGGAAGTCTGAGTGCGCAGTGTCTTAAGCGTGAGCGTGCCCGCTGCCGGTTCAGCCTGGGCCTTAGTGTTCTGAGGCTGAGTTTCAGTCTCAGTAGCGGCTGGCTTAGTCGCAGGCTTAGCTTCAGCGTTCTGCGCGCTGGCAGCTTTAGCGCTAGCCTTGGCCGCCGAGGTCTTAGTGGTCGCAGGCTTGGCCTCAGCGGTCTTAGGGACCTCAGTTGCGGCGACATCAGTCTTAGTGGTTGCGGTCTTTGCGGCCGTAAGCTTAGCCGCAGAACTCTTAGCTGCCTTAGTTGCGGCCGTAGGGGCCTCAGTTGCGGCAACATCAGTCTTAGTGGCTGTGGTCTTTGCGGCTGTAGGCTTGGTCGCAGCGCTCTTAGCGCCCGTGGACTTGGTCGGAGCCTTCTTGGTGGTAGCTTTCTTGGTAGCAGGCTTAGCGGCCGGGGCCTGGGCAGTGTCCTCAGGCAGCTTAAGTGCGCCCTCAAGGTAGACATAGCCTCGGTCGCTGGTGCGCAGGACCGTGAGCTCCTTGAGCTTAGGGTAGAGCGCGACAAAGCTGTCATTGAAAAGGATTGGGCCAAACTCGTCGTTGCCTGCGACCTTGCCTACGCTTGGGCACTTAGTTGAGCCCTTGAGCTTGTAGCGTAAGCTGCAGCGATAGGTGCCGTCGGCGCGCTTGTTGCGCTGGGCAATAAAACCAGGTAAGTTCAGCTCAGCAATCGGATGCTCGCTTGGCTGTAAGGTCGGGGCGGCACTTTGCGGTTTAGGTTGGGCTTGAGGTGCGGGCGCCGGGGCGCTTGGTGCCTCTACCTTTACTGGCTCGGTGGAATTGAGGTAAACGTAGCTGCGATCGGGCTTGCGGATCACGGTCACGCCCTTAAGCTGAGGAAAGCGCTCAATAAACTCGTCCCGGAAGCTGACGACACCAAATTCACCCTCGTCGATCTTGCCTGCGGGGATAAACTTGTCCGAGCCCTTAGGCTTGCAACGCAAAGTGCAGCGGTAGCTGCCATCCTTGCGCTGCACGCGCTGGGCAATGAAGCCCGAGAGGCCAAGGTTGGAGATAGGCTGCTCTTTTGTGCTCATAGAAGGGCTCCTCTAGGTTCAGGGGGTTAGTCGGTTCCAGGTGGTCAGCGCCGTGCGCTAAAAGCGCATATATGCAGGGACGGTGCTCTCTAAATTGGACCAGGGTGAGCATACCGTCTGGGTCTGCAGTACCTTGGTTTTGATTGCTCGGTGCCAGTCGTGGGTGTAGCTGCTCTGATTATGAACAGTCCTTGCTTCGTGCTGCAGCTTATCGCTTGGGGCCATTAGCCCCAACTGATTCGAGCCGCATGGCCTGCGCTTAGTGCTATCTACCGGGAGCTTGGGGACAAAAAGCATGGCTGACCTCACTTACAATTGGGGTTAATGCTAGGGCGTGAGGAACGACGGATTGACACATTCAGTGCCCGAAATCAGCGAGTAAAAGGCTTGAGCTTGGATTAAATTGCGCGCGGCCTGCTTAGGCATATCGTAATAGCCGTGACATTTAAAGTTTGGGGCCACTTCTTCCTCTTGTTCGCGCAATAGCTGCGCCATCGCAAAAGGGGAGAGGACCGCCCCAAATGCCTCGAGGTAGGTGCAGTCGCTGATGGTGGTTGCTACAGTGATGCTGGTATGAATCGCGGCGGCTTCGCGTACTGCCTCCTCGTCGATCACATATTTGGTAGTGCCGTTGGCTTTGGTTTGTTCCTTGACTAATTGGTAGAAATAGCCAAATTCGTTGGTGATGCGTTGCGGATTGTTAGGGTCGAGCTGGTAGGATTTCAGTTGTTCGCGTGCATGGCCTTGGAACTCTGCAAGCTTTGTTTGGAACACTTCCGGGTTGATGCTAACCCAAGTCTTAAGGGGGACGCGTTTGCCCTTAATCTTCAACATTACGCTTTCTTCAGGCGGCAGTTCAATGGGAGCGCGCTCATCCTTTTTTAAGTACTTGAGCGCTGCTTTGGTGGCGGCAATAGCCGCAGTGCAGCCTTGGTGAAAGTCAATCATGAGGTCAAAGCCTGCAGCGGTCATTTGTTCTAAATAGTTAAGACGATCAGCGTGCTTAGTGAAGATCAAGA
The DNA here is from genome assembly GCA_944390115.1 of uncultured Anaerobiospirillum sp. Lineage (GTDB taxonomy): Bacteria > Pseudomonadota > Gammaproteobacteria > Enterobacterales > Succinivibrionaceae > Anaerobiospirillum. Next base: position 4,281 of record CALXOW010000003.1, read on the forward strand.
CCGGCTGAGCGTTTGCTTGATCTTGAGGACGGCGGATACGAGCGTGACGCGCGATAAATTGCTGCACCTTGCGCACATTGGTTAAGTAGTTGGCGGCAACGTCCTGCTTGCCCTCAAAATGATACAGATAGCGCGGGGTATGATAAACGCTATCAGCCAAGAACATATAGACATCAGGTTGATGGGTAGCGGCAAAGCCATGGAGCTCGACGTCGAGATTAGTGACATCAAGGGCGTAGAGCTTGAGGCCATGTGGGATAAGAGGCGTCTTGTGGCTTAAGATATGCGCCCAGAACTCATCGGCCTCGCGCTGTGACACGGGGCCTAAGTACTTGATGATGCCCGCTACATCGTAACCAAGCCGTTCTTGGAGCAATTTCTCATTAAAAGGCATCTCTAAAGTGCTAGGTTTTGAGCTGAGCGTAAAAGCCATGATTTACCTCACTTGAAAAGACATGCCCCGATTATAGCTTGCTCAAGGCGGCGTAACATAGTTCTGTATGCAGCAGAGCTCCTTTTTTCGCACTTGGGTCCCGCTTTTAGCGGCGCGGCGCCTGCCCGTGCCTAAGGCGGGCGCCTGTAGGCTTGGTGGGTGCCTGGGGGCGTGGTGAGGCCACTTAATCGCTTTTTTCTTCCTCCTTGAGACAGCCCATAATTTCCAAATTGTTGCAGATAGAGAGGATCTTGAGCAGCTTCAGCAAGGTCTCAGGCTCCACCGTATGGAAGCCTTGGCTATTGGTGAATACTTCCTCTTCATGAGCCAAGGTGTAAGCTAGGTTCTGCGCGAGCATGCAGTTGCAGTAGATATCGTATGGTTCTTGTTTTTTAATAGTGCTGCCCAGCACCATCAGCGCACCTAGGCAGGACGCAAGATCAATCGCATCATCGTTACGCTCAAAATGGGTCGTACCGTCAGCTGCGAAGTAACGGGTCACCAAGGAAAACTCGAGATGATAGTCAGCGCTGATTGCGTTTAGGGTGCTCGGGTCTTGCTCGCCGCATTCAATCATAATATCGGCCACCCGCTGGAAGTGCGGTCTTAATTCCTCAATGTCGCGCGGGCCAATAAAGATGTTGAGATTAAGTGAAGTTTTTTGCTCATTGAGGTGGAGCTGAGGCTGCAGTGAGCGGGGCACCTTCTTGTTGGCAACTTTATCGCGGATTTCAGGGATAGGATGTGCCATCGCTGGTTCCAGAAAGCCTGACATTAGACTCCAGATCTTGATGTCATGGGCAATGGTGCAACCTTCTTGAAAGTTGACTACACAGTCATAGTTGGCCGCAATCAGCTGCTCTAAGAAGCTAAGATCATCCTGACGTTGGCCAATAATGAGGTCGGGCGTGGCGTAATAGCGCAGGTGGGGCTGACTTAGGTCATAGACTTGAGCAAGATAGGCCTGCACCTTGTGCACATTATTGAGAAAATCGTGCGCATTCTCGCGCTTGCCCTCGTAGGGGGCGACGTAGCGCCAGGACTCATCGCTCGCATCCAGCAGCATGACATAAAGCTGCGGCTCATGGTGAACCCAGTCCGTGTGGCACTCGGCCCCCAAGTTGGCCAGATCTAAGACGCAGAGTTTAAAGTGATGGGGCTCACTGAGCGGACAGAGGGCTAAGAGCTGGGCGCTAATGGCGTCAAGCTCTTCAATACTGCCGTGCAGGAAGTGCTGCTCAAGCTCCTGGGTTCCAAAGCCTAGCAGTAGCTGAACCTTGTCTTGGTCGAAAACTGTGGTGACATCAGGGTAGGGATAGTAAAACTCATCACTCATGATTAGCCCCTTGTTCGTTAAGTCAACTCGGCTATTGTAGGACAGGGGTGGCGGCAATAGGTGAAAAAAGCCGCTCAAAACATTTTCCCAAGCTTACTAGGGGCAGCTGTCCCAAGCTTACTTAGGCCAGCCTTTTGGGTTTAGCGGGTGTTGGTTAAGATGGCCAGAGCAACACAGCCGCGAATGGTCATGTCTATCTTCTTGGCTGAGAGCTGGCGATAACTTGCACCCCTGGCAAAGTCTTGTTCTTGCATGCGAAAGTAACCAGCCGTCGACCAATAGGCTTTGAGCATTTCGCCCAGGTTCGAGAGATCAAAATCGGTCATATTTGTGCCTAACACGTGACTTGACTCACGTGCAGCCTGCTCCATTAAGGGTACCCACTCGGCACGCGGGTGGGGCTCAAGTAAGTGCACCATATTTCCGCGATCAACGGACATGAGGACCTTAAGCGTTTTTTCTTGCTGTTTTGAGGTCATAACCGGCTTAAACTCGGTTGGTTTCATCATTAGAGTGACGCTTGTGGGGGTGATGCCCTCAAGAAAGGCGGGCACGAAAAATTTGCGCAGTGACGCTATATGTTGATCGATGATGTTGGTGATGTCGGGCTGGTTGTGGTAGTAGTCAACTACGAAGTCATAGCCTGCTGCCTCTAATAGGCTTAAGTCATTATTGCGGGCAAGGTCGTGACGTAAGATCAATACTGGTGTAGCGTTCTTTTGGTCTTGAGGCGTGCGGATCTTGGAGTGGCGCATGACAAACTGCGTTGCCTGGCGCGCTTGGGCCAAAAAGTCAGATACGGTCTCGAGCTTGCCCTTGACCTGGAACGCATAAAAAGGCTGGCGCGTGGCGGTATCTGCAAGGAACATAAAGTTGAGCGGCTTAGGGCTCGAGGTTACGGTGCCCGCATAGACGGAGGCGAAATTGCTCAGGTCAAGGGTAAAGGCCACGATACTCCGACGCTTAACTTGCACGCAGCTATGCAAGATCTTGCCATAGAGCTCGTCCATCTTGCGCGGCTGGTTTTGCGTGATGCATTTTAGAAAGTCAGTGTATTCCATCCCCAGGAGTGCCTCAATTTGGGCTTGGAGCACTTCTTTGTTAGAGTTCGGATCTTGCGCGAAGAGATTGGAACTGACGTCAAATTGCATAGACGCTCCTTTATTGGTCGTAGCTCAGGCGCCGGGACGTAGTTAGCGGGATGGCATCATTAATGAGCACATGGCATCAGCCTGCGTATTGATCATCACATTGCGGGGTTAGGGCCGCGATGGTCGCAATCGCTTGCAGCGCTCGATTGATGCCGGTGCTGCGGATGCTGCGATAGCCCTGGCCGCTGGTGTAATAATCTTCCTTGCGCTGTAACATATTTGCGATGTTCCACAGGCAGATCAAAGCGTCCGGCAGATCAGGAGCATCCTCTTCAGGAAGCGTGGTACCGACAATGGAGATGTTGCCCATCAGCGCATCAGTTAGGGCTTGGCTTGGGGCGGAGGTTGGCTCTTGCTCTGATTGCTCGAGCTCTTGAGCTGCTACCTGGAGGTCAGTTAGGGCATAGAATTGCAGGAGCTGGGGCTTTGAGGCGTGAGGCAGTTCCCTGCGGTAGTCCAGCTTTTGCACCACAAAGCTCTGCTCATCAAAGTTAAAGTTTTGGGGGAAATCAGGGCCCAATTGTGCCCTCAGACCGTCATAGGCTTGCGGCATGAGCCGTTGTGCCTCTTCGTTATTGCCGCTGATATCCACCACTAAATCATAGCTCTGCGCTAATTGAGCTAAGTCTTCAGGGGCTTGCAATAGATGGCGCAATACAATGATAGGAGTGACGTTGGCCTGATCTTGAGGTGAGCGAATCGGGATATGCCGCATCACAAACTGCGTGAGGGCGCGCGCTTGAGTGAGGAAAGCTTGCGCATTATTGAGCTTGCCGACTACGGGCTGAGCGTAGCGCACCATGCCATTGTCGCAACCAGCTAAGAACATGAAATATCTCGGGTCATGGCAAGGGATGGCGTCGCCGGTGATGCTGCTCAGATTGTTGATATCGAGGGCAAACATGGTCAGACCGTGAGGCTTGAACGTGGTGGTACGGCGCAGTACCTTGCCAAAGAGGGCGTCGCGTTTTTTGGCATTAGGGCTAGCTAAAATATCTTGCAGCTCTTGGCAGTTAAGGCCAATGCAGGCCTGGAGCTTGTCTTCGTTGAGGCTAATATTGCCCAGTTGCGGCTCGGAGTCGAGCAGCTCAGAGCTTACGTCAAATTTCATCTTGCATCCTTGGGGCGTGGTCTAAGGCTTGAGGTACTCGTACCAGCACTCGTTGATTTGGCTTTCTAAAATCAAGGTGCTCAGTTCCAAGACTTGGTTCGGGCTAAAGTCCAAGGTGACCAAGGTCTCGTGCTCTAAGGACTCGCGTTTGCGCTCAGGGGGTGTGACTAAATCATGATAAGCCTCATGTTGGCGTAAGGAGGCTGCACGAAAAGCCCGGCGTTCCTTGGTATTGATTCCAGCATAAAGGGCCGTGTGCTCATAATCAAGCTGCGCGGTATCAAGTTCAGCGTGCGGCGCAGGCTCAGAAGCCACCGGACTAGCGTTGCTCACTTGAGCCACGTCGGCGTGAGCTTGAGCTACATTAGCTGCATCGGTGCTGGTTTGAGCTACATTGGCGTGAGTTTGTGCCACGTTTGCTCCGTCAGTGCTGGCTTGTGCTGCGTTAGCTGCGTCGAAGCTGGTTTGGGCCATGTTGGCTCCGTCGGTGCGAGCTTGGGCCATGTTGGCTCCGTCGTTAAAGGCGCTCTCATCTGAGTCTTGCCGTGGATCAGCAAGGAGGTGGCTCCTTACCCACTCGTCATCGTCAGCAAAATCTGGGTCTTCATCGACAAAATCTGAGTCGAAATCTACCAACGATGCGTCGGCCATTGATGCAGCCGCAAGCTGGGCATGAGCGTCGTCCGGTTGGGCCTTAGCTACGGGGGCGTCAGCGGCGGCTGGGGCCGCAGGTGCAGCGTCTGCGGCTTGGTTTGTGCTCTCAGGGGCGGGCGCTTGGGCCGTGAGGGCTTTTAAGACCTGACTTTCGGGCTCATTGAGGTCTTGCTGGTGGTGAGTCAGAGCTGAGAGCTCCTCGGGCGTGTATTGCGCCAGGGTGGCCTCGATATGCGCTTTATCTTCGTCGCTGTCGATGAGGTAGGCATTGACGCCATCGGACATGGCTACGACCTTGTTACCGCCGATCACGCCAAAGGCCGGGCCCTTGATGTGCTCAAAAGGAGTTGGGTTGACGCTCTTGCCATGGCGCTTGGTCTCAAGCTCGATGCGCCTTTTAGCTAGATCGGCATTGGTTAGAGCCGGGGCACTCATCACCGGATCATTGAGCTCAGCTGAGGACATGGTGCGCGCGCTTAAGGCTTGCGCCGGGTCGCGTGCCGGGTGCGCATCAATCGGCGCATATTGCACCGGAGTGTTCATAAGCTCGGGAGCGGGCGCCTTCATCAAGGTCGCCGGAGTATCCACCGTGCTTAAGACATGGGTGTGCGAGGTGATGATGCTTGGGTTGAGCTTGCGCTCCTTGGTGTAGGCGATGAGTTTGTCGGTGAAGTACTCGCCTAATTCTTGGGAGCTAAAGAGCGTGCTTAACCCCTTGATCGCGCACAGCCCTAAGTAGGCGCAATCCTGCTTTAAGGCGGAGAGATTGGGCTCGTAGTCAAAGTTCTTGATGAGATAGCCGTAGTCGAGGGCGAAATTGTAAACATCGCGCCCAATGGCCTCATAGACTTGATCGAGCTCGCTTTGCACGGTGATGCGCGCCAGCTGCTGGGCGCTGATGCAGGCACCTAAGTAGATGATGAGCTGGTCGAGCTCGTCGTTTTTGAGCAGGCAATAGCGGTCGACCGGGCGCTCAAAGTAATAGGAAATATTGTGCTCTTCGTGAAAGCGCGCCAGCTGCGGATGGAGCCGGTAGAGGCTGTCGGTGATTGCATTGGGGTCCTGTTGGCGCAAGGTGCGCTGCTTGGCGGTGAAGTCAGCATTAAAGCTCAAGATACGACCGAAGAGGTCGCCTTGCGTTAACAAGTACTGCACATAGTATGGGCTCATGGCCATAGCTTTGCCCCTCAAACCTCACATCAAGCAATAAACAATCTGCCCTTGCTCCAAAGTTTGTGCCAAGAACACCCGTGGTTGAGCACCAGGTTGATGCACCAAACTGGCCATAGTTTAGCGCGCCTGATGTGAGAAAAATAGGCAAGCAGTTAAGACTGTGAGCTAATTACAGCCTAATTCACTGTCTTTATAATGGGCGCAAACTAGGCTCGGTGCAGAAGCCTTAAGTGTGTGTGTCTTTTGTTGGTAGGAGCAAGCAATGGCAGCATTGCATATCTCGGCGGCGATCTTCGTGATTTACGCCCTGGTCTCACTGGTATGGCCGCTTAGAATTAAGACCGGCCTCAAGCTCATCTTGGGCGCCTTCGTGATTGCCTTTGGCCTCAAGTACGTGGTGTACTCGCACTTTGGCTCAATCCTGATGCCAGATTTGCCCCCATACTTGATTGTGGCGATGGAGGCGGCCTATTCAGCGCTGATGCTGATGGTGCTGATGGCCTTGATCAAGGATATCTGCTTGTTCCTGCGCTGGCTGTACCGCAAGTTTAAGCGCTCCCGTGCTATTCAAAAGAGCGCCGCTCAATCTATTAAGGGCTCTGCCGCCGCTCAGGGCTCAGCGGTGGCAACTAAAGGCGCCGCCGTAGCCACTACCAGTTCTCAGGTTGGGGCGCACCGCCAGGTCGGCAAGAGCGAGTTTATCTTCGTCAATAAGCGCAGTGGCTATGGTCGTCCGCGCCTCTTGCTTCATAGCATCATCGCGGCCGTGGCCTTAGTGGCAGGTTTTGGTGGCACCATTAGCCAGTTATCGGTGCCGGATGTGGTCGAGCACGAAATTGCGATCAAGAACCTGCCGGAGGAGCTCGAGGGCTTCACTATTGTTCAGCTGACTGATTTACACTTAGGTCCAATTCTCAAGCGTGACTTCTTAGCCGGAGTGGTAGCGCGCACCAACGAGCTTAAGCCTGATTTGGTGGTGATCACCGGTGACTTGGTCGATGGCCCGGTCTCGGTCCTCAAGGACGAGTTCTTACCCCTCAATGACTTGAAGGCAAGTTATGGCGTGCTCGCGGTCACGGGCAATCATGAATATTACTCGGGCGTGAACTCGTGGCTTGAGACCTGGGAGGCACAGGGCATTACCTTCCTTGATAATGAGCATGTGCGTCTGCTCAAGGTACCGCTGGCCATTGCCGGTGTACCAGACCCACGTAGGGGCTTAAGCCCAGTAGCGGGCGCTGATGTAAATAAGGCGCTCAAGACGGTGCGTCCATACCCATTCACTGAAGCCGCCTATCGTCACTGGACCGATAGCGTCGCTGCAGTAGGGGCTGCCGCCGGTAGTGCCGCGCTCAATGTCAGCTCCTATGTCACCGATGCTTTGAGTGATGTGAGTGACAATGAAGCGGTGGTCAAGATCCTGCTGGCGCACGAGCCGACCATCATGGCGCAAAATCCGGACGTCGATTTAGTTTTAACCGGCCACACCCATGGCGGCACGATGTTCTTTTTACAGCCGCTCATCGCACGCTTTAATTTAGGCTATGTCTCGGGCCTGTATCAGGTCAATGAGCGCACGAAGATCTACGTCTCCAATGGCACCGGCATTTGGTCGGGCTTCTCCTGCCGCGTCTTAGTACCTGCGGAAATCACGCGCTTTACTCTGCGCTCAGCTGATTAGGATAGAAGTATGGACGTTATGATTCTCACCGGTGCCGGGCAGATTGGTCTGGCGATCGCGCGTCGTTTAGGCTACGGCCACAAGATCGTGATTGGCGATAAGAGCCTGGAGCACGCTCAGGACATGGCGGCCATCATGAACCAGGCGGGCTTTGACGCTGCGCCCTATGCTATGGATTTAGCTGACCGGGCCTCGATTGTCGCAATGATTGAGCAGGCTCAGCAGTTAGGTCCGATCAAGATGCTGGTTAATGCCGCCGGTGTGTCCCCAAGCCAAGCCTCAATTGAGACCATTCTCAAGGTCGACCTCTACGGCACAGCAGTGCTGTTAGAAGAGGTAGGTAAGGTGATCGCCCCTGGTGGTACTGGTGTTACCATCTCAAGCCAATCGGGACATCGTATGCCGGCTTTAGGCGCGGAGATTGATCGCCATCTGGCGTGCACGCCAAGCGAAGAGCTGCTCTCGCTGGAGGTGCTCCAGCCTCAGAATATCAAAGACACCTTGCATGCCTATCAGCTGGCCAAGCGCTGCAACGTCAAGCGTGTCATGGCTGAGGCGGTCAAGTGGGGTGAGCGCGGGGCCCGTATTAATTCGATCTCACCGGGCATCATCGTGACGCCGCTCGCCCTCGATGAGTTCAATGGTCCACGCGGTGATTTCTATCAAGATATGTTCGCCCGTTGCCCGGCTGGGCGTCCTGGTACCGCCGATGAGGTGGCCAATGTCGCCGAGCTCATCATGACGGAGCGTGGTGCCTTCATCACCGGTTCTGATTTCTTGGTTGATGGTGGTGCCACCGCCTCTTACTTCTACGGTCCGCTGCAGCCGTAAACCAAGGAGCAAGCAAGTTTTCATCAGGCTGTGCCATTAAGGCATGGCCTTTTTTTTTGTGTGTGTGTTTTTTCTTCCTCTTGGGGACGGGGGCGGGGGCCTGTCGGCGCGACGACGAAAACATAAAATCATAGGGGCGCACAGCTGCTTGAGCAGAAAGCAAATTATGGTCGTCAAGGTTGCAGCTAGTTACAGCGTGAAACTTTTTTCAGCAGTTTAACTTAAACAGATCAGTACACGGGCACAGAGACTAAGTGCGGGGCAATATGGAGGAGAGCTTAGAGCTTAATGTGCACTCAATGGACGGCACAAATGACTAACGGACCGGCTTTATGGCGGGAGAAAAAAGAGCTCACTTGACGCGAGCACAACTGTAGACAAAACGGCTTTTATGCGCGCTTAAACTTGGAAACGATTTCCTGTGCTGTAATAGCTAGAGCCCAAGTCTGTTGGTAGTAGCCCATTTTGGGCGCACCTGGCACCCTAGAGGTACGGGGCCGATATTTGTGCGCTTTTTGTCCAAATTGCGAGCTAGGCGGCACGGTACACGATACCACAATTGCCCTTTTGGGTAGACAATGGGGGCAAATCTGCAATTAAGTGTGGTTGTGTGCCATGATGTAAACGTTTACATTTGACTTAAACACGGGCTTAAGCGCTTAAGCAATCCCGCTTAAGGGTAGACCACGCTGCGCCAAACAGGGCGGCCAGAGCAAGACTCGTCTTAGTCTACCTCTAGGTAATAAAACTTGTATCTAGATAGGTACTAAAACCGCATGGTTATTGGCCTTGAGCTCAGTTTGTACCGGTCAAATTTGCTGGTTACTGGCACATAGTGTGCAAAGCTTAAGTTGGGCGGGCACCATTGCACCTGAATGGTGCGTTAAATGCCCGTGACATTATTGGTTCCGTGTGGATTGCTTGCGTCTGGACTAAGAGGTTATCGAGTCTGGGTTTGTTCAAGAGTGAGTCTGGACGCTGGGGCGGGGAATTGTGCCCAAAGGGATAGCCGATTTGGTCTTAAGGCACCTCGAACGTGCCGAGCGTGAGCGTATGCTCTCAGCCTTTGCGCCAGCTTGGGCGTTAAGGGCTGTCCTCAGCGTGAGACTAACACTGCGCGTGAGGTTAACACGAAGCAGAGATACGCGCGGGAGCCGACTAGTAATGTTGAGGTAGGGCTTCAAGAGCCGTACCCATGGGGCTGGGGCCCGAAAGCACGCTGTATCGATCCAAGCTTTCCCTAGGGCTGGGAGGTTCATAGTACAGATGGTTGCAGTGACTTTATTGGGACATTGCCTATGAGGCGATAACGGCTAAGTAACGCACTTGTACTTAGTTGAATGACTGGTTTGGACTGGACTTTGGCTCGATATGCAGGATAGCAACAAGCTAAGAGACGAATTGATGCAGCAGGTCTATGGCCCTAATTTAGATGAGGCCAAGTCTGGTGCTGAGGTCTTAAGCCTCATCAAGAGTCTGGGGCAAGGCATGGCCCGCGATCAGGCTTTAAATGGTGACCTGAGCGCAGAGGACATGGCGGCCTTGCTTGCCCATGAAGAGTACCAGCGTGCAGCCTTAGAGACGGCTCTGACCTTTCCTTACCTGGACGAGGCCGCTAAGGCCCAAGCCCTGCGCACCTACGATTTTGAAGCCCTGAAAAATGAGAGCATGGCTCTCCACGCCCAGTCCCAAGGAGCAGATTGGACCGCAGAAGATGGTGCGGCCCCGACTCAAAGCCGCGTGCACTACCAAAGTCCTTTTAGTTATGAGTTCTGGGAGCTCAGAAACGTCCAAGCTAACACCAATGTCCGCTCGATTTACAAATCACGCGGCGTGTCCTCGCGTTTAGCTGAGCTGACGCCGGCGGCCAAGTACCGGGGCTCGCGCTATGCCATGGCCCCTGAGCTCTTAGCTGCGGTCAAAGAGCTCAATGCGCGTGGCCTGTCCTTAGAGGAAATCTCCACGCAGGTACAGGCGCGTTTTAAGATTCAGGTCTCGGTCAACCGCTTAAGCTCCTTATTGCGCTATGGTCTGCGTGAACTCAACGAGTTCAACCAGCGCCGCCTCAATCCTTGCTACCCGATTATTTACATCGAGGTTGTACCGCTGCGCATGCTCACCAGCGCTAACTTGCTGGTCGAGCACCCCTTTTACTTCATCATGGGCCTTGATTTCAAAGGCGACCAAGAGCTGCTGAAAGTCTTTAACCTGCCTAAGGACTATGACCGTCCAGGAGCGCAGGCTCAGATGTGGCAGCGTGCCTTACAAGACCTCAAAGAGCGCGGCTTAGTCGACCCGATTTACTTTGTCACCGGGGCGCTCCAAGAGTTTGATGAGCCGCTGCGTGAGGTTTACCCGCAGGCCATCTATCAGCGCTGTGTTAGTTCCATGCTCGACGAGGCCTTAGCCTTAGCCGGGAGCTACGGTCCTGATGTCTCCGCCTCGGACTTTAACGACTTCACCAATCACTTTCGCAGCTTAGGTTCGTGCAAGACGCTGCTGGAATGCATGAAGCTCTTTAGCATTTACGAGCGGCGCTGGCTGGGGAAGTTTGCCGGAGCTGATCGCACCATTGCTTTCTTGCGTGAGAACTTTGTGTTCTTTGAGCAGTACTATGCCGCCGAGCCTGCGATTCGTGCCTCGCTGCGGGCGCTCAAGCCGCTTGATAACATCATCAACAACGTGCGCCGCGCCATTCGCAATGATCACAGCTACATGTTCTGCGATGTGCTCCACACCTTATGCCGGGTGTTGGAGATCGAGCGCTACTACACGCTCAAGCGCCGTCCGGTCCAGTGGCGCCGGGCGCTGCATTGCATGTTTGATGATGCCTACACCAACAAGATCATCAGCAAATATTTAAGCCTAGATGACGTGCGCTTATCTGAGCGCAGTGTCAAGCGCGATCTCGCTAAAAGCCGCAAGCTCAAGAAGGCCGAGTCCAACGCCTTCAAGCATGCCCTGGTGGTACAGGAGCATATGGATCAGCTCACCTCAGGTGAAGTCCCGGTGGTGGATATCCTTGAAGACGATAGCCCGGAATCCGAAGATTAAGCGGGAACTTCCAGCAGGGGCTCACTGGGCACGGGCACAGTGCCCGCTGAGCGGCACCGGCGCGAGCGTAGTGCCTTGCTGAACGGAAACCCAGTACCAAGCTGGCTAGAAACAGTGCCAGCGCGGGTACAGTACCAGCGCGCTCAGTCAGCGCAAGCACAGAGCCAACGAAAGCACAGTCAGTGGAAGCACAGCGCAAACACAGTACCAGGCGGGAGTAGGGGCTATGTCTGCTCTGAGTATTGGTGGTAGCACGGGCGAAGATCAGCCCTCAATGTTAGGGCGTGTGACCCATGATGGTGCATGCACCAAATTGTCCTGGTGATGGTAATTGAGCCATCAAATGCCTACTTTGGGATGTTTCTAGCTTAATTATGCGCGACACAAAGTGAGAGGTTTGTTGCAAAACTCGATGTAATCTTTGCAGAACTTTGCATTGGGTTTGCCTAAGACCGGGTGCTTGTGATAAGGTTAGCTTGCACTACTAAGTGATTGGGGCAAAGGGTTGAGGCCGTTTGGCCCGATACTCCGCGCCCATAGGGATAGAACTTCACTTAGCTTACCTTGAGCCACCAATACCACAGACTAAGTGCTTTAGTGGAAGGGATAGCCAGTAAAGCAGCAGGTCTAAGCGCTGTGCGCTTATTCTTGTGTCACGGCAAGCATTCATTGACTCAGCCAGCAATGGCCGGTAAATGTAGTGCTTGGCTCAAGGTGGTGCTCTAGTACTTTGTACTGAGCTTGCGTGGCAAGCTCAGCTAGACTCAGAACGAAGCTAGCCTCGGCTAGCTTTTCTTGTCTTTGGTCTCGGTTGGCTAGGCAAGCGCGTTGCGATGGACTGTGGGGTTGGATATGGCCACTAATACGCAAATTGCTCGAGAGCTCGGAATCTCTGTGGCTACCGTGTCGCGGGCTTTAACCCGGCCGGAAATGGTCGCAGCCAATACCCGTGAACGCGTCTTGGCCAAAGCACGCGCCTTAGGCTTAAAGCCTGAACCCAAGGGCAAGAGCAAAGTCACCGTACCTGTAGACGAGAATAAGTGCTTAGGCGTAATCGTCGCCGATCTCAACAATCCCTTTTCCGCAGGCGTGCTCAATGCCATCAGTCAGCGCGCGCACGAAGACGGCGTACGCATTATCCTAGGGGTAAGCAATGAAAGCGCGGTGGTCGAGCGCCAGCTCTTAACTGATTTCAATCAATGCGACTTACTGGGCCTCATCGCCATGCCGGTCGGGGCGCCGCTCACCATTAATCTCAATTGCCGCAATGTGGTCACGGTCGACCGTCCCTGGGAAGATAAGGACTATAAGTGCGCCTTACTCGACAATGCGCAGGCGGTGGCTATTGCCTACGAGCACCTTAGGGCACGCGGTCATGAGCGCATTGCCTTTTTGTCGGGTAAATCCAGTCTCTACACTTTTCGTGAGCGTCTTAATGCCGCTAAGAGCTATGGCCTCGAGTGCTTTGAGCTTGATGCCTTAGAGTACAGCGAGCTCTATAACCAAGCGATTATGCGCGCGGACATCTTGCTCAAGCGCAGTGATCGCCCGAGCGCCATCATCACGGCCAACAATGCCATCACCTCTGGTGTGGTCTATGCGCTCACCCAGCGCAATGTCCAGATGCCGCAGGATATGGCCTTAGTCTCGATTGGCGATCCGGATTGGTGCCGCTTTTTCCCTGCGCCGATCACGGCGGTCAAGACGCCTGATATGGAGCTTGGTTACTGCGCTTATGACATGCTCAAAAAGAGCGAGCCACGCATCCAGCTCATCGAGCCGAGCCTCGAAATCCGCTCTTCGAGCTAAGCGCCAGCTCCCAGCATCGCTCTGCGCACTTAACGCAGATCAGAGCGCCCGCTCCCAGCGCCTGCTCCACTCGCAGCAGGTCCCGTCATTTTTTGCTTTGTTGTGGTGCAAATTTGCCCGATAAGCGGGCTCGACATTAAAGCGGCGCGATCTGACCAATTGCCGTTATAATGCGCGGCATCGCAAAGGTGAATTTGCCGGAAATCTTGCGCCCGCTTGTGGCCTCAAGCGGTGGCGCCGTTGCCAGTTCGAGTACCTTGTTAGTCTTGGCAAGCTAACTTTTGCCCCCTCCTGCCTTAGCTCTGAGCAGCAAGAATGCTGGGCCTAGTGGGTTCAAGGTGAGGAGCAACTAGGAGTGAGCCGCGCTTGCTCCCATGTCTTTGGATAATATGCTGCATGGCAAAGGATAACGTTACTGCACCAGATCTCACCACCACTGAACTAAACAACATTGAGGCTCAGCTGCACAAGCAACAAGACGCCGCAGCTGCTGCCGCCACCGCCGATCATGGACCTACGGGCATTCAGCCGACCGTAGTGGAGCAAGTCACCACCAGCGATAAGATTGCGTGGAGCTCCATTATCATGCTGGGCATGCTCGCTGCTTTTGGTCCATTCTGCACCGACCTGTACTTACCGGCGGTCCCAACCATTACCCGTGAGCTCCAAACCGATGCTTCGACTATGCAGCTGACGCTGACCACGTCGTTCTTAGGTTTGGCCTTAGGTCAGCTCTTCATTGGACCAATCTCCGATGCCTTTGGGCGTAAGCGCCCGCTCTATCTGAGCCTGATCGTCTTTGCGCTCTCGTCGGTCGCCTGTGCCTTAGCCCCGAACATCACCTTCCTCATCATCGCCCGTCTGTTCCAAGGTATGGCCGGCGCCGGTGGCATTGTGCTGTCGCGTGCTATCGCCTGTGATATGTACCAAGGAGCACGCTTGACGCAGTTCATGAGTCTGCTCATGACCGTGAACAGCTTAGCGCCGATCTTAGGTCCAATCGTGGGCTCGCTTATCTCGACCTTCTTTGATTGGCCAGCGATGTTCCTCTTCTTGGCGCTGTGGGGCGTGCTGCTCTTGTTAGGCTCGTTCAAGGCGGTACCTGAGAGCTTGCCGCCTGCTAAGCGCTCGCCTCAGATTAGCGGAGCCATTTGGGGCATGTGCAAGGAGTTCACGAACGCACGCTTCATGTGTCTGGCCCTGTCCTTGTCCTTTGTTCAAGGTAGCTTCTTTGGTTATTTGGCCTCCTCGCCTTTTATCTTCCAGACCATCTTTGGCTTAAGCCCGTTTGCGTACTCGGTAGTCTTCGCCCTCAATGCCGTGTGCATCACGGTGGCCGCCAACATCGCAGGCATGATGGCCAAGCGCCTCTCCGAGCCCTTCGTGGTCAAGCTTGCGTTGTTCTTACAGCTCGTTGCCACAGTGGCTTTGGGCTTTAATGTGTGCTTAGAGCTGAACAGCATCGTCATCGTGTGCCTGAGCTTTGCCTTATTCGTGGCGATGATGGGTGCCGCCCAGACCGCAGGTTTTGGCCTGGTGATGGGCGCACGCTCGGGCGGTGCGGGCGCCGCCTCGGGCCTCTTTGGCGTGCTCCAATTCGTCTTTGGTGCGATTAGTGCGCCGCTCGTCGGCCTCATGGGTGAGTCCTCGATGGTGCCACAGCTTGTCATCATGGCAGTGTGCACGGTCTGTGCAATTGTCTTGTTCCAGCTTGGTCTCAAGCAGCACCGTTTCTAGCGACGGCACAGCGCGCATGCAAGTCACAGCTCAACGGCTGAGATTGCACGCAGAAAGAGCGAAAATTCGCGCTAGCTCCCAACCTCGGCCCGACCAAAATAGAGATGTGGTCGGGCCGCGTTACAATATTGCAACGCAATACTTTTTTCGGCCCGCTGGGCCGTGCGGACGTGATGACTGAGTTGACCATACGGTGAGTGATGGTCACCGCAAACGGAGCTCATTCTTACGTCTGTCCCCTTCTGCTAAAGCTTAGGCTTAAGTTCAGCTGCTAAGAACGCATCAGACTGAACGGCCTGACCATCAAGCTTTAGGTGGAAGCAACTGACCGCAGCTTGCTGCGGCCGAGGCGGGGATTCCCATTATGACAAAGGACATTAACAGTGAAACGATAACCACCACTGATCACATCGCTTGGGTCAACATCATCATGTTGGCGATGCTCGCCGCATTTGGCCCGTTCTGCACTGATCTTTACCTTCCGGCGCTCCCAGCCATTACCCGTGAGCTCAATACGGACGCTGCAGCGATCCAGCTGACGCTCACCACTTCCTTCTTAGGTCTAGCCTTAGGCCAACTCTTCATTGGACCGATTTCCGATGCCTATGGGCGCAAACGCCCGCTCTACGCGAGCTTAGTGGTTTTTGCCCTGTCTTCGGTGGCGTGTGCACTCGCGCCCAATATCACCTTCTTGATTATTGCCCGTTTCTTTCAGGGCTTAGCCGGAGCTGGAGGCATTGTGCTGTCTCGTGCCATTGCCTGCGATCTGTACCAAGGGGCGCGCTTAACGCAGTTCATGAGCTTGCTCATGACGATCAACAGCTTGGCGCCGATCTTAGGCCCGATCTGCGGTTCGCTCATCGCTACACACTTTGATTGGCCCGCGCTGTTCCTCTTTCTGGCGCTCTGGGGTTCCTTATTGCTATTGGCCTCGTTCAAGGCTATTGACGAGACCTTACCTCCAGATAAGCGCAGTCCGCAGATTAAAGAGGCGATCTTTGACCTGGGGCGTGAGCTCAAGAATCCGCCCTTTATGTGCCTGGCCCTGGCGCTGTCATTGATTTCGGGTGCCTTCTTTGGCTATTTAGCGGCCTCGCCTTTCATCTTTCAAGAGATCTTTGGTCTCACGCCCTTTGAGTACTCCTTGGTGTTTGGCCTCAACGCCGTCTGCGTCACGGTAGGGGCGAATGCGGCGGCGTGGCTGGCACGGCGCATCCCTGAGCGCAAGATTGCGCTGGCGTCGATTGTGCTGTTGCTGCTTGCTCCACTAGGCTTGCTCACCGAGATTATCTTGGAGCTCCACAGTTTTTACTTGGTGGCGGTGAGCCTAGCGCTCTTTATCGTGATGAATGGCGCGGCACAAAGCACCGGCTTTACCGAGGTGATGGCACTACGCCAGGGCGGCGCGGGCGCAGCCACAGGCTTGTTTGGCGTGCTCACCTTCTTATTTGGCGCCTTGACCGCGCCTTTAGTCGGCCTCATGGGCGAGACCTCCATGGTGCCCTTGATGCTGGTGATGCTGGTCTGTGGTGCAGGCGCGTTCATCTTGTTCAAGCTGGGCCTGACGCAAAGGGCAGCAAAGATGGGTTAAAACCACTAGGGCTGTACAGCTCGGTGTTGCGCCCTAACGAGCGCGCTACTAGCGGTGAGGGCACCTCATTATTAGTGGTTGGCCGCAGTGCTTGGACTCAGCTCTTGGGGTGTGCCTTACCTGTCTGAACATATGGGGTGTAGAGACTTATTAGCATGAAGTTATATGGTTGCTCCGGCGGCATGAGCTTGCCGTTATAATGGGCAAGCGCTTTGCTATGCTTAAGCGCTTGACCCTATCTTTTTGTAAGGAAATGCTGATGTCCGCTCATCTTTCATTACGTTCGCGCCTTGGTCGTAAGTTAGCTCCGCTCACCTTGAGCCTGCTCACGCTGTGGGGTGGTGCTGCCGTTGCTGAAGAGGAACAGACCACTGAGGTCTTTAACGCCGAGGAGCAAGCGGCCATCGAGCAAATTGTGCGCAACTACCTCATTAGCCACCCAGAAATCTTGGTGGATACCGCCCGCGCCTTAGAGCAGGCGCAGCAAGAGCAGCAACAAGAGCTGATTGTCACGGCGATCGATGAGCTGCGCACTAACGATCTGGTGCCAGTACGTGGTAACCGTGACGCTAAGCACTATTTGATCGAGTTCTACGACGTCAATTGCGGTTATTGCAAGGTGGTACGTCCCTTCACTCATCGCTTAGCCCAAGAAGAGGATGTGGCCATCTTCTACATTGAGTTCCCAATCTTATCTGAGACCTCGGTCAAGGCTGCGGCCTTAGCCTTGTCGCTCTATCAACAAGACCCTAAGCTGTACTTTGATTACCAAGAGAAGGTCATGACCTACAAGGGCAAGATCGACTCTGAGGACCAGCTGCGTGAGTTCATCTCCGAGGTCGGGGGCGATTATGACAAGATTGCGGCTAAGGCTATGACCGATATCAAGATCCAGCGTGCGCTGCGTGCCAATATGCTCTTAGGTCAGAATCTGGGCGTGCGTGGTACCCCATTCTTCATCTTAGACGGTGAGGTCATTCGCGGTGCCATCAACGATTACTCGGTCTTCGAGGACATCTTAAAGCGTAACGAGAAGTAAGCTGTGAATTGGTACATCGTATTGGCGCTGGCCGTGCCCTTTCTCTTTGTAGTGGGCGTGGTCTATAGCGCCATTAAAGAGCAAAAGGTGCTCGAAGACGGGCAGCTCAAAAAGGTGCTGGCCGAGCGCCACGCCAAGGGCCTCATCAATAAGCGCGGCGCTTATGACGATGAGGACGATTATGGTGTGCCCGCGCGCCAAGACCTCAAGCGCAGTCCGTCTGAGTCCCAGCGCAGTCAGTCAGCACCCCAACAAAGTCAGTCAGAGCAGCACAGCCATCAAGCTGAGGGCGCCAGCGCCCCAGCTGAGGCACAACGCACTCAAAGTGACGGGGCGACGGAACCAAATCATGAGCCTAAACGCTACGAATCCTTAGGTAACACTGAGGCTCGTGATGCTGCTTCGTACTTTGCCAAGTACTATAAGTAAGTGCCAAAATGGTGCAAAGAGGGCGTCAAAAGCGGGGCAAATAACGCAAAGTAGGGGTTAGTGTGGTCACTAAATGCGCAAAGGGCCGCAGCTCGGGCTGTGACGGTGCACACTAAGCACACGTTAAGTGAGAGGCGGCGTCAAGCCACCCGGTCTGACTGGGAAGTCTGGCCCCTTAGCGCTGTTTGTTGGTTATTGACCCACATGCCCCAAGCTTGCTGCCTGTCTTAGCACCATAATCTTGGTAGAGACTAAATGCAGGAGCTGCACTCCTTGAGGCCGGGGGTCAAGGAGCATGAATTAATGAGCGGCTCTGTACTTTTCTGCATCTGCCTTGCTTACTTCGTCTTAGCTTATTTTGTCTACGGCGGATTTTTAGCACGCGTTTTCAAGATCGATCCTAATCGTCCGACCCCAGCCCACACTCAATATGACGGTGTGGACTATGTGCCTACCCCAGCCCCAGTGCTGTATGGCCACCACTTTGCCTCGATTGCGGGCCCAGGCCCAATCGTCGGCCCAATTATGGCCGCTTACTTCGGCTTCCTGCCTGCTCTGATTTGGATTTTAGTCGGCTGCGTCTTTGTCGGTGCTTTCCACGACTTTGCTGCCTTGGTCATGTCGGTGCGTAACCGTGGTCGCTCGATCTCCTTTATCATGGAGCGCCTGATGGGCTACACCGGCCGCCAGCTCTTCTTAATCTTCTGCATGGCCTGCTTGGTGCTGATTGTCGCCATCTTCTCGCTTATGATTGCGGGCATGTTTGTCCAGCTGCCGGAGGTCGCTTCGGCCAGCATCATGTTCATTGTGCTGGCACCAATCTTTGCCTTCTGCACCGTGCGTCTTAAGATGCGCTTAGCCCCAGCTTCGTTTATCTTTGTGCCGCTGGTCTTCTTCTGCGTTTATTTAGGCACCGTTGTTCCAATTGACTTAGTCAATGCCTTTGATATGGACTCAGGCTCAGCCACCATGGTTTGGCTCGCGGTCTTAGCAATCTATATCTTTGGTGCCTCGGTCATCCCAGTACAATGGTTACTCCAGCCACGTGACTACCTCAACAGCTATCTGCTCTACGGCATGTTAGCCTTAGGTATCGTCTCGATTTTGGCTTACAACCCAGAGATCAAGATGGCCGCCTTCAATGGTTGGGAAGCTGTTACCGCTGATGGCAATATGACCGCCATGATTCCAGCCTTGTTCATCTTCATTGCCTGCGGTGCCTGCTCGGGCTTCCACTCCTTGGTCGCCTCTGGTACCACCTCCAAGCAGATCAACTCCGAAAAGGATATGGTCAAGATCGGCTATGGCGGCATGATCATGGAAGGCATTGTCGGTATTATGGCCTTAGTGGCGGTGATGTCCTTTGAGCCTGCCACCTTTATGGAAGTAGGCAAGAACCAGCCAATGGCCTTTGCTACCGCGATTGCTTCGTTCTCGACTGCTGTCGGCATCCCAGAGGTTTATGCCAAGGTCTTCATCTCGCTTGCCATCTCGGCCTTTATGATGACCTCGCTTGATACGGCCACCCGTTTAGGTCGCTTCATTTGGCAAGAGATCTTCTTACCACGCACTATTGACCGCGATGGTAAGGAAATCGAGATTGACCCAAAGACCGCACGCGCTCAATTAGCCCCATGGCGCCGTCACCTCACCAACACCTACACCGCTGCCATTATCGTGGTTGGTGCTTCGATTCTGATGGCCTTATCGGGCAGTGCTGCCAGCATTTGGCCAATCTTCGGTGCCAGCAACCAGCTGATGGCCGCCTTAACCTTCTTAGGCATCACCATCTACCTCTTGGTCAAGGGCTCGAAGTGGTACATCGCCTTTATCCCAATGGTCTTCATGATGGTCATGAGCTTATGGGGTGTCATCCAGGTTATTACCCAGCAATGGGGTAAGAACATGGTCCTGGTAGTTGCAGGCTGCTTCTTAGTAGTCATGGCAGTTCTGATGATTGCCTTAGGCTTATCGATCATCAGCCATCACTTACGTATCCACTTCAAGGGCGGCCAGCACGCTACCGCGATTGAAGAGGCCTAAGCCCCAAGCTTAGCGCAATCGAGCTAAGCTCAGCTTAGAACACACAGAGGGCATCTTTCGCAAGGGAGATGCCCTTTGTGCGTCTTGGCACTACGGGCGGCGGCTCCAATCGAGGTTGCGTGGCTCCAGAAGGCGCGGCGTCTTTCGTGACCAGCTTCAATCACCGTGTGCCCTCCCGCCACCCCCGCCGCCGCCCGTAGGGCGAGGCCAGCGCAGAACCGTGTGAGCTTAAATCTTTGGTCGGTGTGCCTTAAGGCGCCTTAGTCTCAATGGCTTAGTGATGGCGCCAGGTTTAGTGAGAGCTTACGCCCACATGTGGTAGTGGTATCAGGCAGCCTTAGTCTCTAAGGGGGACGAGCGGCGTGACGATGGCTTGAGTGTGGCTGCCAAATGAAGCGTGCGCGGTGCGGGCGCTGAACACGTCAGAAGCCGCTGTGGCATGGCGCCAGCGTTGATGGTTTAGTCCGAGACAACAAGGGCATCTGCCGTGATGGAGGATGCCCTTGAGTGCGGTAAGGCTAATGCCTAGACAAAGAGCTGCTGGAGCAGGCCTTTCTTGAGCTCGCGCCACTTCTCAAGCTCAGCCTTGGACAAAGCAATCACATCATCGATAGCGTCAAGGCATTCGGCGATCTTGCGTTGCTCTTCAAGGCTTGAAGGTACATAAGCTTTGATTTTGCTGATATCCTTTTCTTTGATATGAACAACTTGCGGCCCCTGAGCAACACGGGATATTGCTTGCTTGACCTGATGGTTGATTACGTAGCTTAGAATCCTACCATCGAGCCAAGGCACAGGGCGGTAGATAAGCAGATCGCTGCCAAGGATTACGCCTTCTTGCATCACGCAAGTCGCGGTTGAGATGTCTTCTGCAGTTTCACCTGATGTAGGTATGAGCACATCACCTATGTGGCTTAAGAACTTTGGTTCAACCTTTTTCTCTGTTCGTCGTACGATGTTGTATGCTACTTCTTCGTAGGTGGTGTATAGCTCTCCATATAGGATGAGTGGCGTGCCGTTATCTGAGATGGCGGCTTTAGAAAGTGGCGCGCCCTTTTGAAAGGTGCCAAGCTCACCCAGTGTTTTGCATTTCCAGTCAGGAAAGTCAGAGCCATCATCAGCCTTGAAGCGAACTTCTTGGCTAAATAGCTTTTGAACCACGCCCTTCTTGCGTTGTTCCCAAGCATCAACAATTGATTCCATTTGATTTATAGTATTATCAATTGATGATGCTATACGAACGACTTGTTGTTGTTCTTCAATGGATGGAATGTAAATAACGATGTTAAAGAAATCATCGACCGAAATATTAAGTGAACCATGTTGTCGAGCGCCTTTGCTACAAATAGATGCAACTTCTCGAGTCCATTTTTGGCTCTCAAAATAGTAAGCTAAAAAGTCTGAGTCGATGTTTGCTCGATCTTTGATGCTGAAGCAGAAATATAAAGGAGTAACGGCTCCGCAAGAAACCTTGGTTAAACGATGGATTGCACCATAATCATAGCCTTTTGATGAGCTATGATTGTACGCAAACTCACCTTGATACAAAAGAGTGTAATTTGATAGGTCAGAGCTTGCTACAGTTTTGTTGAAGTACGACTCTTGATCAATAAGACCATCACGTGCAGACATTGTAAGGGGAATATTTGTCTGGTTTTCACTATTCTTGCGAGTGACACGATTAACTAATGATGAAAGTACATAAGGTTGCCATTCAGCTTGGTAATACTGCCCATTGCTATCCTTAAATCTAGCTAAAGGTCTAGCCATAGCGTGATCCTTTATATTATAAGTCCAACTGTTCTAGAAGAGAGTTAACTTTGGCAACAGCCTCTTGCTTGGCCATATCTATTTTTTGAATTTCAAAGCCAATTGATTTAATATCGATCGATGGCTTCTCATCAAAAATAGGTATATATCTAGTAATATTAAGATTCCAGTTATTATTGGCCACATCTTCCATAGATGCTACATAAGCAAACTTATCTTTGTTTTCACGTTTTATGTAGGTGTTTACGATCTTATCAATGTGTTCTTGATCTAAGGTATTTTGATTAACACCTGGAGAAAACTCTGAGTTTGCATTAATAAACACGATGTTATCTTTGTTTACTCCTCTGTCTGCTTTTAATAATAGTAAGCAAACTGAGATATCAGTGCCATGGAACAAATTCTCAGGGAGGCTAATCACCGCATCTAAGCAGTTGAGATTTTGGATGATGTACTTGCGAATGGTTTCATCGGGACCGTTTCGGAAGAGAACTCCGTGAGGTAAGAGCACCGCAATGCGGCCGTCGTTTGGATCCATGTGGTAAATCATGTGCTCAAGGAAGAGGAAGTCGGCTTGGTTTTTACGTGGCAGTTTGCCTGCGTCCTTATAGCGCGGATCGGATTTAAGACCAGGAGTTTTGGGCTCATATTTAAGCGAGTAAGGTGGATTGCACACCTGCACTGTGAGCTTGACTTTGTCGTAGTGGTCTTCGGTCAGGGTATCGCCGTTGTAGATGGTAAAGTCGCGGTAGCTAATGCCGTGCATTAGCATGTTCATGCGTGCAAGATTATAGTTGCTGGCATTTTTCTCTTGGCCGTAGAAGTGACCCACCTTATGAGCGCTGAGGTGCTTTTGTACCTCAAGCAGCATTGAGGCTGAGCCACAGGTGCAGTCACCCACCGACTTGGCCTCACTCAAGCCGATCGTTGCCAAAGTAGCCACTAACTTAGCAAGGCAGGTTGGGGTAAAGAACTCACCAGCCTTCTTGCCTGCATCAGAGGCAAAAAGAGCAATTAACTGCATGTAGGCTGTGCCTAAGAGATCAATGTCGGTAAGGTCAAAATCCAGCTCGTTAACCTTGGTGATGACCGAGGCAATAAGCTTGGTGCGCTCGGCGACAGTACGTCCTAACTCTTTGTCTTGTAGGCGCATGTCGTCAAAGAGCCCGGCAAAGGTTGTCTCAGAGTCTTGTCCTACGGTTGAATCGGTCAGGGCCTTGATTGCTTTCTCGTAGTCTTCGATGCTGAACCTGTCATCTTCACCTACTGGAGCTTGGATCTTTTGCACCAAGGTGCGGAACAAGTGCACCGGCTTGATGACATATCCCAGCTCACTTAACGAGCAAGCTATCAAATCATCATGGTAGTCATCAAGGGGGAAGGCCTCCTCATAGGTTAACTCATCATTAACCAGCTGCTCGTTCAGGTACCGCTCAGTGTGCTCGGACAGGTAGCGATAGAAGATAGTGCCTAAGATGTAGTTCTTGAACTTTGAGGCATCCATGGTGCCGCGCAACTCATTGGCGATTTCCCAGAGCTTGCTGGCAAGTACTTGTGCTTGGGCCGAGCTGTCGAGTTTCGACATGGGGGTTAGTCTCCTAAGTCCTTAAAGCGAAGGGCTGTCTGTAAAATGAAGTCTTTAATGCTGTTGGTGATTGGCTTGAGCTGCAGAAAGCCAAGGTTGTATGGCTGTGCCCGCAGTTGCTTGCGCAGCTCGTCATCAGGGATATAGCCTTTAAACTCGTAGTCATCCAAGGCATGAGCAATGATGTCGGGCGCAATACCTTGTTTGGCGGCAAAGTCTTGCAGTTCGCGCTCGCGTTCGTCGTGCTCAAACTGCTGGTAGGCGGCCTGGACCGAGGTGTTGGGGGCTAAGTTCGGGTAGGTGGAGACCACAAAGGTCTCAATGATGTCGCTCTTGAGGCGTACCTCAGGGTTATCGCTATCCTTAATGGCTTGCTGGAGCTCACTGAGTACCTTGTCTTGCTGCGCCTTAGCGTGCGTACGCACCTGTTCGAGTAGGCGCAGGATGTAGGCGACGTTGATGTGATCGATGCAGACCAAATCAATTTCGTAGTCCACCTCAAGGGCTAGCTTTTGGTTGGCGTCGGGGCGCTTGGATTGGTTGTATAGATCGACGTAGCGGCTCTTGTAGTCGTTGTACTCTTGGCAATTGAGGCCATGCTTGGCCAAGTCCTGCCAATTAAATTGGCTAAAACTCATGAGCAGGCCTAGGATGCGCGGGAGCTTCTTGAAGGCCTCTATAAAGGCCATCAGCTCGTCCTCGCTTTCCATCTGGGCTACGCTCTCTGGCGTGGACGCGACCTTTTTGAGCTGGGCGCTGAACTCTTGCCATCGCTCCAAGAAGTGCTCATAACCATCGATCAGGTACTCGTTAGGGTCGCCGTTGCCTGAGAAGAGGCGCAGTGCATTGTCTTGAGCTTGCTTGATATTGCGGTAGGTGACGATCTGGCCACACTGTTTATTGATGGTATCGATGCGGTTGGTACGGCTGTAGGCCTGGAGCAGTCCGTGCCAGCGCAACGTCTTGTCGAGGTACAGGGTGTTGAGCGGCCGGGCATCAAAGCCGGTGAGCATCATGTCAACGACTAAGAGCAGATCGATTTGCGGCAAATCTGCCTGCTTCATGCGACGAGCGATGTCTTGGCGATAGCCATCAAAAGTCTCAAGGCCATAGTTAGTGCCAAAGAGCTCGTTGTAGTCCTTGATGCAGCGGGCGAGCAGCTCTTGGCTTAGCTCTTTGCTGGTCGGATCTTTGGACTCGCCATCGTCATAATCTTCATTGGCACGGAAGCTGAAAATCGCGGCGATACGCAGTGGCTCTTGGCGCTCAGTGTTGAGTTGGCGCAGCAGGTCGTAGTAGCGCCCTAGAGTTGCAATGGAGTCGACCGCAAACATGGCAGTAAAGCTGCGTTGCTGTGTCTTTTGGTCGTGACGCTCCATGATGTCACGCGCGATGTGCTCTAGACGCTCTTCATCGTGGTACAGGGCATCACGGTCGATGTGATTGGCACTGCAAAAACTCGCATCTTCCAGATCTTCGGCTTTGTACTGCGCATCTTTGGTCCCCAAGATAGAGCTCTTGTGCTCAACCGAGAAAGGCAGAACATTATGATCGCGGATCGCATCCTTGATCATGTAGCGGTGCAGGCAGGGCTTAAGGTCTCCGGCGTGAAAAACGTCTGCGGTAGTACGGCCTTTATTCTTGTTCTCATCGAAGATTGGAGTGCCGGTAAAGCCGATGTAGAGCGCATTTTTGAAGTGGCGCTTGATGTCAGCGTGCATCTTTCCAAACTGGCTGCGGTGGCACTCATCGATGATGAAGACAATCCGTGCAGCGCGCAGTTTTTTCATGACCTTTTGATGGCCTTCGCTGTTAAGCGCGCAGGCCAGCTTTTGGATGGTCGTAACGATCAGTTCGGCCTTTTGGGTTTTGAGCTGAGCCACTAACTTGGCAGTTGAATCGGTATTATCAACGCAGCCTGGCTCAAAGGCGTTGTACTCCCCAATAGTCTGGTCATCGAGGTCTTTACGGTCAACTAAGAAGATGATTTTGGCGATGCGCGTTTGCCCTGCGTAGCTGCTCTCATCGCGCAGCAGCTGGGCCAGCTTAAATGAGGTCAAAGTCTTGCCCGAACCGGTGCAGGCAAAGACGTAGCCGTTTTGCTGTTCGACCAAGATGCGCTTTTGTGCAGCTTTGACCGCGTAAATCTGGTAGGGGCGCATGACCATCAATTCTTTGGTTTCTTTGAGGATCATGAACTTGGAGAGCATCTCAACCAAGTGGGCTGGAGCTAAGAAGTCCTGAGCAAAGTCGGTCAGATTAGTGATGAGCTCATTGTCCGCTTTAGACCAAAAGAAGGCTTGACCTTTGGAGATAGGGAAAAAGCTGTTGCCGCACATGCGGTTTTGGTTGCAGCAGTACTGAGTGTTGACCCCATTGGAGATCACAAAGAGCTGGGTGTAAGTGAACAGCCCGCGCATCGAGTGCTTACGGTAGCGGTTAATTTGCGCCAGTGCTTGGCTCAGCTCCACACCGGGACGCTTGAGTTCAATTGCGACTAAGGGCAGGCCGTTGACCAAAATAGTGACGTCATAGCGGTTATCATGCTCAACTGTGCTGAGCCCGTCACGCTCCATCTTGATTTGGTGGGCGACCTGAAAAATATTGCGCGCCGGATCACGGTGCAAGAGATCTAAGTAAATCGTCTGGCCGTTATCGAGGTCGATGAGGCATTGGTCGCGTAAGCACTTTGCCGCTTCATAGACTTGATCTTGCTCTAAGTTGTTGAGAACCTGGGTAAATTCAGCGTCGGAAAAGGAGACCGAACCCTTCTTGGTGTCCAGATCGGCTTGGTTCAAGCGTGCCATCTGCTTGCGGAAGTTGACCACAAGGTCGTTATAATCGCGAATGGTCACCAGCTCGTAGCCTAGACTCTTAAGCTGGGTGAGCAGATCTTGCTCGATTTGTGCTTCTGAGATGTAGGACATGGACTGAGACCTCGCCACATGGGACTTTATGAGACTGCTGGTTGTAAGGTGCGGGCGCGGAGGTTATGGGCTACTAACTGAATCAGGCTAAGTTCACATAGGGCTGCGTTTGGCCGCAAAATCAATTAGACACAGTTGTCCGCATAAAGCCTTATACCAATCCGTAGGATACGAATAAAGTCTTTTTTTTTTTTTTGCCAAAAATTTGGGTGCGTCGAATTTTTAATATCAATAGAAATGGCTTAAATAAGCCATTTGTTGGCGTAGCGGTGAGTGTGGTTCTTGACCCAAGTTAAATGTGACGCAGTGGTGTGTAGGGGATCGGCACGACGTTTTGGTTTTAGCTCTGCTGTTTAATGAAGCGAGTTCGGTGATTTCGGTGGGGCGGGCGCTATGAAAAAATATTTCGTGTGTGTCACATAATTTAGAGAAAATTTTTACATAGTGGGTGCTTGGGCCTAAAATAGGCCCTAAGCTTTAGGGCTGGTATTTGTGTTTTGGGAGATGCCATCATGCTCGTTTTGCCTTTGAATGGGGCGGCTCAGACGCTGCCGATCGATCATTACTTGTGGCACTGTGTCGAGCGCCCGGTAGCTCAGGCAACGCTGGCCTTGAACAGTGATGGCCTGCACTGCTCCTTTGAGGTCAAAGAGTCTGACCCTTATACCACGGTCTTCACGCAGCAAGATCCTATGCTCATGGTCTGCCAAGACAGCGCCGTCGAGCTGTTCTTAGCCTTTGCCGACTCGGCGGATAACGCCTCGTTTGCACCGCGCTTGGAGCATTGCCTCTACCTTAATATCGAAATCAATTCAGCTGGATGCTGCTACGCCAAGCATGGCCATAGCCGTAAGGGCCGCACTGCGTTTACTGCCGCTGAGATTGCCGCGCTTAAGATTAAGGCTGAGAAAAAGGCTGACTCGTGGTCGTTGTCGCTGGTGGTGCCCCGTGCCTTTATTGCTGCGTTAGCAGGCTACGACGCCTTTGCAGTGGGGCAGACCTTTGCGCTTAATCTCTACAAGATCTCCGAGACCAAGGAGCATGAGCATTATGTCGCCTTTAACCCGGTTGAGGTTCCGACTCCTAACTTCCACTTACCTGAGTTCTTTGCTCTGACTCGGGTGGAGTAGTGGCTTTGAGGTGAGTCATGGAGGCGGTGCTATTAGTGGTGATTTCGGGCCTGGCATGGCTGCTTAGTCGTGCCTTGTTGGGAATTGGTCTCATTTGGCCCCTTGGTTCCAGCTTGTTGCTCTAATTTGGGCTACACTGAACTTGTTCTTGGTTTAGCCACAACTGCGGCGTCCTCTGTGGTCGCTATTTCATATTGTGCTTTAGGTTTTTTGCGGGGGCGCGTGCGCGCCTTGCCCATAGTGAGGAATGTTGTTTATGCTGCTGTCACATGCCAACCTCTATACTAAGGATTTCCGCTTCGCTCCTGAGAGCTCAGTTAAGGTCGAGGGTGAGCGCATCGCTTCAGTGGTCGAAGGTGGTAGCTCAGAGGTCGGCTCGGAGGAAGTGGTCGACTTAAAGGGCCTGTCGTTAATTCCGGGCCTGGTTGATATCCACTTCCACGGCGCGGTTGGCCACGATCTGATGGAAGGTACCGAAGTAGCCTTAGACGCGATCGCTAAGTACGAGGCTAAGTCTGGTATCACCGCAATCTGCCCTGCGACCATGACTATGTCCGAGGCTGATATCACCAAGGCTTGCGCTAATGTCCGTGAGTATCAAGTCAAGGACGATGGTGCGGACGTCGTCGGCATCAATATGGAAGGCCCATTTGTTTCACCTAAGAAGGTCGGCGCCCAAAACCCAGAGTTCGTCCACAAGCCTGATGCCGAATTTTTCCGTCGCTGCAATGCCGCCTCGGGTGGTAAGATTAAGCTCATGGCGATTGCCCCGGAAGAGCCTAATGCCATCGAGGTCATTCGCCTGTTAAATAAGGAAGTCCTGTCCTCGATTGCTCACACTTGCTGCAGCTACGATGTCGCCCGTCAAGCTATCGAGGCCGGTGCTACTCACTTAACTCACTGCTATAACGCTATGCCAGGTCTGGTTCACCGCGACCCAGGCCCAATCGCCGCTATGGCCGATGCCCGTTGGGGTGAAGCTGAGATCATCTGCGACGGCATTCACATCCACCCAGCTGCCGTGCGTGTTGCATTCCGTCTCATGGGGGAGGAGCGCATGATCCTCATTTCTGACTCGATGATGGCGGTGGGCTTAGAGGACGGCACCTACGAATTAGGTGGTCAGCCGGTTTACGTTAAGGGCCGTCTTGCCACCCTGAAGTCGGGCACTATCGCAGGTTCTGCGACCAACCTTTACGACTGCATGGTTAACGCCTACAAGACCATGGGCTTGCCTTTAGCCACCGTCATTCGCTGCGCTACCTACAACCCAGCCCGCTCGATCAAGGTCTTAGACGACTACGGCACCATCGAGCCAGGTAAGGTCGCTTCCATGCTGGTGGTTGACTCTGACCTCAACTTAAAGGGCGTCTTGCTGCGCGGCAAGTGGCTCTTTAAGAACTTCTAAGCTCTGGTACTCATTTGTTTTTGAGACAGGCCTCCGAGGTAGCAATGCCTTGGGGGCTTGTTTGTCTGGGGACTTTGAGTACAATAGGCCCACTTTTTTCTTTCTTCTTTGGTGGAGGGGGCCTTAGTGGTCACGGTTGCACAGATGCCAGAGCCTAAGGCTCTGGAGCTTGATCCAAATTTGGTTGCGGCAGGAGCTAATGTGCCTTTGTCGCGCGTCTATTTAGCGCCGATGGAGGGCGTGTGCGATCCACCGATGCGCCAAGTGATCACGCGTCATGGTCACTACGACGAGTGCTTCTCGGAGTTTATCCGGGTTACCACCGAGCCGATCCCGTATAAGTCGCTGCTGCGCGAGGTCCCTGAGCTCGAGCACGATGGCAAGACTGACTCAGGCTGTCTGTGCCGCGTCCAGCTCTTGGGCGATAACGCTGAGGCCATGGCTTTAACCGCCCAGCGCGCGGTCGAGCTGGGTGCTAAGAGCATCGATCTCAACTTTGGCTGCCCGTCGCGCTTTGTCCATCATGGCGGCGCTATTTTGCTCAAGGAACCTGAGCTCATTCATTCGATCACCGCACGAGTTCGTGATGCCTTAGATCCGGCCATCTTCCTCTCGGTCAAGTTCCGCCTAGGAGTCATGAGCGCCTCTGAGCTTACTACCATTGTGAATGCGGTGGCGGTACCCGGCGTCAACGAGCTCATCATCCATGCGCGCACCCGTAAAGACCTCTACAAGGCCGAAGGTCTCAATTGGCCTGCCATCACCACGGTGATGGACGATGAGACTTCAGGTTTATGCCATGGCATCCCGGTGGTCGCCAATGGCGATGTCTCAGACTTAGCGTCCTCGTGCCAATGCCGCGCGGTCACGCGCTGCCAGCGTCAAATGGTGGGGCGCGCCGCCTTTGGTACTCCTAATATGCCGCAGGTGTTGCGGGGCAATGAGCCTGCCATGTCATTAGCTTCCGTGCTTGATGTTGCCTGGGAATTTGGCCTGGAGCTGCAAAAGTTTGGCTGCCCTGAAAAGTCGACCATGGACCGCTTAAAGCAGTTCTTGGGCTATGCCAATAAGTACCGCTTCAAGGAAGTGCTGGCTCCCTTCTTCTACACTTTCTGCCGCGCCCAAACCTTAGTTGAGGCACAGCAATTGCTTTCGACCAAGAAAACTGAGCTGGGCGCCTAAGGCCCGCTCCGTGCGGCTTTGCTCTCATTTTTGTTGGGGCCAACTAGGCTCTGTTGTCAGTTAGGGGTAAACTCTAATGGGGCATAAGCTCTAATGAGGGCACACGGGGGCGGTATCAGTCCCTGTTAGTCGGCAATCTGGTTGAGTTGGTACGAGGAAGAGAATATGGCTTGGCAGAAAATGGGCGCCGCCTTATTAGGCTTAGCGACCGCCCTGACCTTCAGTGTCAGTGTCGCCCATGCGGCAATGGAAGAGCATGCTGTCAAGTTTAAGCGTCCGGCCCCACCGCCAGAAATTCAGGCCAAGTACGACGCCTATATGAAGAATATCGAGCCGGTCTATTACCCACCGGTTCCGTTTGGTTGGCAGGTAGTAGTGGGCACGGATAACTCCGTGAGCTACGTGCACGCCAATCAAAGTGAGGGTGCCGATCACACCACCACGATCAAGATGTTCTACACCCGCAAGACGGCCAATATGGACGCAGAGCGCTATATGAGCAACTACGTCTATAACCACTCTTGCACCAATATGTTTAAGCAGGGCACCGGCTTCTACACCGCTGACTGCCTCGAGACGAACACCTACGCTATAGTGATCGGCGAGGTCGACAATATGTACGTCATCGAGCTCACCGGCGACTACAACAATGCCGCACGCGCCATCATCGAAGGCTATGTCAGCTCGATCATCACGGGTAAAAAGGTCTTTGCCGATCGCAATATCGGTAATATGCGCGACCGCGATGCCAGCCCTGACGGGGCAGCCCCGGCACCGCAGCAAGAAGCTGCGCCCGCTGCCGAGGCCCCGGTGGTAGCTGAGGTATCTGATGAGGCACCCGCTGAGGGTGAGGCAACTGATGCTGCCGCTGAAGAAGATGAAGGCTTCTTCTCGTGGCTTCCTTTCCTCTAGCAGGTTAGCTGCTTTTTGTTAGGAGCCGCCTGAGCACTTTGCATCAGGCTCTGTAAGCGGCTCCTATGCGGCATCGTGTTTGTGCCGCGCTTTGCAAACAAGGCTCGCCCCAGTATTGGGGCGAGCCTTGTCGTAGCTAAAGGTTTAAGCTGGGTCTCAGCTGTTACTTGGCGGTTTCTGCGGTGCTGAGCTTATCCTTAAAGAACTCTGCGACCACCTTAACTACCGGGAATTGATGCCACAGTTCACCGCCATGTGGGGCGCCTTCAACCATGACATAGTTGACGTCCACGCCTGCAGACTTCATCTTTTCGAACATATGGGCGCTCTGCCATGGGCTAACCAAGGTATCGGCGCTGCCATGCAACAGCAGCATTGGTGGGTCATTTGCGTCGACGTGGTTGATGGCGCTGGCCTCTTGGGCGCGCTTGAGGTCAGCATCGATGCTGGCACCAGGGAAGGTGTTAAAGGCCGGGCCGTTGACTAACAGGGCTTCGGTTACGGCTGGGGAGTGGTGGACCGCGACGATGTCCTCGCTGTAGCCTTCGCCGATGTTGAGTAGGTCAGAAATACCGTAGATCGAGCAGGCGGCCTGGACATCGGAGCTGACCTCGGTGTAGTCGCCTTGATCGTACTTGGTCTCACCATTGGTGGTGCCCACGATTTGGGCCATATAGCCACCGGCGGAATCACCTAAGACGCCGATGCGATTCGGATCAATGCCTAGATCTTTTGCGTGGTAGCGCAAATAGCGGACGGCGGCCTTACCATCCTCGAGTAATGCTGGGAACTGGTTTGGCACGACGCGATACTCCGCAGTTGCGACCACAAAGCCGTACTCAGCCAAGATATAGCGGAATTGGAAATAACGGTCTAAGTCGGCGGAGGTAAAGCCACCACCTGGGAAGAAGATGATCGCAGGCTTAGGCTCAGCGCTTTTTGGAATTAACAGGTGCATCTTCAGCTGCACCAACTGGTTGGGGGTGGCGTGCTGCGAGTAAATGACGCCGCTGCGCGCCTCGATGGTAGCAATGCTCGGCTTAATGCCGGACAGGACGGTGGCACCTTCGGTGTAGCCCATGAATTGCTTTTGCGCCGCAGTCGGAGCCATTGGGACTGGGGTGGCGCCGGAGACCGCGTCGACGGTGTCGACTGCTTCGGTCGAGTTTGCGGTCGGGGCAGTTTGCTCTTGCGTCATGGTGCAGCCTTGGACGAAGACTAGGGCTGCGGCTAAAGCCGATAAGGCAAATTTTTTTGGCATCACTTCTTTGTTTCTCCTTTGCTTGGTTCACATAGATTTCAATTTAGCACTGAGGGGGCGGGGCGGGCGCCACCGCGATCGCAAAGTGTAAAAGTGCCCCAAAGGGGTGTACGCGGTTGCGCTAATAAAAAAGCGGGCTTCAGCCCGCTTTAGTGGGGAGCACTAGGCCCCGCTTCAAGTTAATTGGTGGAGAAAATCAAGGGCACGGAGCTCTAGGCTCCGTACCGGGCGAGCTTTTTTAGATCAGCTCTGGAACCATCTTGATGTGGCCGCATGGGCACTCTTGAGCGCATACACCGCAGCCCTTGCAGTAGGTGTAGTTGAACTCGTAGTGCTTGCCTGGGCCTAACTTGATGATGGCATTGTCAGGGCAAACGCCGTAGCAGTTGTCGCACTCCATGCAGTTACCGCACGATAAGCAACGACGAGCCTCGAAGACGGCATTCTCCTCGGTTAAGCCATGCTGAACCTCGTCGAAGGTCGAGGTACGGCGAGCTAACTCTAATTGAGGACGAACCTTCTTAGGAGCGTCGGTGTAGTAGTATGGGTGCATGTCCTCAAAGCGCGCATCTTCGTGCTTCTCTGGCTTGACATATGGACGGCCATTTAAGTAGCCGTTGACGCCACGTGCGGCGTGCTTGCCCATACCGATAGCGGCAGTAACAGTACGATCACCTGGAACCATGTCACCGGCAGCAAAGATGCCTGGAACCGTGGTCTCAAAGGTGGTGGTGTTGACGGTGACTGCGTCCTTTTGCAGCTCGAGGCCTGGAATGGTCTTTAAGACCGAGAGGTCAACGTTCTGGCCGATCGCGAGGACCACGCTGTCAGCGTCCATTTCCTCGTACTCGCCGGTTGGCTGAGGATAGCCCTTCTCGTCTAAGGCCATCTTCTCAATCTTGAGCTTCTCGCCTTGAGCTTCTTGAATGGTGGTGAGCCACTTGACCTGAATGCCTTCCTCGATGGCGCCATCCATTTCCTCTTCGTTGGCTGGCATCTTATCGCGGTTACGACGATAAACGATGATTGGCTCAGCGCCTAAACGACGTAAGGAGCGAGCTACGTCCACTGCGGTGTTACCACCACCGTAAACTGCAACCTTGCGGCCGATTTGGATATCGCCGTCGCTCGAGATCTTCTCTAAGACGTTTAAGGCGGTCAGGATGTGGGTGGTGTCGCCCGATGGAATGTCAACGTTGGTTGACAGGGAAGCACCCATGCCCATAATGACGGCATCGTACTTGCCCTTTTCCTTCTCGGCTAAGACGTCCTCAACCTTGCGGCCGTACTCGATGGTGACGCCCATATCTAAGATGCGTTGAATCTCAGCATCTAAGATCTCGCGTGGCAGACGGTAAACTGGGATGCCATAACGCATCATACCGCCCGCCTTTTGGGCCATCTCAACGATGTGGACGGTGTGGCCAAAACGGCGTAAGTGGTAAGCAGCCGATAAGCCAGCAGGGCCCGAGCCGATGATTAAGACGCGCTTGCCGGTCTCACGAGCAGGCTTCTTGAAAGCCAGCTTGTGGGATAAAGCATAGTCGCCTAAGAAGCGCTCAACCGAGTTGATGCCGACGCTCTCATCTAAGAAGCCACGGTTGCACTTACCCTCGCAGGTGTGATAGCAAACACGGCCCATGCAAGCAGGCAGTGGGTTGTTCTCAGTTAAGACGCGCCAAGCTTGCTCATAGTCACCTTCAGCAGCGTAGTAGAGCCATTGCTGGATGTTTTCACCTGCAGGGCACTGCTTGTTGCAAGGTGGCAGCTTGAAGACGTTAACTGGACGTAAGGTACGCCAAGAACCAGTGTGATTAGCAAGCGAAGTTGCTGGATCCAAGGTCGTGGCAAAAGGCTTTTTCATCATTTGGTAAAACTCCTTGTAGCAACTGCATTACATGAGCTCTTGGCGCTCATAAGCCTGAATGGCGGTTGGTACCGTCTCTGGGATGGAGTCGCCTAAGAGGTCGTACTGACGAATGTTCTCGTCGCACATAGCCTGTAAGCGCTCTAAGACCTTAGGATCGGCCTTCTTGCCCGTTAAGTGGGCATAACGGCGTTGCAACTTCAAGAAGTTGATGAGTGGCTGCTTTTGCTTGATCTTGTGGACCGAGGTGACCTTGCCGTACTCAGCCTCAAAGATTGGGTAGAAGCCACACTCGACGGCGTTACGTGCTACGGTAACGGTGCTCGAGGAAGCAGTACCCCAGCCTAATGGGCATGGTACGAAGATCTGGATATAACGGGCGCCATGGAAGGACATGGCCTTTTGGATCTTGTACTCGATATCGCGTAAGTCCGCCACCGATGCGGTAGCAACATAAGGGATACCGTGAGCCATAGCGATTAATGGAACGTTCTTGCCCTTGCCCCAATCAGAACCTGGCTCAGCACCAACTAATTGAGTAGTAGCGGTACGAGCAGCTGGTGGGGTGGCCGAGGAACGCTGGACACCGGTGTTCATATAAGCTTGGTTGTCGTAGCAGATGTACAGGACGTCATCGTTACGCTCGAACATACCGGATAATGGACCAAAACCGATATCGGTGGTACCACCGTCACCGCCTTGGGCGATAACACGGGCTGCCTTGCCCCCGTACTTCTTGGCACGAACACGGGCGGCAGCGGCTAAGCCGGTACCAACAGCGGCGGCATTACCGAACAGGGAGTGAATCCAAGGTAAACGCCAAGCTGATTCTGGATATGGAGTGGAGAAAACTTCCAAGCAGCCGGTGGCATTGCAGACTACCAGCTGGCCATTGGTGGCGCGCATCGCGGCGTCAATGGCGGTACGTGCACCTAAGGCCTCACCGCAACCTTGGCAGGCACGGTGGCCCGAGGTTAAGGTGTTAGGACGATCCACGGCAGCTTGGGTGGCACGCATCGAAGGGTTTAAGAGACGGTTACCGACAGTGTTGGAACCAGTCTGATAGAAGTTAATTTTGTCTAACATTGCGATCTCCCAAACTGACTAGGCCTTGGCGCGAGAGGACTTCTCGACCGTGCTATCAGAGATAGCACCTGGCTCGAAGGTGACACCTTCAGCGTCCTTTAAGTAGTTGTTGAGGACATTGGCGTCAACGTCAACCCAAGTTACTTCATCGGTTAACTTGTCGTTAAGAGCTAAATCAGCAATGTTCTTGATGGTGTCGCCGACAATAGCGCGACCACCTAAACCTGCGATGCAGCTGCGAACTTGGCAATCAGTACCGCGCATAGCACGCTCAATTTCTGGAGCGATAATGCCACGGGCACCAAAGGAGAAGGCACGCTCTAAGACTGCAACCTTCTTGCAATCACCAATTGCCTCACGCATAGCAGCGTATGGGAATGGACGGAAGGCCTTTAAGGAGATCAAGCCGACCTTGTAACCTTGAGCGGTTAAGCGGTCGATTTCGTCCTTAGCGGTACCAACCGAGGAGCCTGCTACGACTAACTTGACGTCAGCGCCCTCGCAGTTGTAGCAATCAAGTAAGCCACCGGAGTTGCGGCCGGTTAAAGCGCGGTACTCCTTGGTTACTTCCTCGATGACGTCTAAGGCCTTGTACATCTTGCGTTGTTGTAACAGACGTACTTCGGTGAAGGCCTCAGGACCAACCATCGCACCCATCGAGATTGGCTCTTCTGGGTTTAAGAACTCAGTTGGCTCGTACTCTGGTAAGAACGAGTCAATTTGCTCTTGGCTTGGGATATCTAAACGCTCGAAAGCGTGGGTCAAAACGAAGCCGTCCATCAAGACCATAACTGGCAGACCAACCTTCTCGGCGATCTTGAAAGCCATAATATGGGTGTCAACGGCGTCTTGGTTGGACTCGCAGAAGAGCTGGAGCCAGCCGGAGTCGCGCTGCGACAGGGAGTCGGAGTGATCGTTCCAAATATTGATTGGGGCACCGATCGCACGGGAGGCTACGGTCATCACAATTGGCAGGCCTAAACCGGAGGCGTTATAAACACCCTCGGCCATAAAGAGCAGGCCTTGGGAGGCGGTAGCGGTGTAAGTACGAACACCACCGGCGCTAGCACCGATCGAGATCGACATCGCCGAGAACTCGGACTCGCAGTTGATAAACTCGCAGTTCTCTAACTTGCCTTCCTTGACGAACTTACCGATATTCTCCACGATGTGGGTTTGTGGGGAAATTGGGTAGGCGCAAACGGCACCAGGACGGCATAAAGCAACGGCCTCAGCGATACCAAGAGAACCTTCGATTTGCTTAAGCATGGGTGCCTCCATTCTTGACGTTCTTGATGAATTCGTAAGCTAAAGCAGCGGTTTCAGCGTTGGCGTCACCGACCTTACCTGGGTAGCGAGTTTGGAACGATTTCTGAACCGACTCGAGCTTAAAGACATCGGTAACGGCAGCAAGCGAGGCGATCATTGGGGCGCCAGGTAATGGGCGGCCGATCTTCTGCATGGCGTAATCGGTGGCAGGAACGGTGTAGACGTGACCTGGTGGCAGGCGCTTGACTAACTCTGGAACTAAGTCCTCTGGCTTCTCGGCCGAGTTGATCACAGCGTAGCCGGTCTCAGACAGACCTGCGAAGACATCGATAACGTCAAGTAAGGTACGGTCTTGGACTAAGACGATATCTGGAGTGGCGATAGGCTCGTGGGTACGAATTTCCTTATCGTCGATACGGGCATAAGCGACAACCGGGGCGCCGGTACGCTCTGAGCCGAAGCTTGGGAAAGCTTGAGCACAGTGACCCTCTAAGAAGGCTGCCAAGGACAGCATTTCGGCTGCGGTAACAACACCCTGACCGCCACGGCCATGTAATCTAACTTGAAGCAAAGTTGGCTCCTTAAGAATGCAGCAACTTAACAATCCCTTAGCCTGCACGCTTCGCAACTAGCGTGGCCCCAACACCCTAAGCCCTAGGAAAACTGAAGTTTGATTAAACAGTTTACGAAACAGGACGCTAGGTTTTGAGCTAACCCCAAGGCCTAAGTTGGTGTTCACCTGGGTCAACGCTATTTGAGACAATCCTAGAAAGAAGCATCAACAGGGAAAGATCCTAAAACAGCACTGCACCTCCTTGAGCCAAGAGAGGCGCTTTAGCGCGATACTCACCTTAAGTAAGTAACCGACTAAAGGGGCTTGCCTCATCTGAGGTGTCGGCAGGAAGGGCAGTTAACGCATCAGTACGGAACTGAGCTTACGCACCAGGGCGTGACTGAGCTGCGTTGCGCTGTTCAATGAGTTCACTATAGTCAAAGCGCGCGCAAAAACCACGACTTAACTTGCGAAAAGATGCGATAGGAAAAATGCAAAATTGCAATGCAGATCACAAAAATAGCGGGCTCATTTCCCGCAAACGGTTACGGAACTCCTCCGTAGAATGCGTTGATAAAATAGAAATGTACAAAAATTAAACATCACAAAGGCGATAAATACGTAAAAAACCACAGTAAGTCAAAACTAACTAAAGTTAGCAAGAGCTAATCGCAATTGGTTCCAGATCACAATTTTCGGCAAAACCTCGCTGCCAGCCCTTTTATAAAGTGACTTAACAAAACAATTTTAATAAAGCGACTCGACCAAACCAAGCCCGTATTTTCAGCGTAAAGCTGATAAATAAGGGATAAAATCGGAGCAGAGTTTTCTGGGTTGCTCAAATTGATAAATTTTGCTTATCGAAAATTGCGCTAATTTGCCGTTCAAACTTGCACGCGAAAACGCGCTGAGGGCCTGTCTATCTGTGTTGCAGCGCTGCAATACTTGTATGGTACCCCGCTGGGCTCCGGGCTTAGGCGCAAGAAAAGTGCGGTCGGCCGCACTTAAACCGGCGTTAATCCGGCTAGTTGCTAGTAGTTAGCTAGATATAACTGCTAAATTAATCTGGACATTGCTCTAATTTGGACCGTAGCGAGGGGGCTGGCGACTTATTGCGCTGACTTATGCCCAAGTTTTAGGTAAAAGTCGGGGCTTAACTGTGAGCAGCAAGGCAAAATGGCATTGCGCCTTGTCAGAATGCGGCCTGACCCTTGCTAGCAATTATTAAGTTTGCTTTAATAAAGCGCAGGCCCGATATAACCAGAGAGAGGCGGCAGCGGCCAAGCGAGGGAGAGGTCACGATGAGCGATTTGAATCAATTGATGATGAGTCACGACATCCGTGAGAAGAATTTAGAGCGCGTGCTGCGTACGCTCCATAAGGAGCAGGTGGCGACCGCGACGCGCCTCAATAAGCTCACTGGCCTGTCGGTGGTGACCATCAATAAACTCTTAGCGCAGCTCGTGGACTCAGGCCAGGTCACGATTGGCTCCCAGACCAAGAACTTAAAAGGACGCCCCGCGACCACCTATCATTACAACGCGGCCTACAAGCTGGTCCTGGTTATCTCCTGCTATAAGCGCTCGGGGCACGATTACGCAGGCTATTCCATTCATGACCTCTTTGGTGAGTGCATTGAGCGGCGTGAGGAGCTCTTGCAAATGGTGCACACCGACGAGTTTAAGGTGGCGATTGAAAACTATTTAGAGCGCTATCCTAAGATCTCCATGATTGGCATTTCGATGCCTTCGGACACCATTGGTGGCCGTATGGCCTCGGCGCTGCGCCGTGACCCGCTCTCGCGGCGCTTAGCCCAGCATATGAAGAATCGCTACCACCTGCCGGTGTTCTTTGAGACCGACATCAACGCGGCCACCCTAGGCGCGTTCAAGCGCCACGCCCACTACGAGTTCGTCTGTGGCCTAGCCTTAGTGCCGGGACGTTCGCCGGTATGCTCCTTCTGCTATAACGGTTCGCTCATTCGCGGGCGCGACGGTCTGGCAGGCGAGGTTAAGCACTTCCCGATGTACAATAATATTGGCATTTTGCCCCTCGACCCCGAGGCGGCAGATGACCTAGCCGTGCGCACCTTACAGGCGGTCACCTGCGTGCTCAATCCGGCGCTCATCATCGTCTATGCTGAGAGCTTAAAGCATGGTCCGGCCTTAAGTGACCGGCTCAAGCGTCGTCTGAGCAACGAAGCGGAGATCGTGCTCATGCCTAAGATTGAGGTCACCGACAAGATCCGCGAGGACATTGTCTCGGGCATGATCACCTTATGCTTGCAGCGCCTCAACCAGCCTAACCTCAACGCCTAAGCCCAAGCCAAGCACCCCAGACCGAGCGCCCACGAGTGCAGCACTCACGAGTGCAGCCCCGCGCAGCCTTCACGAGCGCGCGCCCCATGCAGCACTGCCCTCACGCAGCGTGACCCCCTGCACCAGTCGCTACGCCGTGCAGGTCTCCAGTGCATGCACGCTCGGCTCATAGCACGCACGCTCAAAACAGCGTATGGGGCAGGGGCTCACAGTGCGCAAGCGTTTGTAATGCACGACGGGCTAGCACCGGTAGAGCAGGATCCCCAAGCTCCTCTTAAGGGCGTGAGGAGCATAGTATGCGCAGCGCGAGTGCCCGCACCGCACAGAGCGAGGCGCATGCCGCGTAGCCCTCACTAATATACCTCGTAGGTGCGCTAGCGCCTTAAGGCGCCAATGCGCAGAGGGCCGTACAGCCCTTACTTCCTTCAAGGGCAGACCCAAGAGCTCAGGTCTCCACGCAGGTCGCAGCGTCATAATGCAGGAGGCAGTATGCGGCGCGCGCATGCTCGTGGGGCGAGATGGCAACTCTGGGGACAGGGCGGCTTAGCTGCTTTTTCTGAAGTTGGGCAGATTTGTTTTAATTAATTTTTTTGTGATAAAGATCACTACGACGCAACTTGCGTCGCACTAGTTTTTGCACCGGGACGAAGTTTCGCAACAGTCCTGATAAATAGGGCGTTTTCCGGAAGCAAATCCGATAAATAAGCCTTTGGCGGATACGTATAGTGGCCCTACGCGATGCCCTTATTTGACCTGGCTGATCCCGCACTCTTAGGCTTTTTTGATCCATATACCCCTATTCGGATAAGGGGGGTGTCTGAAACAAAAATTATTTGCGGTTTAGGGCGGTAGTGATATACTCACGATATAGCGGTGAGCTGTATGGCCAGTTTGTACAAACTGCCTGCGCTGACCGTCATGACGCTGGTTGCGTGCACTGGTAAGTGCTAAAGAAGGGCGCGTTTGCGATCCTTTTTATTGGGGCACTTCCCTCAACCCTGATTTGAGCTGGCTATAACCCCCACTTGGGTCGTAACTTTTGAGGCCAGTAACTTTGCTTGTTTTGTAGTGTGCGCTCACGTCGCTCCGCACAACCCCTATCACAGTGCGCGGAGAAAGATTTTTTTTGTGGAGGAGCTTGCACGTCGAGCTCTGGGCTTGAACCTTAGTGGGCTTGGGCCTCAATCACTGAGTTTGTGTCCAGGAAGCCCAGGTGTGACCTTATGGTTGCCTGCTTCTTAGGCTACAGGCTTGCCCTTTTGGTTTCCTTATGGGAGGAGATGGGAGCGCTTGAACGCTGACATCTCATGACGATCAATTAGGTTGCGTCTCTATGGTAATGAAAGCAGTTAAGACCACTCCGGTGGCCGATGAGAGTGTGGTCGAAGATAAGACCAACAATAAGTGGAATCAAACCCGCCGTCTTGAGTTCATCGACTTCCGCTTGAACTGCGATGGCAAGATCAATCGTCGTGATTTGGTTGATTTCTTCGGTATCTCGATTCCTCAAGCTTCGCTTGACTTATCGCGCTACCACCAGATGGTGTCTGAGGCCGAGCCGCCACGTGTTAACTTAGCTTATGACCGCCACCTGAAGTACTACGTTAAGACTGGCGACTTTAAGCCACTCTTCCCGAACTTATGCTCGCCACAAAGCTACTTAACCGACTTACTGTCGTTATGCCGTGGTGAGTTACCACCAAGCCGCAATTACTTTGGCTTCGTACCAAATGTAGGTGTTGCCACCTTCGTTCCACCACGTCGCAATATCGATCCTGAGGTCTTATTCAACCTGTTAGAGTCGATCCGTGGCAAGAAGGCCGTCCACATCTCCTATATGTCGGTTTCGAGCAATAGCAACACCGATCACCTGATCGCTCCTCACGGCTTAGCCTATGATGGCCTGCGTTGGCACGTGCGCGCTTACTGCTACGACCACCACGCTTTCCGTGACTTCGTGCTGTCGCGTATCTTACGTTGCGCTGTTCCTGAGATCGATGCTCCAAGCGATCGCTTCCCAGATCCAATCGGCAATGGCTTCCGTGAGGTGGGCACCACCGGTGATGATGATGCCGAGTGGAATGAGCTCATCGATCTGGTGCTGTGCGCCAACCCAGAGCTGCCTGAGCGTGCCCGCCGCGCCATCGAGCTCGATTACGGTATGGAAGAGAATGGCACCGTGGTTTACACCTGCCGCCGTGCTTTAGTCTTCTACACCTTAAAGTGGCTGCGCTTAACCAAGGAAGATCAGGCCTTACCTCCAGAGTCGCGTCAGATCATCCTCGATAACGCCGCTGAGGTTTATCGCCGCATGTCGGGTGGTAATTAAAAACCAAGTCGGGCCGTCATCAAAAATGTGCCCGCGTAGCAGGTGTTAGTCCTACCACAGGATCCTGCTTAGTTCCAATCTAAGCCCCGCCCGAGGTACTCGCGGCGGGGCTTGTTGCATCTTAACGGGGCGCAAGCATCCGTAATGGTGCTCAGGAATAAGACTTGCTAGATATAAAGTCTCGCATCTAGCCATAAACTTATAGTTGAGTTGGTGGACACATTGGGGCAAATTGACCAATTGCGGAAAAATTGGTGCACCTTTGTCCAACTTTGTGGCCTAGGCGGCGTTCTTCGTCGCAAGTCACGGCTAAGATGGGGAAAGAGCAGTGAGGAGTAGTCCTTGCTCACTGCAACTTGTTTTGTGGAGAAGGTGGAGCCGAAGCTTACGCCTAGGGAGAGAAACCATGCATCTTAGTGGCAAAACCATTAATTTAATCGCAGGTGATTACACCGCAACTATCGTTACGGTTGGTGGTGCGATTGCTGGGCTCAAGTATCGCGGCCATGACATTACCTTGCCTTTTAATCCTGAGTCGGTGCCGGTCGCTCACCAAGGTAAGATCTTGGCTCCATGGCCGAATCGCATTGCCGACGGCAAGTATTGCTTTGCCGGGCACAAATATCAGCTGCCTTTAACTGACGTTAAGACGATGAGTGCCAGCCACGGCCTCGTTGCTTGGAAGGAGTGGGTCATTACCCGCATGCGTGGTTACAGCGTTGAGCTCGAGACCTATGTCACCCCAATTGAGGGCTATCCTTTCTTAATCAAGGTTACGGCCCAATATGAGCTGATCGCAGGCATGGGGCTGAAGGTCGATATCACTGCGGTTAACACAGGTACCACCGCCGCTCCATATGGCGTGGGCATGCACCCTTACATCACCTGCGACGGTGAGGTGATCGACAACTGCGAGCTCAAGACGCCATTTACTCAAGTCTATACTTTGACTGACCGCATGGTCCCAGATCAGTTAGTGCCAGCTGAGCAGTTGGGCTTTGACTTCACCACCTCACGTCAAATTGGCGATATCAAGATTGACCACTGCTTTATCTCGCCGGACAAGACTCACATCAACACCATTATGCTCGAGAACAAGAACCTCCAGGTCTATGTTAAGAGCAATGCCCCATATATCCAGCTCTTCTCGGCCGAGAAGTTAGGCCGTCGTGCCTTAGCCGTTGAGCCAATGAGCTGCACCGCCAATGCCTTCAACAATGGCAATGGCCTGATCACCTTAGAAGAGCAGCAGCACTACACCTTATCCTACGTTATCGGCGCCTTAGAGAAGTAAGCGTAGCGCTGGTAACTGCTCAGGGCGTGCTCACAGAGCTCGCTTGTCGGGCCGCTGGGAGCACAGGGCGCACAGGGCGCTTGAGGCCGTGCGGAGCTTAAGCTGCGCGCGGCCTCACTGTCTGTGCCGTAATTAAACCTAAGTGCGCCTTAGGGGACACCGTAGGGGACACGATAGGGTACAAGTGCGGGCGCGTGTCAAGCCAAAATGAAACGACTAACGCGATTTGTGAGAAAGAAGGCAGTTTGGTTGTTAAATTTTTGCACTCGCTCAAATTCTGGGACCGAATTTTGGAATTTGTATCCGCTGGATTTGAGGTGGTTGTATGACAAGTTGCATTGTGGTGCACAGGTGCGGGGCGCGATCTAGGGCACGGGAAAGGGCGTAAATTAACGCCTGGCGGCCTAAGCTCGATCGAAATCATAAAAATTTACAAAAGGTCATGGCAAAAAAGGAACTTTTGTGCGAAAGTATAGGCAAGAAGTGAACTGCCTGGGGCAGGGTGGGACGCCTTAGCTTGGGTTTAGGAGCCCAGGTTAAGAAACGCCGCCTGAAACTTGGTAGGGTGCTTCTAGGTAGGAGAGTATGACGGGCTTGAGTTACGGTAAAACGGGCTTAAGTTCGCCGTGCGCTTTTGCCGATTTCAATAAAGCCTCTTTTATGGCTCCAGGGTCTTGTCCTAACGAGGCCTTGATAGCCAACCGCTGGGCTAGAGTGCAACGTGGGCAGTAGCTGGTATGTGCGTAAGCCAGTTGCTGTAGTGCAAACGAAATCGGAGCTC
This sequence comes from uncultured Anaerobiospirillum sp., assembly GCA_944390115.1. Lineage (GTDB taxonomy): Bacteria > Pseudomonadota > Gammaproteobacteria > Enterobacterales > Succinivibrionaceae > Anaerobiospirillum. The sequence continues at coordinate 48,025 of CALXOW010000003.1, forward strand.
TAACTGGCGGGTCTTGTCAGGTACATGCGCCACAACTAAGACCGAGTTCATTGGTACATGGTGTGGTAGTCAGGCAGAGCACTCATGGTAGTCTGCTCCCAATGGTACTGAGGAGAGTAAGGACCGTGCTTGGTGCATAGTCTGCGCATAGTCCTGACAAGACAGGGGGCTTTATCGAAACGCTTGGCGACAAGCTGCTTTTTGCCCTCAGCCTCAGGGCATAAACAACTACTGACTAACTGGAATGATAAAAGCTTAAGCAAAAGCATAAGGACGACCGCCGAACCAAAGAGAAGCAAACGGAAACACCAAGTTAGATAACCCCAATTTTTTTTCTTCAAGAGCTCTGCTCTTTTTTATTGGCTCTTATGTTGTATCTATGAAACAAGCCTAGCTGCCCAGCTCGGCCAAGCCGCCGCCCGCGTGCGCGATCTGCTCTTGGCGCGCTTGCCAAGCGCAGGTTCTGCTGAGAGCGAGCGCAGCGCTCAGTACAGCGAAGGTCGTAATAGGAAGTCGGGCAACGACACAAGCCCGTCTCAGCCTGCTCCCAGCTCTGATAGGCCTAAGCTCTGGGGCCTTAACCAGCCGCTTGAGCGTTGTCAATGCGGTAGGGCAAGTGGGGCTGAAGAGACAAGGTGACAGGCCTATGAGGTTTCAAAGCCTAGGAGCTTTGTTGCTGAGCGCAATGCGAGAGTTTGGGCAGCTGCCAAGAGGCCGGGCGGCTTGGATTCAGCGTGCGCGTGCACGAAGAGGTCAACGCAGTATGGGTACTGGTGATAGGTGGAAGCTGGAGAAGAATTGGTAGGCGGGAAATTAGGTACCCTCGACATCTTCGTCCTAAAGACGTCGAGGGAGCCAAATGGCAAGTAAGCTGGCTCTTACTGCCAAGACCAAGCGCGGCCGCTTGGGGGATAGAACAGATGCCCTAAGGCATGGGGTGATGGGAGCTCAGGCCATCTAATATCGCTTGGGAAGTAACAAGCTCAAGGCCAAGGAAGCGCTTGTGGCAGTGCATGCCATACTCTATGGCAGTGGCACTCTACCCTAGGCCGATGATCCGGCCCTAAACGACGTCTGAGTCCAGCAGACGTAGCTTAAAAGGACAAGTGGTGTTGCTTGGGCCGCCTCCATCTTCAGAGGAGCTTACGCCTTGTCCCCAATAAGCAGGGTAGTGTTACTTCGTACTCCAAGCTGGGCGCACATCCTCAAACAAAGCTGTATCTCAGGCGGCTGGGGTGCCACACGCCTTTGAGCGCAGTGCAACTTAAGTTGCTGCAGCTGCCACTAAAACGCGATGCGACAAGGTCGTTTTAGTGTTGCTGCCGCGCTTTACGCGTGGGGTGGCGGTGGCATTACAGCACCTTGGTAGGTATCGAAGATACCTTCCTGAGCAAGGAGGCCGTCACGTACGCCAAGGTGACCACTTAGATCCCGCGCTGCGGTAGTTGAGCTTAGGATCAACAACTAAAGCAGACTGCGGTAAGCACCATCTAAGTTAAGTCAGGATCCCCGGTTTGGATCAAGCGTTCCTAAGCCCTGTTAGCTATCACTAAAGCCTCAATAAGTGATTTCGCACCTAGAGGTCGTGAGCCTAGAGCCAAAAGTGAGCGCAACCACGCTTGCTTAAGGCGCGGTGACTTTTGGTGGATGCACCCAGTGAGGAAGGCTGTGCCTGCCTCATTGGAATGCTGTGGTTTTTACCGACCGCGAGGATGAATAATTTGGTCACGCTGAGCTTCCTTGCGCGGCTTGGTGCGTTAGGCCAAGCCTGCTCCCTTAGGAAGGGGAGCCAAGGTCACCGTAGCATGCCTTACTCATCAGCACCTGAGTGCTACCACCACTCTTAACTCCACGCTGACACCACAGGGTGAAGCTAAGACTCGTGGTCGGGACTTGAGCGCATTGCACCTTGTGCAGAGGTACGCTGCGCTCAAATCATTATCGTTTTACGTTACTTCTATGGACTGACGGTAATGCCGAAAGTTTCCACAGCGATGCTAAAAATTTGAAAAATTTTGCAATGCAGATCACATTTTTCGCTAAAACTAACGCGCCATAAAATGGAACTTACGCCTGGCAGGTGGCACTGCAAGCCTGATTTTATAGGCCTTCTGGCTCTATGCTAGATAAATACCAAGCTCAAGCTAAGTTTGGGCTAAGCTATTTCTAAGGAAGTCCTAAGCGAACGCTAAGATTTCTGTGTCATGGTGAAAAATTTGAGGGCCCATCATCCCAATCTGGGAACAAACTCTGACCGTCAAGGTGGAAGCGCTGACGCTCTGGAGTAAGCTCAGACCTTTATGGTTCAGTCCAGACCTGCGTGGTTTAGCCCAAAACTGTCACCAGGCCGGTTCAGCGCCGCCGTGGGGCGTTGAACCTAAGGAAACCTGGATGGGTGGAGCGCGCAAACTTCTGCCCTGGGGACTGCGACCCTTGGCATATTCTGTGCTATTGTTGGTGCTAGGTATTTGCTCATAGGGTACCTTAAGGAGACATGTTCTATGTCAAGCTCACTTGTCAGCCCCGTAGCTGCCGAAAAATCGCAGGATAGCTGGTGGGACAAAGCTAACACGATCGACAAGTTAGCCGCTAACTCCTTACCTGATCCCTTACTAGCGCCACGTCCGAAAGAGACGTCGTTTAGTGAGAGCCTTGAGAACATCTTGGCGCGTTCTGATTCCATCGTAAACAACGAAGGTCTCAACATTGCCCAAGCTGCGCCAACCACGGTAACGGGTGAAGCGGTAACGTTCGAGGAGCTCATTAACTCAGAGAACGAGCAAATCAGAGAATTTGCGGTCTTAGACCAACAGCCTCTGTCGCCTGATTGGATCTGCGTCAAGAACGCCAATCCAGTCACTCCGAGCAACTTTAAGGCAATCACCGGTTTATCCGATGGCCTGATGCTCTCGCAGCGCTTTGCTAACGCGATCTACTCGCAGTAGCGCCGTAGGAGTCACAGCGGCAACCAAGCGGCAAAAAGTCGCAGCGGGCAGTGGTGTCACCGGCTGGGTCCGCCCAGCCTGGGACCGCAACTCTCTAAGTGCTCTGAGCTTTTGAGCTTGCAGTGCAAATTTTGCCGGTGTCGCGCTACGCAAAAAAAAATTGCGCCGCCAGCCGCGCTTTTTTATGCAATAAATTAACAAATATCTTCCCAGTTTTCTTGAGTGGATCGTCTCACTCACATGAACTTAGCCGACCAAATTTGTGGCAGGGCGTGCCCGCGCCTTGGGGCTTAGGTTATGATGCTCTTAGGCCATATGGCTGCATTGTTCTGAAAAAAGGAGTGAGTTATGGACTTTGAGCAACTGCTAAAACAGCGCTACACCACCAAGCACTACGACAACACCCGCAAGGTACCAGACGAGACTATCACCAAGATTTTGGAGTGCGTCCGTCTCACCCCAACCTCGGTTAACGCTCAGCCGTACCACTTCTACGTCTTAACCGGCGCCGCTAAGGACAGCCTGCGTCCAGCCATTATGGACTTTAACCTGCAACGCTATGATGGCGCCTCGCACGCCATTGTGATTGCGTGCAAGACCGGTATCGACGAGGAGCACTTAGCTAAGGTGCTCGCCGCTGAAGAGCGTGACGGCCGCTTGCCAACTGCTGACATCAAGGCCGCCCAGGACAAGTCGCGCCATTACTTCAACAATCTGCACGTCACTAAGGGCGACTACACCACTTGGACTGGCAAGCAGGCCTACAGCGCCTTTGCCACTATGGTCTATGCCGCTGAGAACTACGGCGTTGACTCGACTGCCTTAGAGGGCATTGAGTTTGAAAAGGTCGATGAGATCATGAAGCTAGCAGATAAGCAAGAGACCTGCGCCTTAATCGTGGTCTTGGGCTATCGCGCTGCGGATGACTCGAACCAGCTAACCAAGCGTCCAAAGTCACGCCTTGACTTAGCCGACTTAGTCACTTATTTGAACTAAGGATCGCCCCAGAAGCTGGGGACGTACTTTGGTGATTGCAGGGCAAGCTTGGGATACCGGGCTTGCCCTGTTGCTTTGGGGCGCAGGGCTGGGCGCGCGGCTTTGGGCGTGGTCTCTATAGTTTAGGGCAGGTCCTGCCGGGGCTTACGCCTTTGGGTCGTGCTGTGTTCGGTGCGGGCGCTTGCGTTATAATTTTTGCCAGCGTGCAGCTTGTGGGCTGCGCATGGTTTGCTTTGTTATGGAGCAGGTACTCACAAGAGGAAAGTGGCATGACTGCCGAGTTTTTATCCATCCATCCCGATAACCCTCAACCACGCTTTATCAAGATGGCGTGCAACATCTTGCGTGACGGCGGCGTGGCCGTGGTGCCGACTGATTCGTCCTACGCTCTGTGCTGCATGATGGAGAAGAAGGATGCAATGGAGCGTATAGCGCGTATTCGCCAGATCAGCAAACGCCACAACTTCACCTTAATCTGCCGCGATTTGTCGGAGCTCTCGACCTACGCGCGCGTTGAGAATAGCTTTTTCCGCCTGATCAAGAACAATACCCCAGGCCCTTACACCTTCATTCTGCCTGCGACCAAGGACGTACCGCGCCGCGTCATGAATGAAAAGCGCCGCACTATCGGCATTCGCGTCCCTAAGTGCAATATCTTAGAGGCCTTGCTTGCGGAGTTAAACGAGCCGTTGATGAGCTGCTCGCTCATTTTGCCTGGTGAAGAGGAGGCCGAGTCTGATCCGGTGGAAATCAACCACAAGATCGGCTCGATTGTCGATCTGATCATCGACGGCGGCGAGCTCTACCCACAGGCCACCACGGTCATCCGCTTTGAGGATGGCGCTCCGATTGTGCGCCGTGTCGGCATTGGCGATCCAACCCCGTTTGAATAGGGACTAGCCCCAGGCTCAGAGAGCCTCTTCTATACATTATGCGCGCGGCCTTCGGGCCGCGTTGCGTTTCTGGGGCTACGAAGTGTGCTGCGTTGCGCTCTGGTGCCGTGGAGCGTGCTGCTTTGCGTTTTGGGGGCAGCAAAAAGGCATGCCACAGGTGTGGCATGCCTTAAGGAATAGAGGAGGGGGTCCTCAGAATTTTGCTTGTCGTTTAATCTGTTGCCAGCTCGCGGCTGATGTCCTCTAAGCTGCGGCCTTTGGTCTCAGGCATCATCAGACGGCACCATAATAGTTGCAGAATCATCATGAGGCAGAAGAAGGCAAAGATATAGCCTGGGTCGAAGTTAGCTAGGGCAATCGGGAATAAGAGGGTAAGCCCGGCGGCAAAAATCCAGTGAGTGGCTGAGCCCAGAGCCTGGCCCGAGGCACGGAACTCGTTAGGGAAGATCTCCGAAACAAAGACCCAGATAATGGTGCCCGAGCCCACCGCGTGCGCGGCGATAAAGACGATCATGCAGACTAAGACCAGCTTGCTCACTAGCCCTAAGTTGGCGCTGGCGGCATCTTGGATGCTTTGAGCGCCTGTCGCGATCGCCGTCAGGTCGTTGAGCGAGAGCTGGGTTAAGGCGTGAGTCTGCTCAGCGTAGGCACTATCGGCACCAGCGGTGACCAGCTTATCCAAGGCCAGCTGGAAGTTGACCTGAGCCTTGGCTTGATCTTCTGGCGTGAAGTAGCCTAAGCCTTGCTCCATCTGATGGACCTGAGTAGCGTAGGCCACGGTGTCTTGCGCTGCTGACTCGATCTTAAGATCGTGATAGTGGAAGAAAGCAAAGGTGCAGACGGCAAGTGAGATGATTTAGCCGCAGCAGCCGATAAAGAGCAGGGTACGGCGTCCTAAGGCATCGATTAAGCGCAGGCCAACAAAGGTTGCAATCAGGTTAGTGATGCCTAAGGCAATCGAGGCGGCCACTGGATCGGACATACCCGCTAAGCCCAGAAGACGTGGGGCAAAGTAGAGAATTATGTTGATGCCCGAGAGCTGGTTGAAGGCGGCAATCAAGAAGGCAAAGAGAATCGGGTAGCGCAGGCGTCGAGTAAAGAACTGGGCGGCACTGGTCTTGTTTTGGCTTTCCTCTTGGGCACTGCGCTCGACGCTTTGTACCAGCATCTCAATGGCCGCATCATTCATCTCAGGGTTAACCAGAGCAAAGACGCGCTTGCCTTCCGCACGATTATGGGCCTGGGTAATCAGCCAGCATGGTGACTCCGGCAGGGTAAAGCACAATAAGGTGTAGAGGGCGGCTGGTACCAGTTGGATACCGAGCATCCAGCGCCATGCGGTCTCTTCTGGTGCTAAGGCCAGAATCACGAAGTTCGAGAAGAAGGCCAGCAAGATGCCGAACACGATGTTGAACTGGAACATGCCGGTTAGCTTGCCGCGATGTTGTGCCGGAGAAATCTCCGAGATAAAGAGCGGGGCGGCGATCGTGGAGATACCGATGCCAATGCCGCCGATAAAGCGGAAGATGAAGAAGGACCAGACATCCCAAGCAAAGGCGGTACCGGCTGCGCCTACTAAGAAGAGCAGGCCATTGCCGATTAAGACCTTCTTGCGGCCATATTTGGCAGTAGGGATGCCACCAAAGATGGCACCTAAGACCGTGCCCCATAAGGCGGCGCTAATGGCTAAGCCATGCATGGTGCCGCTTAGAGACCAAAGCTGTTGGATTTTGCTCTCGGCTCCTGAGCTCACCGCAGTGTCAAAGCCAAAGAGCAGACCGGCGAGGGCCGAGGTAATGGCCCACAGGACAAGTCGTTTATTCATTTGATTGTTGTTGCTCAGATGGCGCGGGCTTGGGGCCTGCCCCAAGCCTGACGCACAAGTTCACCACGGCAGCCCGCAGCTGCAAGTGACTGCGGTGACGCCTGCTGCCTTAAGCCCTAAGAGACTTAGGGCCAACACACCCTTGAGATTGCTGCAAAGATCTTGCAAGGAAATGCAAAACATTGCAAAAGCGCTGTGCGCTCTATTAAGCGGCGTCATAGCTTGATTTGCGCTTATTTAACCGGATTTTCTTTTACTAAAGTTTTAGCTTAATCAAAGTTTTTTGCAGCAAAGTTTGGTGAGTGTTTTTGCAAACGTTGCAAAGTAATGCAAAGAATGCAAAATTTTGCAGAGCAAAAAGAGGTATCTAGCGGATGGTCGCATGGCGCTGTGGTAGGGCGGTGACGCTCGGAGGGCCTGGGGGATAACTGGGATATCAGTTAAGGGCGTGCTGGAGCACGGCGGGTTAATTTTTTTTTTGCTGTGAGCTTGGGCGGAGTCATACCAGGCAGAGAACGGGATAAATTTCACTTCCGTGGTGCGAATGCGCTTTCTTGCTCCAGTATGTAGCACGTACTGCGCTCAATTTTTGCTCTAAAGTGGTGCGTTTGTTGGGGGCTTGCTGCCAGCTAGTGCAAAAAGGGACGAATGTGCGTGAACTTTTCTTAATCTGTGGGCTAGATCACAAATATTTGTGGTTGTGTAATTAGGTCACTTTTAAGTGTTTTGCCAAAATTGCATAATGCTCGCAAGAAAAGCAAAGTATGGTGCAGACTTGTTCACGCCCAAGCTTGCCTTGGGGCTTGTGCCAACTCAAACCGACAGGAACTGAGAGTGACTCTCTCAGGCGGTCTGAGCTTTTCCTCGAGTGCCTCCACTTCTTTTTGCCGAGAGGTGCGATGATCTCGAGCATTTCCAATCAGTCAGTTAGATATGTTGCAGCACCTTCTAAACAGTGATGGTTGGAAGGTGCTTTTTTTTTTTCGCGCACGATTTTTTAGCCCGCGTTGCGCGCAACTGGGCTTGCTCAAACGTACGCAGCCCCAGGCCATCTGGCCTAGGACTGCGCTCACTGGATTTTTCTTCTGCTGTGGCCTCAATTGGCGGCCGTGACGTTGATGCTGACCTGATGGCAGGTTGGTTTGTCGATCTTAACCGGAGCGCCTGATAAGTGTAGGCCTCGGATCAATACCTGGCGCACTGCACTGAGCTCGAGAACGGCGGTAAAGCTCGGGTCACAGCTGATTTCGTTACGCCCTTCTCCGCATAGCTCAACATCGTGCACGCGTTGGATGCTTAAGGCGCTATCGCTGAGCGCGGATTCTGCTCTGGTGATATGCAGGCACGCACCAGCTAAAAGCTTGAGGCGGATGTTGGAGGGGAGGGCAAACTGCAAGCAGGTGTGCTGACCTGCAGGAATAATGACCTCGCAGGCGATTTGAGGGGCTACGGGCGCCTTGCTCGGTGCTTTGCCGTCCACATAGGCAGCATGCGCCTGATGGGCGCGCTGTTCGGCCTGGGCTTGCGCCTTTTCTGGAGTGAGGGCGAGGCAGTCTGTGATGTGCTTAGCGTAGAGCGCGGCCGTAATCATGCCCTCCACCGAGCGCGCATATTGGGTGGCAGCGGCGAGGGCGGCATTGAGCGCACCTTCCGGTGCGGCTTGATAATCTGTCACGCTAAATGATTTCGCCACAGGAATCTTGGTGGTATCAAGCTCCATAGCACGCTCCTTATTTTGTTCGATGATCTCACTTCATTGTATCAGCAAAGAAAGTGCCCAGGCTTACCTAAAAAGTTCTTGGATGCCGTGCCTACAAATGAGCTGGGGCAGGGCACAGAGGGGGCAATCCTCTCTGAGGGGGTGGGCATTTTTTTGCCCATAGGCCCGCTATGCACCATGGCGTGGCTTATAATGCCTAGAGCGCCCTGAGCGCTTGATGCTTAGGTTTTGTGTTTTTCTTATTTTGTGATTTTTCTAGGTGCTGACGGTTAACCCCTTGGGTTAACAGCGGTGGCTTGGGAAGCTAGAAGACCCCTTTCTATGTACAACCTGCCCAATATCCTGACTATTTTGCGCGTCATCCTGATTCCTGTCTTTGTGGGGCTGTTCTATTATCCGACCCCGAGCAGTAATCTCTATGCTGCGATTGTCTTCGTGATCGCGGCCTTGACCGACCTCTTAGACGGCTATTTAGCCCGTAAATTAAAGCAGACCACTAAGTTTGGCGCCTTCTTGGATCCGGTCGCCGATAAGATTATCGTGTGCACGGCCTTAGTGCTGATCGTCGAATATTACTCGGTGCACGTGGGCGATTTCTTCCCTCACTTCAACCTCTTGGTATCGATCCCGGCTATGGTCATCATTGCTCGTGAGATTGTGGTTTCGGCCTTACGCGAGTGGATGGCTGAGATTGGCCAGCGCGCCCAAGTCGCTGTTAACTGGGTGGGCAAGTGGAAAACGACCATTCAGATGTCAGCGATTGCTCTGTTAGTCTGGCGCGTCAACGAGCCGATTATTTATGCCGCGATTGGCCTGTTGATTTTAGCTACCATCCTGACCATTTGGTCGATGGTGATGTACTTGAAGGTGGGCTTTGCCCATATGTCCGAGGGTGAGGATATCGCCAAGAGCGCTCCCGGTAGCGCCGCAGTGCCAAGCACTCAGGAGCAGGATACGGACCCTAAGGTCTAGGATGTGACCTTAAGGTCGCGCAGAAAAAAATAAGGCGCTCACAGAGCGCCTTATTTTTTGGGGCTTAAATGCATTTAACCGGCTTGGGCAGGCCCGCAAGCTTAGCGGCGCTTTTGGCGGCGCCCTCAGGGAAGAGTACAGCTAGCTTAATGGAGTCAGCCAGCTCTTCATGGCCTTCTTGGAGTAAGAGCTTGATGAGACCGCGTATCGGTGGCGTGGTCTCGTACTCATCGTAGTAGCGCTGAACCATGGCAATGATGGTCAGGTGCTCTGGGGTCAGAGTAAGGCCCATCTGTGCGGCCATAAAGTCTCTAAGCTCCGGGCTCCAGTCACTGCGCTCCTTGAGATAGCCCTCATCATCAGTGGCGATCGTGCGCCCCGCAAATTCCCATGCCATGATCTAACTTATTCCTATGCGCTTAGTCTTGGTGATGGAGCAGGTGGCCCATCCGGTGTTCCTTGGTGCGCAGATAGGCTTCGTTGAACTTGTTCTCACCGTACTCGAGCGGCTCACGGGCGACTACCTCGATGCCGTGCTGCGAGATGTCGTTGATCTTGGCCGGGTTATTGGTCATGAGGATGATCTTGTCAAAGCCCATGGCACGCATCATTTCAGCGCAGATGCTGTAGCTGCGTCCGTCAGCGGGGAAGCCTAAGCGTAAATTGGCGTCGACCGTATCAAGACCACCGTCTTGGAGCTTGTAGGCTGCAATCTTATTGAAAAGACCAATGCCACGACCTTCTTGGCGCATATACAGTAAGGCGCCGCGCCCGCGCTCGGCGATCTTGCGTAAGGCAGCCTCCAGCTGGAAGCCACAGTCGCAGCGCAGCGAGCCTAGGGTGTCACCGGTTAAGCACTCAGAGTGAATGCGGGTTAACACGGGCTCAGGGCTAGTCAGATCGCCAGTGTAAATTACGGCGTGTTCGCGTGCGTGCTTGTCACGAAACACGGTGATGTTGAACATGCCAAAACGACTGGGCAGCAGGGCGCTAGGGCTCCGATCTAAAATTTCGCTTTCAGCCACGACCAATTACCTATGTAAACGTAAACTAAACCAAGATGAGGAGCGTGCTCCTACGGGCCCCACATTATACACAATGAGGCAAATAATGGGCTTGACCGGTGCTTGCTGCGCTCTCATCTTAAAGCGTGAGGTGCCCCTTGAGCACAGCGTGAGGTGTGACTTGAGCACAGCGTGAGGTGTGGCTTGAGCAAAGCGTGATGCGTGGCTTTGCTATGGTGGGGCAAAGTTGCTAAACTTGCCCCGAGAGTGCCGCTTACTGCGGCCATTGCCACATTTTGTGTAAAGTTAAGGAAGATTCATGGCTAAGGCTTTTGTCATTGCTGTTGATGGTCCTGGTGGTGCCGGTAAGGGTGAATTAACCCGTCGTTTGGCCAGCGCTTTAGGTTATGACTTGCTCGATTCGGGCGCGATCTATCGCGTCTTAGCATACGCCGCTCGTAAGGCGGGCCTTGCCATGTTCGATGAGGACTCCTTAGTGCAAGAGGCTCAGGTCTTAAGCTTGAGCTTTAGGGTCGAGTCCGATGGCGTTCACGTGATGTTAGGCGCGGAAGATGTCTCCAAGGCGATCCGCACCGAAGAGTGCGGCGTCAATGCCAGCAAGGTCGCTGCGCACCCACTGGTGCGCCAAGCCCTGCTCCAGCGTCAGCGTGATTTCCGCCAAGAGCCGGGCCTGGTCGCCGACGGCCGCGATATGGGTACTGTGGTATTCCCAGATGCCCAGGTCAAGATTTTCTTAGACGCTTCGGCCGAAGTACGCGCTCAGCGCCGCAAGCTGCAGCTCGAGCAAGCAGGTAAGGAAGCTGACTTTGACCTCATCTTAAAAGAAATCACCGAGCGCGATGAGCGCGATCGCAACCGCCCAGTCGCCCCATTAAAGCCAGCTGAGGATGCCTTAGTGCTCGATTCAACTAATATGAGCATTGAAGAGGTCTTTAATACGGCTATGAACTATATCAAGTCCAAGCAGGCCTAAGCCTGGCCACAAGGCCTCAGCTTTGGCCTCAGCTCTGGCCTCAGCTTTGGCCTCAGCTTTGGCCTCAGCCCGGCTTCAACTCTGGCTTCAGCCCTAGCCTCAAAGCCGCGTCTTAGTGGCCTAAGCCTAGCCTGAGTTTGCGGGCCTATCATAGGCTTTACGTTTATTGTTTAATGTAAGGAGTAAGACGATGCCAGCATCACAGTTAGCTCATTCTCAGGATTGCGCCCGTAAGTGTCGCTTGCGTAGACTGGTGCCGGTCTTACTCTTAAGCTGCCTGCCGGTACTGACCACGGGCTGCGGCGCGCTGCTTTTAGGCGGTGGTGCCGCCGGTGGTGCGGCCGTGGCTCAAGATAGCCGTAGCTTCTCGACCATGGTTTATGACGATGGCATCGAGCAAAAGGGCTACGAAATCTTAAAGTCCAATAGCCTGCTCTCCAAGCCGGAAGATACCAGCGTCTCGATTACCTGCTTTAACGGCAATGTGCTTATTACCGGTCAAACGGTCAATCGCGATTACATCAAGTGGGTGGTTAAAGAAATCGAGGGCTTAGAGCACGTCCGTAAGGTCTATAACTACGCGACCTTGCAAAAGCCGGTACCAGCGAGCGTGGTCTCGAGTGATGCTCTCATCACCTCCAAGGTCAAAACTCAGCTCTTGTTTGGCAAGGACATTTCCTCCAATCGCTTCAAGGTAGTAACCGAGAACGGCAATGTTTACCTGATGGGCATTGTCACCAAGGATGAAAGCGCCCGTGCCATCAACACTGTGCTGAAGATCAGTGGCGTACGCCGCGTGTATCACATCTTTGATTACATCGAAGAGCAGAAGTACCAAGGCAATGGCGCCAATGAGGAAGAGAATATCTTAGTCTCGCCGCAAAAGCGCGGGCAAAACAATTACAACAAGCCGGTGCGCAGCTCCAATTACCAGGACTACAGCAATTCTGATGGCACCTATGCACCGCAGCAGCGCTACGGCTCGTATGAGCCATCATCAACCTACGTACCGCCAGTACAGCAACAGCAAAACGGTGGTGCGTACATCATGGATGAGCCAGCGCCACAGCCAACCAGCGGTCCTGCTTCGCTCTTAGTCCCGGCTGATCAGTACTAAAGGCCTTAACTTCCAGAGATTTTGACCCTTAGTCCCTTAAATTCTTGCTACTTTGACACTCATTTTCTAAGAATGCGATATTTATGAGGTTTTAATGCTAAAGACGAGTGTCTGACGAGTGTCTTTTGCCTTTAATTCAAGTGGCACTGTTGACCCTTAGTTTAGGCTCTCAAATCAAGCAATAAAACCGCATAAATATGACCTTTTCTCAATCAAAGCTACAACTGAGTGTCAACCTTACTGGAAGTTAAGGAAAGGGCTGACCCATTTCAGATTAAGAAAAGCGTGGGGCTTGGGCTCTGCGCTTTTTTGTTCTGTGTCTTTCTTGCCATGGTGCGAGATCTCATTTTTGTTACAATATGAGATCTTATTGGTTCATTGCTCAAACGGTCAAACTAAGTAGGTAAAGCTTAGTGGGTCTTGGGTAGTGTGGGTTAAAGCGGTAGGGTATGAGATGGCTGTAGATAACGCATTCTATATCGTTGATGTCTTCGTGCCCAATCGGGGTGAGCCCGAGAGCGCCTTGGAGCTCACGATCTTGCGGGTAGTCGATCCTGAAATCTTGCCCCAGGTCTATGTCCACACCTATATCCGCCCTGAGTTAAATATCTTAAGCCGGATTCATTGGAGTTATGCCGCCAGTTACGGCATTAGCCGCGACCAAATCTTAGGCTCGGATTACCCCACCTTTCACGAAATCGTCAACGCTGATTATCTGCGCGATAAGAGCGTGGTCTGCTTGTGCGAGAATTTTGAGCCGATCCAAACCTTGGTGGCGCACGCCCAACAATGCTACAGCCTGCTCAATATGTGGCAGGAGGTGTTCGCCGGGGATGAGGACGCCGGACAAATTGCCGAGCTTGAGCAAATGCTCTCCTATATGGGCCTGCCGACTCAAGACGCCAGCAATTGTCATTACACGCCGCTGATGAAGCGCTGCCGGGCCCAGATTGCGGTCTGGATGTACCTCTTTGCCTGCATGCGCCAAAACAGCCGCCCACCACGGGGCTTTAACGAAAACGCTAAGACTGTGTTCTGGCCTTTAGATAATATTCCTGAGCCGTGGTATGACCCGCAGGCACGCGATTTCACCGATATCCCGCCTGAGGCGATTGCGGAGTACTTCTCGGAGCGTTTGCCCGAGTTCGTGCACTGGAGCGCGGTGCGCCTCTATGGCAATGATTGGCGTTTTGCGCGCGAGCGCAATTTTGAGGTGAAGATCGTCGATCAAGACGCGATGCTCAACTTTATCTTCTATCGCCTCTTTGATCTGCCCAAGCGTCTGATGGTGCTGACCTTCTATGCTCTGTGTGAGCAGCGCACTCTTTACGCGCGCCTTATCGCCTTGCATCCAGGGCAGTTCAACACGCTGCAAACTTCGGTCAAGGAAGATTTTGGTGCTTTTGTCATCTCGCATTTGACCGATTTCTTGCTGACCAAACAAAAGCACGACATTATTCGGGCCTTGGTCGATCAGGTGCTCCAAGCTAAGTTTGAGCAGCCTCAGACCAATTACGACTTCGATGAGCTTTACAAAAAGCATGAGCTCAACCAGCGCCAGCGCTCCAAAGAGCGCGCCAAGGGCAGCTACTTTAGTCCTGCTTATGGCACCGATGAGGATTTGATCTTTGTGCGCAAGCACTTAGAGTTAAATCGCAATATCTTCTGGTATCAGGAGTTACGGCTCCAAGATGAAGTGCTGCTGAGGCGCTTTATTATCAAGGGCAATGATGCCGAGCGCGACGAGTGTATTGACCATATTAATGCCAAGATTGAAGAGCTAATTGGCGAGGCCAAAACTCCGCTTGCTTCCTGCTGGCTCAATGCCGGGCTCAAGCAGTGGATCGAATTTATCACCGGCTTTGCTTGGAGTGAACTCTCGAATGTGCCAAAGCCGGGGGATGCTCCGTCCTTGAGCTCGGCGCGCCGCACGATTCAGGAGATTATCGCGCAGCGCTCACGGCGTTACTATCAAGCGTACATCAGTAACCTGCGCAAGGTGACAGCAGGGATTGATGCCACGCAAGAAGGGGAGCACACTATCTTGGCCTTTATGTTCCAAGGTATTGCCTACGAGTTTGATGTCGACAAGAGCTCCGATGGTGGCGGTTTGTTTGCTAAGATCCGCCAAATGCTTTAGCTAGGTGAGGTTCTATGACTCAAGATCGCGTTAAATCCTTTGGTTTGGTGCCACCAGCCCAGAGCCATTTGGAGCTGCCGGTTGCCTGTGAGAGTATTCCGGCGGGCTTCCCCTCGCCTAATGGCGGTTACATCGACGGCAATTTAGATGTCAATCAGTTCTTGGTCAGCCATCCTTCCTCGACCTATGTCTATCAGGTGACGGGCGATTCTATGATTGAGGCGGGTATCATGCCTGACGACTTTGTCTTGGTTGACTCCAGCATACAAGTGCGCTCGGGTGATGTGGTGGTAGCCTCGATTGACGGTGAGTTCACCATCAAGAAGCTTGAGGTGGGGCCGCCGCCGCGCTTGGTGCCGTGCAACAGCCTGTACCAGCCGGTGCAAATCGATGAGGGGGCCGAAGTCACCATTATCGGTCCGGTCATCAGCGTTATCCGCAAGTACCACTAAGTACCATTAATCCCAGGAGCCACGATGGCAAATCAATCAGTCCACAAGCGCAAGCCCAGCGTGGCCCCCTCAAAGAACAATGATTCCGATGTCCCACGCCGGGGACCGGGCCGTCCGCGCAAGGATCCCGGTGAGGTCAAGCGCCAAGTTGCATTTTTCCTCACCGATGAAGAGCGGCGCATGCTCAAAGAAATGGCGCTGCTCTGGGGCTGTACTGCTTCGCAATTTTTAGCCAACCTCATCCGCGATAACTACAAGTCCAAGCGCTACATGAAGGGCTTTAACCAGTTAAGCCAAGATGAGCGCGCCGAGCTGGTGTCGCAGCGTCAGACCACTCAGTTTATTACCTCGCGCCGTGAGCAAACGGCGATGCAGCGCAACCTCGACCGGCGCATGGGAATGGATCGCAGTCTCACCAATGTCATGGTGATTGCCGCGCCTCAGGCCGTGACGCAGAGCGCAGTACGTAACGTGGCGCTGCAAGATGGCATCAATGTGCCAGGCATTTACTGCAAGAACTTAGGTGATGTCTGGATTGTGCCGTACGGTCAGCTCTACCGCATCTCGGTGGTGGAGATTATCCAATACCCATGCTATGCCTCGGTCTTAGATTACTTTGCCGGTAAGCGCATTGCCCCTGGCTTATTGAGCGACTTTATTGACCGTCAGCATGATTTCAAGCTGTCTTCGATGGGTGAGAAGGCGGTGCAAGAGCGCCTAGCTAAGGTCTACGGCACCATTCGCTACCCAGTAAAGGAGAGCTTTGAGTTAAAGCGCCGCGAGCGCATGATTGCCGAGTCTCAGCAGACTATGGCGCAGATGCTAGCTGAGCTCTCACCTGAAGCCCGCTCGACCTTAGACCATATCAACCAAAACGCTGCGTACGAAGCTGAGTCCTATGCCCAAGCAGCCAAGGACGAGGAACCTGTAGCCCCGATGCCCGAGCCGGTCACGCCTAAGACGCAGCGTGCCGCCGTCCAAAAAGACTTAAGTACCGAGGCCGCTGCCATTATCCCTGAGCCGAACGCCCCTGGGGCCAGCGGCGCGCAGCCTGAGGCCAGCGCCACGCAACCAGATACCAGTGTTGAACAAGCTGAAGCCAGCGTCGAACACGTTGAGACCAGCGCCGCGCAGCCAGATGTCAGCGCGCAACCAGAGGTCGACGTTGAACAAACTACGGCCAGTGTTGAACCAGCTGAGACCAGCGCCGCACAAGCTGAAGTCAGTGCCGTACAGTCAGATGTCAGCGCCACGCAAGCTGCGGTTAGCACCACTCAGGCTGATGATAGCGTCGAACACGTTGAGACCAGCGCCGCGCAAGCTGAAGTCAGTGCCGCGCAGCCAGATGTCAGCGCGCAACCAGAGGTCGACGTTGAACAAACTACGGCCAGTGTTGAACCAGCTGAGACCAGCGCCGCACAAGCTGAAGTCAGTGCCGTACAGTCAGATGTCAGCGCCACGCAAGCTGCGGTTAGCACCACTCAGGCTGATGATAGCGGCGAGCAAGCTGAGGCTAGTGCTACGCATCCAGCCTCTGTTCAACCTGACTTGGTGGCAGCACTAGGCTTTAGTGACAGCGCCGCTGACACTGAGCCTCAGGCAGCTGTGCCATCCTCGGACGTCTTGATGGAGCGCGCTTTTGGCGCCGAGTCACAAGAGCGCGTTGATTCAGAGTTGGGGCTTGATGATAGCCGGGCAAGGGTTGAACCTCACGTGACAGCTCCTGCTGATGCTGCGCTTGAGCTGGGGGCTGTGGAGAGCAAGGTCGAACCTGCGGTCGATAGGGCGGCTGCAACTTCATCTGAGGTGCAGTCAGAGGAAGCTGCGCCAGTAGAGGTGCCAGAACCGACTGTACTTCATTGCGCACTGCAAGCTCAGCCTGAGACTAAGGGGCAAGCTCTAGCTGAATCACGCCCGGCCGCTGAGCGGGGGCGCAGTCGCTTACTGCGGCGCCGTCCGGTGATGCGCCAGCGTCAGCAGCTTGAGGTGGTATTAGGGCAGGGCCAAGATCCTGACGTCCCATCGGCTCCGTTCTTGGCTGAGCCTGATGAACCGACTCCTGACGATTCGACCTCTTAGCGTCAGCATGCTATTGTGTTGCTTGCATGTGCCTAGAGTATGAGCAGTTTTGTAGAAAAATTTAACGACGTGGTGATCATTTACAGCTCAAATTTTGCATGCTAACTAACAGTACTTGATGGGAGGAGAGTGGTATGACAGAGCAATTACTTCGTATGATGCCTGTCGGAGTTTCTGACTGGCGCAGAATTCAGAGAGGGGACAAGTTTTATGTCGATAAAACCCCAATTCTGTCCAAATTGGTCAAAGGCCTAGACAAGATTTTTATCGCACGTCCGCGCCGAATGGGCAAGACAACTTTTATTTCTATGCTTGAAGAGCTTTTCACTAATGGTGATAAGAACTTTGTGGGTACGGCAATATATGGTCAGTGGCCAGAAAAAGATACTTATCCTGTAATTAATCTCAATTTTATGGAAATCCATGGTATGGCCATGGAGGTTGAGAATCAAAAACATAAAGACTGGGCTAGCACTCAGTCATATGCGGATTCTTTTACTCATACGTTGCGCAATTCTCTAAAAATAGCCTTTATGCAGGGTGGATTTTTTCAGGCCGAAGAGATTAACAATAAATGTGCCAATTTTGGTGATTTTCTTCAAAATTTAGCAGCTATCTCGAAAGAGCAAGATCTTGTTTTTCTTATTGATGAATGGGATTTTCCTTTGTCTATTAATCTTGATGATGAGGATAGATTTAAAGCAATTTTAGTTATTTTGCGAAAATTTTATATTTGGCTTCGCACTCTTAAAAATATTAGATTTATCTTTGTTACTGGTATTATGCGTTACCATGAAACATCACTGTTCACTGGTAAAGATATACAAGACATCAGTATGGAACTACGTTGGTCAAACCTTATGGGGGTGACCGAAGATGAGCTTACTTTGTCCTACGAGCCGTACATTGAGATTGCGGCTGAGCGTTTACAGTGTAGTAAAGCCGAGCTTGTGGCAAAGCTTAAGCGTCATTATGATGGTTTTTGTTTTGATGACCAAGCCCAGACTAAATTATATTGTCCTTTCTCGCTCAATAAGTTTTTTGAAGCGGTGGCATTAGATAACCTGCCAAATGAGTTGCCTGTTTTTGGTGACTATTGGATGAAATGTGCTGATGCTCTCAGTGCTTTAGGCTATCTGTTGCAAAGCCGTAAAATTGATCTGCCTCAAATGCTGGCGCTCAAAGAGCAAGATGTAACACTCACTTATGATGAGTTAAGTGAACCCCAGTATTTTTCGCAAGTTCAAATTTTGCCGCTGTTGGTTGAAGCTGGATACTTATCTATTAAGGAAGTAATTCCTCCTGCGCCTGACTCTGATGATGAGCTGTCGTTTCGTTGTGGTATTACCAACCTTGAGGTTGCAACTGATTTTTTAAAAGCGATTAAAAATCATGCTAAAGCTAAGATTAAAGTCAGCAAGTTAGAGGGCGAAAATTCCCCGTTGAGAAAAGATTTGTGTGATGCCTTAGAGCAAGGTGATATACCACGTTTCTGTTCCCGCCTTAACGAGTTGCTTTACGACATTTCATATGAAGCTTTCATTAACGAATCTGAGGCTCTTTATCGCGCATTCATACTTATCTATTTGAGGGAAATCTTCTCTAAGGTCCGCGAGGAAACTCACAACTCCCAAGGGCGTTCAGATATTGAGGTCGAGACTGATCAAGGTCATGTGTACGTCTTCGAGCTCAAATTAATTGAGGGCGGCGCACGAGCACGCGACCTCCCAGAAGGTACGCCAGAGATCGACTTGGAGCAGGTTAATGAGCAATGCTTAATTCCTGCAAAAAAGCAAATGCTCAGTCGGGGGTATGGGGTTAATGCTTACACTCATGGTGCACCAGTCACCGGGGTGGTACTCGCCATAGGAGCAGTCCAGCGACGTATTGTGGCATGGCGCAGTCTTACCCCGGAAGGTGAGAAATACGATTATGTTTCATCGCCTAATATGATCAATAAACATGTGGCGCCACAACAGGCTTAAATTTAGCGTGCTTGCGTATTATGCAGGGAGCGTTTGGGACTTAACTTAGGTGTATGTCTTGGATTAGCACAGCCGAACGGTGTTATGACAATGCTGATCATTAATGCCGGAAAGCTCTTAGATGGTACTTGCACTGGTCTTGGGTGAACCTTGGGCATCAGGCGAGCCCACGATCTGAGGCAAAAACGTTACGCAACTAGCATTTTGGCTAAGTTTGCCAGTGTCGTATCTCTGTCCTGTACTAAAATGGAACTTGTTCAAGCTTGGCTTTTGGCCTGAACTCATACTGCTTGCGTGCAGTGTGCTGACATGAGCTTACGAAGCTCTGCTCTAGAAAAAATGATCGTTCCCGTCGTGCTTTTCTGTTGAGGGGCGGCTCGGCTCTCGAGGGAAGCGGTGCAATTTCTTGTTCTTGTCGTTATTTTGCACTAAAGCATCCCTTGATGGAGTCTGGGCGTGCCGCTATGGGGCAAGTGGCACGGGAATAGGTTTGGGCAGTAGTTGCAGTAGGTTTTTGGTGCGTTTTGTGTGCAATAGTGCAAAATGTGCATTGCGTGCATCTAGCATCTATAATGTCAGTTGGGCAAGACTAGCAGCACAGACATGCGATAGCTTTTTGCGTCCTGAAGTGCACGGTGTCAACTATCATGGCGCTAGTGCTACAATAGTGCCGTCGCAGGCTGCATCGCTACTTTCGTCTAACTGTTCGAAAAGCTTGCACACTGACCATTTTGGTCACACTTTTTGCTTTGGCCTAGGCCAAAGTGGTGGTTACGCTTAGTCGTCAAGAAAAAACAAAGAACAGTCAGACTAAGGTGAAACTTTCTAAGGAGTCTTCAATGATTGGTATTGTGGTCGTATCTCACAGCAGCAAGGTAGCCGAAGGCATTTGCGACATGGTTCAGCAAATTTCCGCCCGTGATGGCACCAAGATGCCAATTTTCCCAGCAGGTGGTAATGCCCAAGGCGGCTTAGGCACCGACCCACAGCGTGTCTTAGACGCCATCAAGCGTGCTGACCAAGGCGAGGGCGTTGTTGTGTTAGCCGACTTAGGCTCGGGCGTTATCAGCTCGCAGGCCGCAATCGCTATGTTAGACGAGCCATTACGCTCGCGCGTAAAGATCGCTGATGCCCCTATTTTAGAGGGTGCTGTGGGCGCTGGCGTCGAGGCTGCCGCTGATGGTGAGAGCAGCTTAGACTTAGTTATCTCCACCGCTGAGGGTGCTCGTCAGCTGCACAAGAAGTAAAAGTTTAGCTTAGGCTTTTACGCAGCCATACGGCACAAAAAGGGCTAGCAGATTTTCTGTTAGCCCTTTTTGCTGCGCACAGTACGCGGTTTTGGCTGCGCCCGGCATGCCTTTGGGGGCATGCCGTGCTCCCAGCGGGCACCCAAGGTGCCCTCAAGATTAGTCCTTGTCCTTACCAGCCTTCTCTAAATTGAGGACGACATGAACCGAGGACGAAATGACGGTAGGCTCGATGCTGTAGGTGCTGACCACATTGCTCTCAGGGGCGGCGGCAGCTAAAGCCATCATGCGTGGAGCGGCGTTACGATAGACCGCGATGCCGTTGTTTTGGAAGGATAAGGTGCATGGAGTGCCCACCTTAACCCCAAAGCCATCGGCTAAGAGCTTGGCCTTGACCTTGGCATCTTCAATCGCCTTCTTGGCTGCTTCAAGCTCATACTTCTTGCGGTCAGATACCGTGTACTCATAGCCTGCAATCTGGTTGATACCAGCAGCAATAGCCATATCGTTGATCTTGCCAATTAAGGCAAAGTCGGTGAGCTTGATATCGACGTTACGACGGGCTTCATAGCCTTGCAGCTCTTGCTTCTTGAGCTTCTCGTTGTACTCGTAGCGTGGGAAGATATTGATCGAGTCGGCGACAAAGGCCTTGTCATCGAGCTTTAAAGCCTTAAAGGCGTCGGAAAAGGCCGTCACGGTCTTTTCGACTTCACGACGGGCCTCATCAGCGGTTGGCTTGATTGCGCTGACACTGTAGTTGAGGCGCACGCGATCAGGCATGACCTTAACTTCACCTTCACCTACTACTTCAACCTTGGCTTTACCCACTTCACATCCTCCTAAGGCTGCTGCTTGTGCTTGCGTTACTCCCAGCATTGGTACCGCCAGAGCCAGCGCTAAGACAATTTTCTTGAAATTGGTCATATCGATTACCTCGCAACAAATCCGGTAGTGGCACTGTGCAGTGCACCAAATGTTGGGCCCTGGATGCGGCATAGCTGGTGCGTACCATCGGTGTAGTACAGCCGGTGCGTACCACCGGTACAGAGTACCTTGTGCTGCGCACCTTGGGTCATAGGCTTGACCTGGTGCCATGCGCTCAGGGCGTGTCTTGAGTTCCATCTTAGGGCAAGATAATTAGGCTAGCCTTGGGACTGTCTTGAGCCAAACTTAGCGCTGCATCGGCGCTCAGGGTGCTAAGGCCGGGAAAAGGCTTGTTTTTGCCGGGCAGTCACGGCAAGATAGGGGCCCCATTCACCTTGAGGATACGTTATGGCAGAGCAAAGCTTTTCCCATGATTACCACGCCGCTCCGGGGCGGGCGCTGGAGCTGTTAGCCCCAGCCAAAAACCTCGAGGTAGGTACAGCGGCCCTGCTGGCCGGAGCCGATGCTATCTACATTGGTGGCTCAGGCTTTGGTGCGCGGGCGGCGGCGGGCAACAGTATGGCCGATATCGCCTCCTTATGTACGCTCGCCCATCGCTTGGGGGCACGCGTCTATCTCACCGTCAATACCTTGCTCTATGACGATGAGCTGACGCAGGTTGCGGCGATGCTCAAGGAGGCTCAAGCGGCGGGAGTCGATGCCTTAATTGTCCAGGACTTGGCGCTGCTGACGATGTCTGAAGTGCAGGGCTTTGAGCTGCATGCCAGCACCCAGATGAATATCAATAGCCTAGATAAGATTGCGTGGTGTCGCGCGCTGGGTATGGCGCAGGTGGTGCTGCCGCGCGAGTTTTCACTGGAGCAAATCAGGCAGTGTACGCAGGCCTTCCCTCAGACTCGCTTTGAGGTCTTTGTTTCAGGCGCGATGTGCGTGAGCGTCTCAGGTGAATGCTTTATCTCGGAGTACATGACTGGTCGTAGCGCCAATCGTGGTGCCTGTGCGCAAATCTGCCGCTTGCCGATGGAGCTCTACCATAAAGAAAGCACGGGAGATGCCCTCATTGCCTCAGGGCATTTGCTCTCGATGAAGGATAATCTGCGCTTAACTGGGCTTGAGGCCTTAGTGGCCGCTGGCGCCAGCTCCTTTAAGATTGAGGGACGACTCAAAGAGCGTGACTACGTGGTCAACCAAGTCACGGCTTTTCGCCAAAAGCTCGATGCCATCATTGCGCACAGTGCGGGTAAGTATCGCCGCGCGGCCTTGGGGGTAGCGCACGCTGCCTTTGTCCCTGATGTTACTAAGACCTTTAATCGCGGCTTTACCAGCGTCTATCTGCAAGGTGATAACAAGGATTTGGTCGACATCCGTACTCCAAAGAGCTTAGGCGAGCGCATGGGCACGGTCGTCTCCATAGCCGGATTAACGGTGGGGCTTAAGCTCTCGGCTTCCGCGACCATCGCCAATGGTGATAGCTTTACCTTCTTTGATGCCAAGGGCGAGCTTACCGGCTTTCGCTGCAATAAGGTCAGTGCCGAAATGCCGCGCGGTAGTAAGGGCAAGAAAAATGTGGGTAAAAGATCTGACGGGCACAGCTCAGAGAGTAAGGGCAGCGTAAGTGCTGCCAAGGACGCCACGGTCTATTTGACCTTAGCGCAGGCTCTGCCTGCACTCAAGGTGGGCCAAACGCTCCAGCGCAATGTCGACAGCCTCTTTATCAAGGCCATCAACCAGCCTAAGGCTTTAAGTTGCAAAGTCATGCTCCATGCGACGTTAAGTGCTGATGCCCCAGGCCTGACAGTACGTTTTACCGATGACTGGGGACGGACGGGAACGTCTCAAGCGCAGTGGTCTTCAGATGAAGGGGTACCGGTACTCAAGACCGAGGTGGCCTTAAGCAAGCTCAATAAGCTGGGCGATGAGCTCTTAAGCCTTAAGGAGACTCAGGTCGAACATGAGGAGTTGATGGGGCGCATGCCGCTCTCGGCTTTTAATGCCTTACGGCGCGAGGCTTTAGAGTGCTATCAAGCTCAGGCCGCGCTCACTTGGGCGCAAACTTCGGACTATTTAGATCCCAACAATCCGCGCCTGCCGTATCAAGGCTTGCCTGAAAAGGTGCCAACCTTAGAGATGCTCAAGGCCGAGCTGCACGGCATCACTGAGCCTGATCTGCCGCCTGAGCAAACGGTGGCGGTCTTTACCGAGGCTAAGATTGATCGACGTCTGATTACCAATGCCCAAGCGCGTGCGTTCTTAACTGATGTTAACGGAGACTTACCGCCTGAGCCGAACAAACTCGTAGCTCACGCGGTTATGACCTGCCGTCATTGCTTGGTCAAGAGCCATGCGCGCTGCAAAAAGGATGGGGGCTCGACTAGCGGCTTCTACCTTAAGATCGGTAAACACCAATTTGATGTGGTCACCGATTGCCGCAAGTGCTACATGTACTTAGTGCCTAAGGCCTAACGACCACGACCGCGCAGGCAAAGTAGTCTGCACGGTCGTAAAGTCCAGCCCTCAAGGGGCGACTATGAAGTGTGAGCTCTGTACCTCTAGGGGATAGAGTAGCACTTAGCGGCCAAAGTAGGCGGCGATTTCGTGCATACGTGCGATTTGGTCGCACTTGAATGGGCAGCGCTTGACGCAGTGACCACAGTCATTGCACTCACTGGCATGGTGCTCTAAGTTCAGATAGTGCTCGCGCGCTAAGTTATCGCCCATCAGCGCTAAGTCGTAATACTTGTTGATGAGGCCGACGTTGAGCTTCTTCGGGCACGGAGCGCAGTGGTTGCAGTAGACGCAGCGCTTGAGGTTCGGGGCTTGCGTGGCGTGGGCCATGACCGCGCCATAGTCGAGCTCTTCCTCGCTGGCGGTAAAGAGCTTGAGGTAATCGTCGAGCTCTTCTACCTTGGCCGCACCAGCAATAGCAGTCACGACCGCTGGACGGTCTAACACGTACTTGAGGCATTGCACCACACTGAGCGCTACGCCAATCGGCGAGCTCTGCGCCTTGAGCAGCTGGCCACCGGCAAATGGCTTCATGACGCTGATCGCGACTTTCTTGGCCTCAGCTAAGCGATAGAGCTCCTCACGCTCAGAGGTCTCGCCTAAGGCGAGCTCACCGTCTTGCTGGAAGTCAAAGGCGGCGTTGAGGCTGAACATGAAGAGGTCAAAGCCACCTAACTCCAAGAGCTTGCGCGCAATGGCCGGGTTGTGGGTGGAAAAGCCTAAGTGGCGGATAATGCCTTGGGTCTTGAGGTCTTGGGCTAATTGGTAGATACCCTTAGTTAGGACATAATCGAGATCCTTCTCCTCGTCGATGCAGTGGAGCATGCCAAAGTCGGTGTAGCCAATACCGGTAATCTCAAGCTCACGCATAAAGGTATCGCGGATCTTTTCGAGCTTGCGGCTAAAGGCGTAGTCGCCGTTCTTATAAGTGGCGCCTAAGTGCAGCTGGGTAAAGAAGGAGGAACGTGGAACCTCCGCAAACGGAGCCTCAAGCAGGGCATATGAGCCCTCATAGGCGCAGCACAGGTCAAAGTAGTTGATGCCGCGCTCCAAAGCGCCCGCAACTAAGCCGCTGACATCGTCCACTCCCGGCTTGGCAATACCTAGACCTAAGCCAATCACGCTGATTTGTTCATCGCCCTGAGGCAATTTGCGCATTTGCATGATAACAATCTCCAAATCCTAACTTGCCCCACTATAGCGCGAAATATGATCCGAAGTGAGGCAGTGAGAGCCATAGGCAAAAAATGGAGAAAAGGACAGATCACCCATTTGCTCTGATGCCAGATAATTTGTATGCTGGCGCCCGCAAATGGAGAGAAGATTGTGCGCACAGATAAGCTGATATGTGAGGCCTTAAATTCAGCCCCCGCTCCGGCGCTGCCTGAGCTCTTGGCCGCCCGCCACCAAGCAGGCTTGGCGATTTTCGATGCTACGGGGCGCTATCGGCCAAGTGATGAGCCTTACCTCAATTGGCCCGGTAAAGCTCAAGCCTGGACTCAGGCTATCAGTCCTACTACGGCGCGCTGGGAAGAGAACTTGACGCAAGATGGGAACCATCTCTACCTTGAGGGCGATAACCTCTCTGTGCTCAAGCTCTTGCTGCCGCAGCTGCAAGGTAAGGTGCAAGTCGTTTACGCAGATCCACCTTATAACACGGGCAAGGACTTTGTTTACGCTGATAACTTCGTTTTAAGCTCCAGTGCTTATGAGCGCCGCTATGGCACGGCAGAGCGTTGCTACGGCGGCGCAGAGCCCTGTTCAGGTGCGGTTTCAGAGGCGGGGCGTTGGCATGCGCAGTGGTGCTCCTTTATTTATCCGCGCTTGCTGTTGGCTCGCGAGCTGATGGCTGAAAACGCCGTTATCTTCTTGTCCATTGATGACCATGAGTGCCACAACCTCAAGTTGATCTTAGATGAGGTCTTTGGCGCTGCGAACTTCGTCACTCAATTGGTGTGGCAGCGTGCCTATGCTGCTAAAAACGATACCAAGACAGTTCCGGTGAGCCACGACTATGTGCTGATGTATGCCAAGAACAAGACCTGCTGGGAAGAGGCAACTCAACCCAACCTCGGGCGGCAGCTCTTACGACGTACCTTAGTTGGGGATAGCCAAGAAGGCACCCAAGAGCTCAAACGCCTCCTGCAAAAGGGCGTGTTCGATGGACCTAAGCCGGTACGCCTCATCAAGTACTTACTGGAGCTGGCCGGTGCGCCTAAGAACGGTATCGTGCTCGATTTCTTTGCTGGTTCAGCGACCACCGGTCAAGCGGTGCTCGAGCTTAACGCTGCCGATGGTGGTAGCCGCAGCTTTATCTTGGTGCAAGCTCCCGAGCCCTGTGCTGCTAAATCACCGGCATGTCGAGCTGGTTTTAGTGATATCGCCCAGATTGGACTTGAGCGCCTGAACGCAGTCAGTGCCCAATTGCGAGCCTCGTCGGGCTTTCCAAGGTCAACTGCCTTGCTTGTGAACAAGTTTGATCATAATAAAGATGCTGTTGGGGGGGGGGGTATAGATCAAAATATATCTGTTAATAATTATGTTGGGCTGCCTAAACTGGGCATCAGGGTAGTGCACATCACGTCCGCTCCTAATCCTTCTAATGAATCCGAGCTCACTTTCAGGCCAGTAGAGCGTTACGAACTCTGCCTCCCCAATGCTGAAATGGCCCAGCCCCATATGTTCGCGACAGGATTACAACTGGCCTATTGGGCATTGTCTGAGAAGGACGTGCACACGCTAAATGCGCAGCTGAGTACCATCAAGGCGCACTTGCTCAATCGCGGTGTATGCTACCTACATTGTCCCAACGCTCAGGTTCTGGCGTGCGCGCATATTTGTGCTGATAACGTGCTGGGCGCAGATAATTTCATTGCGACCTTGGTCGATGCCTCGCAGACGCAAATGCCATCCCAAGGACGCCGAGGGCGCAACCAAGCTGTTCCGCAAGAGCAGCTTGCTTACATCTTAATGTTAGCGCCTTTAAGCTTGGCCGTTTGCCTAGGACTGCGGCAGCCGATGGTCGTTCCCG
Source organism: uncultured Anaerobiospirillum sp. (assembly GCA_944390115.1). Lineage (GTDB taxonomy): Bacteria > Pseudomonadota > Gammaproteobacteria > Enterobacterales > Succinivibrionaceae > Anaerobiospirillum. Next base: position 74,815 of record CALXOW010000003.1, read on the forward strand.
CAATTACGACAATGACCCACGTGGCCCCTGGACCTCGGGCGACCTCTCGGTTAAGACTTATAAAGCTGAGTGCGATTATCCCATTACTACACCTTCAGGACGGGTGGTTAATCCGCCGCCGGGCTTATGCTGGCGCCTGACGCGTAAAGGCTTGGAGCGGGCGCTCAGCGAGCAGCGCATCTGGTTTGGTGCCAATGGTAATAATCGGCCGCGTCTTAAGCGCTTCTTAAGTGAGCTCAAGCACGAGGGCATGGTGCCTTTATCCTTGATTTTGCCTGAGAACTTGCAGGAGGCATCAAGCCCAGAACTAGGCCTGGCCACGCGCCTTATTCATATGGCCAATTTGGACCAAGCAAAGCACAGTGCGACCTGCTTGTTGTTAGGAGATAGGGAGCGTTGTGCCGTTATGGCACAAGTCTTATCAAGTAGCCAGGTTGCAACCCAATACCAGCCACAGATCTTGTGGCCGCAGCACTAAGAAAAGCATTTGCCAAAAGCCCAAATTGGCGTTAAATGCCGGAAGCATGGGGATTTGAGGAAGAGCTTCCGGCGCATAATTGTGGTATCTTCCGGTCTCAGTCAATGAGGTCACGATATGCAAGCTGCGCAAGTTTACCGTTCGAAGTCTGAAGATACGATGCCTATCTTGCAGGAGGTAGGCTCAAAGTCGGGTGCCCAGCTCACTGCCCGCAATATCTTGCGTTTAGCCCAGCTTTTTCCTGATTGCGTACAGGTCTCAGCGCAGCAAGAGTTTACGGTCGATGTGCCGCGACTGTTTGCTCACTTAGGTGTAAATGCCCATGCTGAGCCCATAGCGCTCGGGCTTAAGAGCGAGCGCTTTGAGCTGAGCTGGCCGGGGAAGGCCGCTGCCCGGCGCAGCGCCATGGTGCCCTTAGATCCGGTACGCTTGAGCTTAGATGAGGAGCGCAGCCTTGAGGTAGCGCAGACGAAAAATCTGTTCTTTGAGGGTGATAACCTCACGGTACTCAAGCTCCTCCAATCCAGTTATCAATGCGCTATCAAGTTCGTGTATTTGGATCCTCCTTATAACTCCGGTAGTGGGGAGTTGGTCTATCACGACAAATTTCGCACGCGCAAAGAACGCTTAGGGCCTGATGACAGCGGTCATGTCCATGGACCGTGGTGCTCGATGATCTATCAGCGCCTGCTCCTGGTGCGTCAACTGATCGCCGCCAACGGCGCTATTTTCGCCTCGATTGATGAGCGTGAGTATGCCAATTTGCGTCAGATTATGGACGAAGTAATGGGGGCGGCCAACTTCGTCAGCACCTTGGTCTGGAAAAAGAAGCAGGGTGGCTCCAATGACTCAGGTTATGTGGTCACCGACCACGAGTACATCCTGGTCTATGCCAAGGACATAACGCAGGTCGACCTGGGCTTAGACTTGGGGGCCATGCCTGAGGTGCGCGACTACAATTACTGCGATGAGCATGGGCGCTACAACCTCATTACTTTAGATAAGTCCTCGATCCGTTTTAGTCCGGCCTTGGTGTATGACATCGTAGGCCCGGATGGTACGGTCTATCGCCCGCGTCTGATTAAGGGCAAGCAGTCGTGCTGGCGCTGGAGCGCCGAGCATGTGGCCAAGGACTACGACCAATTGGTGTTCAAGGACGGTAAGGTCTATACCAAAAATTACCTCAAGCAAGGAGAAAAGCCGCGTAGCCTCTTAATTGACTCGGAGCGCTTTGGCCGTACCAGCTTTGGCAAGGCTGACTTACAAGAGCTCTTTGCCTGCTGTCCCTTTAGCTATCCTAAGCCAGTACGCCTCATCTCCTATCTCATCGGCCTGATGCAAGGCACAGACTTCACGGTCCTGGACCTCTTTGCCGGTTCGGGCACCACCGCACAAGCAGTTATGGAATGCAATGCCAAGGATGGCGGTACGCGCAAATTCATTCTGGTCCAGCGTCCCGAGCCGCTTACTGCCAAGGGCATGAGTGCTGACCTTAATTGCAGCACTTTGAGCGAGCTTGCGATCGAGCGTATTCGCCGTGCCGGGCTAAAACTAAGTTGTTGCACCAAAACTGTGCGGGGAGGGGGTACGCAATTTTGGGCGGATAAACCTGATGTTTACGCCGAAAATAGTGGGCCAAACGATCTGTTGTCTGGCCTGGAGGTTCCGCCTGAATTGCCTCAAGATAGGGCAAATTTAGACCTTGGCGTACGGGTCTTAAGCTTAGAGCGCAGTGCTCAGTCTGAGCTATCTCAGCTCTTTACGGTTCTGGCGCAGCTAGACTTGCCCTTTGATTGGAGCTTTGAGCGCAAGGAGCAGGGCGGGTTTACGGTTTACGATTACGGTCATGGGGCTGTGTTGGTCTGTCTTGAGCCCAAGCTCAGCGATAGTCTGCTCGCGGCCTTGGCTAGCTCCACGCAAGAACCTCATTACCTCATCTTGCGCCAGGACGCCTTTGTCACTGAGCAAGAGCGCCATGATTATCTGGAGCTGTGCGCGGTACTCTTGCCGCATACACAGGTACAGTTGGTGGCAGCAGAGTCGCATAGCTCGCGCGAAGCGACCTAAAAGTGTACACTCGCTGCTTGGGAGAAAAATCACAGTTTTTTGCAAAAAGTTATTGCGAGGACAGCATGCCGCCATTATCACTGCGCTCACCCAGCGGGACTGAGATTATCCGAACACGCTTGCTCAAGCGTCTGCACGAGTGTATGGCGGCACAGCCCCAGTCCGCAGCCGATCTAGGCGGCATTAGTGCCGAGAACTTAGCTCAAGCCTTGGGGCTCAGCTCCCAAGAGCAGAAACCACAAGCCGTACTGAGCTGGCCGGGTAAGCGTGAGGCACTGCAAAAGGCGCTGGAGCCCTGCCTCAAAACGTTCCAGCCGCGTCCTGAGTTGAGCTGGGGGAGCTTCAGTGAAAACCTGTACCTTGAAGGCGATAACCTCGAGGTCTTAAAGCTCCTGGGCTTAAGCTACAACTGCGCAGTTAAGGTTATCTACATTGACCCGCCTTACAACACGGGCAAGGACTTCGTTTACAACGACAATTTCACCCAAAGTCGCGATGATTATGAGGTCAGTGCTGGTGTGCGTTCTCAGGACGCAGACAACTTAAGTCTACGGCTGCGCACCAACAAGGAGACGGATGGCCGCTATCACTCCAATTGGTGCTCGCTCATTTATCCGCGCTTGCTGCTGGCTCGTCAGCTCTTGCGTGACGATGGCGTTATCTTCATTTCGATTGACGACTATGAGCAGCACAACCTCAAGCTCATCTGTGATGAAATCTTTGGAGCGGCCAACTTGGTCACGCAATTGGTGTGGCAGCGCGCCTACTCGCCCAAGAATGACGCTAAGTTTGTCTCCACGAGCCATGACTACGTATTGATGTACGCCTACGATAAGGTGGCGTTTGAGTAAGCCTTAAGCGCCCAAGGCTTAAGTTGCGATTTTAGTCAGGGGCAGCTGCTCAAATATGACCAGGTGGGTCATAGCCAAGAGGGCACCCAAGAGCTCAAGGAGCTGCTGCATGAGGGCGTGTTTGATGGTCCTAAGCCGGTACGCCTGATCAAGCATTTGCTCAATCTGTCCGGTCTTAAGGCTGATGGCCGCGAGTTGGTGCTCGACTTCTTCTCGGGCTCTGCTACTACCGCGCAAGCGGTCATGGAGCTTAATGCCGCCGATGGCGGCACGCGCCGTTTTATCATGGTGCAGCTGCCTGAAGCCTGCAATGAAAAGAAGCGTGCTACGCACGACTTTGCCACGATTTGCGATATTGGTCGGGCTCGCATTCGCGCCGTGGCCGCGAAAATTGCCACCCAGCTAAACTGGGCCTTACCTCCGCTTAATTTGCACCAAAATAGTGCGAAAAAAGGGGGGGGGTACTGATGATGTCAACGCATCCTCGAAGCCGATAACTAAGCCGTTTGCTCAAGATATAATTTCTGCCCAAAATGGTGCAAATGCGCTACTTGAGACCTCTCTTGATCTTGGTTTACAGGTTTTAGCGCTGGAGCAATTGCCGCCGCTCGAAGCGCGCCAGCTGTCATTAGCTGAGCTCCAAGCCCATGCTAAGGCTCATCAAGGCGAGCTGTTAGCGCCAGCCCCCATCGACCAAAATAACTTAGAGTACCAAGCTCCGGCGTGGCTGTATTGCGTGGCTGCGCAGCTTAAGCTGCCGCTCCATCTTACTATTAGCACCAAGTTGGTTGCAGGCTTTAAAGTCTGGTGTTACGGACCTGATCTGCTTTGGCTCTGTCCTCAAGGTAATTTAGTGCTTAGTCAAGCTTGGCTTGACGCGTTAGGTCAGGAGCCAACTTGGCCTCAATACTTTGCTCTGCGCGCTCGGGTCTTGCGCAAGTACCAGGACACTGAATTCTTATTAGGCGAGCTTTTTAAGGCCATCACATTAGTGCCGCTCACCTCTGAGGAGGGCGCATGATGGCTGTGCTAGCAAATGAACTCATCGCCGCTTTTCCTGATTGTGTGACTGCTGATGGCTCCTTGGATTTGGCCAAGTTAACAGGAGCACTGGAGACGGGAATTGATGGGCAGCATAGTGCAAACGCGGTCTTAGAGGCTGAAATCGAGAGTTATGAGCTCACCTGGTCCACCAAGGCCCAAACCAAGCAGGAAGTGCGACGCGACGCAGGCTTAACCTTAGCCCCGGTCAATGGCACTGAGAGTTCTTTTGCCCAGGCCCGTAACTTGGTCATTGCAGGTGACCAAGTGTCGGCGCTTAAGGTCTTGCAGCGCCCGGTACTGGGTATGGGCGGGGTTAAGGCGGTGTACTGTCATTTGAGCCCGGACTTAGACCAATGCTATGCCACGCTCAGTTTAGTGCGGCCGTTATTGCGTGATGACGGTTGCTGCTTTGTTTTCTGCGATGATGCCGCCGCCTTAGCTTATCAGCGCAAGCTCTGCGATGAGGTCTTAGGCAGTAATAATTTCCTTGCGACCTTGGTGTGGCAGCCCGATGAGAGAGCGTCACTTAAGTACATTCTGCTCTATGCGCGCGCCAATTATGACTTCACTATTGGTCTGTTACCACGTACGGCTGAAGCTAATCAGCGCTACAAAAATCCCGACAACGACCCGCGCGGTTTATGGCAGTCTGACAATCTTTCAGTTAAGACCTATTCTCGGAGCTGTGATTACCCTATAACTACACCTGCTGGTCGAGTAGTTAATCCACCAAAAGGATCGTGCTGGCGCTTAAGCAAGGAAAGCTTTGCGCGGGCGGTAGCTGATAACCGCATTTGGTTTGGTGCCGATGGCAATAATGTACCAAGAATCAAGCGCTTTTTGTCTGAGGTTAAAGATGGTTTAGTACCTACCTCAATCTTATTGCCTAAGGAAATGGGCTCATTAGCAGCTACGCAAGCTGAGCAGGGGGCTGAGCTTACCCTTACCGCTGCATTGGCTCAGCACTTATTGACTCTGGCCAATCTCACTACGAAGGCTGATGCTGACCCCAATGATGTCGTGCTGCTGCTGGGTGAGTGTTCTGCTTGTGCGCAAATGGCGACAAGCCTGACCGCACTCAATCTGGAGCGTGAGGCTCAGTACCGCTTTATCTGGCTTGCCTCTGATCAAGGTTTAACTTGGCTTTATGACTTACAGCGCGCGCGGGAGCTTACTGCGCCTGCGTTGCGTCGTCTGGAGCTGGTGTCTAATGCGCGTGCGCATGTGGCCGTACCTCTTAACTCATATCGCCAAGATATGTTATGGGCTTTACTTGAGACCCCACAACATGATGCGCTCGCCCAACTCTATGCCTATTTGGTTGAGAGCGGCAAGGACTTGAGTGCTCGCATTGAGCGTTTGGAGCTCGGGAGGTATCAGCTGCTCAACTATGACCACAACCACATCTGGTTTTGTGCCGAGCCTGACATCGATGTGGAGCTTATTCGTGCTGTGGCGTCTTGCCCCCAAGAGCAGCGCCCACAGCGCTTGTTATGCTCCGAGGATAGCTTTGCTTCGGATAGCGCCAAAATCAATTGCTGTGAGCATGCGGCGCTGCTGTTAGGGCCTGACGTTTTGACCATCGTTTAGTAGGAAAGGATAAGTTAGCAATGACTGTTGCAAGTACCAATTCGAGCTTGCTGTACGAGCTGGCTTTAGCCTTCCCTGAGGGGCTCGCTGGGCAAGGTACATTTTGCTTAGATCAGAGAGCGGGGGATGTTGCAGTAGAGCTTCCGTCACAGGTGGAGCCGGAGCACTATGAGCTCACCTGGTCCACCAAGGCGCAAACCAAGCAGGAAGTGCGACGCGATGCAGGCTTAACCTTAGCCCCAGTCAATGGCTCTGAGAGTTCTTTTGCCCAGGCCCGTAACTTGGTCATTGCAGGTGACCAAGTGTCGGCGCTTAAGGTCTTACAGCGCCCGGTACTGGGTATGGGCGGGGTTAAGGCGGTGTATTGCCATTTGAGCTCTGATTTAGACCAATGTTATGCCACGCTCAGTTTAGTGCGGCCGTTACTGCGTGATGACGGCTGCTGCTTTGTTTTCTGCGATGATGCTGCCGCTTTGGCTTATCAGCGCAAGCTCTGCGATGAGGTCTTAGGCAGTAACAATTTCCTTGCGACCTTGGTGTGGCAACCCGATGAAAGGGCGCCACTTAAGTACATCCTGCTCTATGCGCGCGCCAATTACGATTTCTCTATTGGGCGCTTACCGCGTACTGCCAAGACCGATGAACGCTACAAGAATCCTGACAATGACCCGCGTGGTCCATGGACGTCAAGCGATATCTCGGTTAAGACTTACAGCGCATCATGCGATTATCCTATCACCACGCCTTCGGGGCGGCAGGTTTGGCCCGCTAAAGGGCGCGCTTGGAGTTTGAGTAAGGAGAGCTTGGCGCGGGCGCTGGCCGATAATCGCATTTGGTTCGGTGCTGATGGCAATAATACGCCGCGTTTAAAGCGCTTTTTGTCTGAGGTCAAAGAGGGTCTGGTGCCTACCTCGATTCTCTTGCCGGAGGAAATGGGCTCATTAGCACGCGAGCCGGGGCTTACCTCGGCTTTAGCTCTGCGTCTGTTGATTCTGGCCAATCTCAGCGTACAAGCTGACGCTCAGTCCGATGATGCCGTGCTGCTGGTAGGCGCGGGAGCGGACTGTGCTCAAATGGCGACGGCCCTGAGTGGGCTCAATCAAGAGCGCGGGACTCAATACCGCTTTATCTGGCTGTCCTCGCCTGAGAGCTTAACCGAGCTTGATGAGCTCCACCGGGCCCGAGACCTTTCTATGCCTACGCTGCGCCAGCTTAAGTTGGTGCCCAGCGCGCATTGGGCGCTGCCGCTTAGTGCCTATAGTCAAGAGTTGCTGGTAACCTTAGTTGAGGCACCAGCTGGTGATGCGCTCGCTCGGTTCTATGCCTATTTGGTGGCTACGGGTAAGGACTTAAGCGCTCCTATCGAGTGCTTAGAGCTTAAGGGCTATCAGCTGCTCAACTACGCTCAGAACCAAATCTGGTTTTGTGCTGAACCTGGGATTGGGGTTGAGCTTATTTATGCGGTGGCAACGGGGCATAAGCGGCCCCAGCAGCTCATCTGCCCTGATGCCTGTTTTGCTACTGATAGCGCCAAAATTAACTGTTGTGAGCATGCCACTATGCTCTTAGGCCCGGAAGTTTTAGTCGTTGTGTCGTAGGTGGTGCCATGCAAAATCTTCAATTTAAGCAACAAGCTTTTCAGCAAGAGGCGGCACAGGCCGTGGTCGATGTCTTCTTAGGGCAGCCTAAGCTTGCAGACTCCTTTGCCCTGGAAAATATGGGCAGCTACGTGCCGAACGCACCCATTAGCCTGAGCCCAGAGCAGCTCTTGGCGCACATCAATGCACGCCAAAGTAAGGCACACCTTGAGCTTACGCATGATCTGTCCGATGTGTACAATCTCTCCATTGAGATGGAGACGGGCGTGGGCAAGACCTACACCTACATCAAGACTATTCATGAGCTGTGCGCTCACTACGGCTGGCGCAAGTTCATTATCGTGGTGCCGTCGGTCGCGGTGCGCGAAGGCGTCATGAAGAGCTTTGAGAGCACGCGTGCGCACTTTTTGGAGCTCTATCCTGAGCAGCGCTTGCACGCTTTCGTTTACAACTCCGAGCAAACTGCCGATATTGCTGCTTTTGCCTCCTCGCTCGACATTGAGGTCATGATCATCAATGTCCAGGCTTTTAATGTAAAGCTCAAGCTCGACGAGATTGAGGCGCAAGAGCGTGCCGTTGAGCAAGGCTTGACGGTCTCGGGCAATGACTCGGGCGACTTGCGTCGTATGTTTCGTCGCCTTGATAGCCTGCAATCGCAGCGCATGATCGATGTCTTAGCTCAGACCAATCCTATTGTCATTATCGATGAGCCTCAGTCTGTCGAAGGCGCATCGGCCAGTGTCAATGCCCGCCAGAATCTGCCGTACTTCAACCCGCTCTTTACCTTGCGTTACTCGGCGACTCACCGCAAGGGCGATGAGCACAATATGCTGTTTAAGCTCGATGCACTGGACGCTTATAACCAGCAGCTGGTAAAGAAGATTACGGTTAAGGGTATCTCGGTTGCAGGCAACAAGTCCTCGTCTGCTTTTGTTTATTTAGAGCGCATCATTCTGTCGCCCGATGCCGCGCCGGTTGCGGTGGTGCATTTTAATCAGCTCAACCAGAATAACGCCCAGAATCCAGTACGCAAGGTGGTACGCAAGTTAGGTGCGGGCGCCGATCTCTATGCTGAGTCGGGTGGGATTGAGGCTTACCGCGATCGCTTTGTGCTCTCTGAAATTCGTGGCGATATTGATGCCATCGAACTGCTCAACGGTACCAAGCTTGCCGTAGGTGAGGCGATTGGTGCACTTGAAGATGATGCTTTGCGCCGGATTCAAATTCGTGAGACCATCTTGTCGCATTTAGAGCGCGAAAAGACCTTATTTGCCCAGAATATCAAGGTCTTGTCGCTGTTTTTCATCGATGAGGTCAAGCTCTACCGCGAATATGGTGAGGACGGTGCGGCTCACAATGGACGTTATGCTCAGATGTTCGAGGAAGAGTACGCTGCGCTCAAAGACGAAATGATTGCGCAGTGTAAGGCTGAGTTACCACCTTTGGTCATGCAGGCTGGGAGCTATAGCGACCATGACCAAGGTCTGTTGCGCTATATCAAGTACTTGGAGTCTATTGACGTTGAACGCACCCACTCGGGCTATTTCTCGATTGACAAGAAGAGCAATCAGCTTAAAGATCCTGAGGCGCCGAAGCGCGGTCAAGTTGGTTCAAGCGATGTCAGCGCCTATGATCTGATCATGCGCTCTAAGGAGCGTCTGCTCGATTTAGATCCCGTGCGCAGCCCGGTGCGTTTTATCTTCTCGCACAGTGCCTTACGTGAGGGCTGGGACAATCCCAACGTGTTCCAAATCTGCACCCTCAAGCAAAGCTCCAGCGATATCAGAAAGCGCCAAGAAGTCGGACGAGGCCTACGTTTGTGCGTTAATAACTTCGGCATACGCCAAGACAGCTCGGTCTTAGGCAGCATGGTGCACGACATTAACGTGCTCACCATTGTGGCCTCCGAAAGCTATGAGAGCTTTGCCCAAGGTCTCCAGCAAGAGTTGGTTGAGGAGCTCAATGGTGCACGCAGCGCTTTTGATGATAATTTCTTCAAGGGCCAATCATTGCGTGATAGTGCGGGCAAGGTCCATAAGGTCACTGCCGCTGAGGCCAAGAAGCTCAGCGCCCACTTGGTCGAGCAAGGCTACGTTGACAAGAAGGGCCAGTTAACCGCCAGCGGTCGCACAGTGCTGGCCGCAGGTGAGCTTCAGGTGCCTGATACTTTGCCTAAACTTCAGGCTTGTGCTGCCGCCCTCAATGCGTTGCTCAAGCCTCAAGCGCAGCTGCCACGTGAGCCCCGCCGCTCCGAGATTGTCTCCAATAGCCGTAAGCAAAAACGTTTACAGCCGAAGGCTGAGCTCATGCAAAGCCGCGAGTTCAAGGAGCTATGGCAACGTATTAGCCCTAAGACTATCTACTCGGTTGACTTTGACTCGAGCGAGTTGGTGCGCGCGGCGGTAAGCCAGATTGATCAGCATTTGCAGGTCAATCAGCTCATCTACACCGTGGAGCAAGGCTCGATGGCGGCGGGGATGAAGAAGAAAGCTTTGGAGCAGGGCGCTGCCTTCAAGGACGAGAAGAGTAAGGTCATAACCGAGGGCATGTTGACCAAGACCGTCACGCCCGGAGCAGCCAGCTCTACCCCTTATGATTTAGTGGGACGCTTGGTCGAGCTTACCAAGCTCACGCGCCGCACCATTGTGGCTATCTTGCAGCACATCCGCACAGATAAGTTTGACTTGTTCAAGCGCAATCCTGAGGAGTTCATCGTCAAGGTGGCTAAACTCATCAACGAAGCCAAGTCCCAGACTATCGTGGCACATATCAGCTATAACTTGATTGATGAGCGCTATGATCAGAGCATCTTCTACGACAACTCCCCGGTGCTTGCGAGCATCTTAACCGAGGCAAAAAAGCACCTGTACTCTGGTATCGCTTGTGACTCTCAGGTCGAGCAAAAGCTGGCCTCTGACTTAGATCATTCCGATCAAGTCTGCTTTTACATCAAGCTACCGAAGGTCTTTAGCATCCGCACCCCGCTGGGCAATTACAGCCCAGACTGGGCCATCGTCTTTAAAGAGGACAGCGGTATCAAGCATTGCTATTTTGTGGCCGAAACCAAGGGCAATCTCAGTTCCTTGGCGTTACGCCCCGTCGAGCAAGGCAAGATTGCGTGTGCGCAAAAGCATTTTGAGGCCTTAGGACCAGATGTCACTTACCACGCTATCACCAGCTTTAGTGAGCTGATGCAGCTAGTTACCGCTTAAGGACCGCTTTTCATCATGCCTCCCAGGGACTAAAGTCCCCTTAACTGTGTAAGAACCGTAGCCTTAAACTTCAGGTCACCACGCGCAGCGCCGCTAGCAAGCGCTGCACGCAATGGCCTTAAGTTGCGGGCTTAAGTTCCCGGCTTAGCCTCTACTTGCGGGCGCGGCGTTGCGCCTTGCGCTGCTTGCGCACGCTTTTGAGGTAACGCTTGTTGAGCTTGCGCTCCAAATGACGCTTCTGGCACTTGTCCAGGGACTGAGGCGCGGGCGCTGGGACATCATCAGCAGCAGCGTCGTCGTCATCCTCCTCGTCCTCGTCGTCAGGCTCATCATCCGCATCGTCCTCGATCGGGGCAAAGGCCGGATCGAGTGCCCAATCGGCAGTGTCTGCAACGGCGCGCTGAGATTCAGTCTCGGACTGAACCAAATCTGGAGCGAGCGCGGCTGGTTCTGCTAAGGAAGTCTCTTGGGGAGCTACCTGCGCTTGAGGGTCGAGCGAAGCGGGAGCTTCGGGCGCGACCTCAGCTGAGGAAGCGGCGGAAGCAGCGTTTTGGGGCGCTGTGGCCGCCGCAACCGGGGCGGGCGCTTCAGGTGCGGCCGCAACCTGCGGCTCACTACCAGGTGCAGCTGAGGCTGTCACTCCAGCCTCAGATGTGGCGCCTGGCGCGGGGTCAAACTCCGCAAGTTGCAGCAGGTCGTACTGCTGAGGCTGAACTTGAGCCTTAGTCGTGCGGCTCTTGCGCGTTACCGTAGAGGCTGTAGCCGTCGTGGCTGCCTTCTTGGTGCTCTTGCGAGCCTTGGTTGGGCGCTTGCCCTTAGGGGTGAGCAGGGTGGCCTTAAGGTACTGGTGAATATCACCGTTGGCGGCCTTAAAGCCTTCTGGGTCCAACATCGCAAGCGGTGCGAAGTCCTCAGGCAGGCCTTGCCCCAAATCCATGACGTCGTCCAAGAAGCCCTTAGCACTCTGGCTTAAGCTGTGCTGGAGCTTGAGCAGGTAGGGTTTTGAGTCCTTGGCATTGAAGTTGGTGATCGTCAGGCTCAGATCGTCGATCACGAGGCGAATGCCCTCAGAAAAGAGGGGACGGATCTCTTGGAGCGCGTTATAGGCGAGCTTGGCATGCTCGGCCTTAGGACGCTCCGGCAACTCACAGGTGAGGAAGTCGAGGCAGGCAGCTGGGGGCGTATCCCAAGCGTGCTCGTTTTCTCGGAGCAGGTCCTGCACAAACGCCTCATCGCGGTGCTGCACCAGGGCCATCAGATGCTTGGGGTTAAATTGGTTGAGGTGCTCACGCTGGCTTTGGTAAAAGCCTTTGTCTAAGCCCAGCGGGGCAAACAGGGCATCGCGCAGCTCATTGGCGATCACCTCGCGCTTGCTGAGCTTGAGTATCTCCAAGTAGCGGGCGGCGGCCAAGTTGGTTTCTTGGGCCAGTGGCTTGAACTTTAGGACAATGGTGCTGCCATCGTCGTTGGTGATGGTCTGCACGGTTGGGGTGCGCGCGGTCTTTTTGAGGGCCGTCAGTCCTGGTCCCTTGATCACGGAGGTGGCAAAGATGCGCTCGCGTGCCGACTCAGAGAGCACTGGGATGGCGTCGCGTCCAGCGGCGACCGCATGGTACTGAGCGCAGACGCCATGGGTGGCGTGGCCTTGTTGGCGCAGCTTGGCTGCTTGACGCTGGGCGCGCTGCTGGGCCTTGAGAGCCACTAAGACCGTGGCATCTTGAGCCGCCTCGTGCTCGCCCGTGAGGGGCTTCATTGGGGGCACGTTAGGCGCCGCGTCGTGGGAGGCTTGAGGCTCAGGATTGAGTGGGGTCGGGGTGAAATTCGACTCGGATGACATAATTTTGTCCTCTGGTTGGTTAGAAGGTGTGTTAGAAGGTGAAACTGAGAGCAAAGGAGATACGGCCTTCCTTTGCGGCATAGTTCGGGCTCTTGCCGATGCCGTGACTTAAGTCGAGCTCGGCATTGAGGCCGTGGCCGTGGTAGCTCAGGGTGATACCGGCGCTGGCGCCACTGTCACTTGAGTAGATGCGGTCATAGACCTTGGCGTACTCAAAATGCGGGCTTAAGGTCAGCTCTTCGTAGCTGTCATAGCTGCGGGTGCTGTCGGTGGTGCCGTGCGTGGTGCGCTCATTGGTGTAGAGGCGCAAGTTGAGCGCGTTGCTCCAGACGATGCCGCTATCGCCCACTAAGGCTGAGCTGGAGTAGGCACGCAGGCCCCGGCTACCGCCTGCTTGCATCTGCTCGGAGCTATCGAGCGCGGTGTTGGCAAATTGCAGCGTAAGGCCCGTGCTGTAGCTCACGGTGTCGCTCCACCACTGGTTAAAGCCGAGCTCGACGTTGGCTAAGAAGAAGTTCTTTTCCTCAGTCAGCTCAAACTCGTCATCGCAGTACATGGCGCCATAGGAGAGGCGGCCGCGATAGGAAAAGACGGTGTGATCTTCAGGGTAGGACTTGTAGCCCGAGAGCTCGGTGTAGCCTGCGATGGAGTGCTTTTGAAACTCGAGATCAAAGGCGCTGAACTCATCGGTCAAGTCGCGATAGCGCAGGCCGCTGCGCCACATAGTCTTAGCCGTAGCGCTGCGGTAGATCGGCTCCTTGAGGTAGAGCTCGCCGTTGTACTCGTGGCCCTTAGCTCCTAAGACCTCATAGGCTTGGCTCAGCTCGTAATTGCTATAGCAAAAGTCCAGGCCCAAGACCGTCGGGTGCGAGTTGATTGGCAGCTCGTAGGTCAGGCTGTAATTGTTTTGCTGCTCGTTGGTGCGGGCGTAAAAGAACGCTAAGCGGTCGGCACTGCCGGTGACGTTGATGAAGTCGGCCATGGCACCAAAGCGATAGCGCCCTGAGCTCTCGGTGCCTTCGTTATCGGCAAAGAGCGAGAACTCAAAGTTATCGCGCTGGGGTGCGGCGACCAAATCAAGATCGTGGTGTAAACCGTGAACATCGGTGGCGCTAAACTCACCACTTAAGGAAAAGATGCCGAGGTCAGTGAGCTTGAGCAGCTGGTTATTGAGCTTTTCATGCTCAATGGGCAGGCCCACTTGCTCCTCAATGCCTCCTAATAAGTACTTGAGGTAGCTATCACGGACGCCTGAGGTGTTCTCAGTGGAAACGCCATTTAAGGTTGGCGCGGCCACCACCATCGAGAGCACGCCGTCATCGACTGCCTGCACTGGGAAGTAGGCTTGCGCTCCGATAAAGCCTTGGTCACGGTAGTAGCGCGTGACCTCGCTTAAGGCCCGCTGCAAGAGCGCGGCGCTCACCGCACGCCCACCTAAGGCCGCAAGCTTGTCTTGCGCGCCCTGAGTTAAAGCAGCGTGCTCAGGCTCGGTCAGGTATGGCGCGGCGATGAGCTTAATGCCATTTAAGGTGCGCGTCTGCTGCTGCGCCCCGGCATAAGCAGCCGAGGCCTGAGCGTTGCGCGTGAAGGCACGAGCCCGCGTACCAGCCGGAACCTGAGTGGTCGCTGCGCTGGTGGAGGCGGTCAGCTGCGCCTCAGGGGCGGCACTAAGGTGCGTGCTCTGAGCAGCGCTACTGCGGATCCTGCTTTGAGTGGCACTATTGCTCTGAGCGGTGTGGCCTGCATTAGAGCTGGCACTGAGGTCGGCGCTTGGGGCTGGGGACAGCGTGACCTTTTGGTCCACGATGGTGAACTTGCTGCGGGCCTGGGCTACAGCTGCTGGGATTGCGGCTTGGACGGCGCTGGGCTCAGCAGGCACCGAGTGCGTGCTGGTGCTGTCTGCTTGGACAGCGCCGGACAAGACCGCAGTGACGAGCAAGGCGGCCATGGCGTGACCGAGCTTGCTAACGGCGGAAAGATTCATGAAAGGTTCCTTTAAAAAGTTCCAGAAACAAAAACGCCGTAACATCAGATGACGTTACGGCGTTATCACTACAAAACCCTATGACTGAAATTTAGCATGCGATTTTTTTGGAGCTTTTTACTTAGGGAGCACCTTCTTCTAAGGAGAAAGTCCGCATAAAGCCCATAAAATCGGGCTTTTCGAGCAATGTCATCCGCGTCAAGTACACGTACCCCTCATTTCAGCCCGAGCTCGTTGTGTGCTCAAGTATCTAGTAAAAAAGCAAAAATAATTTTTGCGACCTGTTTGGCCTAACTTCGCTCACGCTCAGAGCAAGACTTTATCGGGCTTTAAGTCGCACTGGTATTCCAGCTTAAAACACGTTTTTCTGTAACTAGTTTGTACCTAGAGCAAAAATACCCTCAATGCAGCTTCCGCATAAATAAGCCACAAAGCACACTTTGGAATAAGCCTCACACTTTGTGACGACAGGCTTATTTAAGCCAGGCAAAAGCTGCCCAAACTAACAAAAAACGCAAAGCCACTTTTGGAGAAATTTGCCTCCTGACAGCGCCGAGTTGTGGCCAAAATCGGCCCGTCTATGGAGCGCAAAGCCTGATAAACAGCGGCCCTCACTCTTGTATAAGCTTACATACCAGTTACATGCGTCTAATTTTTCGTGTTTTAACCACCCCGTCCCAGCCTCTCATTCTAGATACACAAGTTGCAACGCATGTAGACGGGAAAATTTAAGTTGAGCCAGGCAGTTTTGCCTCAGCAGCTTGCTAAGATGGTGACAAGAAGGTGATTTTTATCAGGAATCTTGATGCTCCAAATCTTCAGCTTGGCACTTTTAGGAGCTGCAACGACTAGCTCACACCAAATTTTCCCGTCTACATGGTTGCAACGGCATAAAACCTGATAAATACGGTCTTTGTTGACAGAATGGGGCGGTGCGGGCCTGCCCTGGTCTTGGTTTAAGGGGGCGCGCAGCTCAGCGAGCTGGGGCATACGCTCAGCAGGGACTGCTGAGGTCGAGTTCTGGTAGGGTGGTTTTGGCCTGCTGATGCGGCTTGAAGAGTGGTTCGCATTCGGAATAGGGGGCGGTCGGAGCTTACTTGCGCTAAATTGCTAGGGCGGTTAGTTTTTTCTCACAGATTAATGTGTTTTGTGCAAAGAAAATGATATACTAAATTGACTAGCCCAAAGGCGTGGTGTGCAGAGGGCTGTGGTGTGCCGCTCCAAGCGGGATGCTGATTGTTGAGAAAAGGAATAGTGGACATGTTTCCTTTAGAGCGAATCGAGGATATCAAGAATCATCCTAACGATTTCATGTTGTTAGAGCGCGTTCCTCTTACTCGTGACGACGTGTTAGAGCGCTTGCCACTTAAATTAGCCGATAGCGTGCCCGGCGAGCGCTTGTGCGCTGTGGTGTTCTTAGATACCGAGACCACCGGTATGTCGGCGCTCAGCGATAAGATTATCGAATTGGGTATGGTGCGCTGCACCTTCTCGTTAGACCGCAAAATCATCTTATCGGTCGATCGTTATTACGATGCCTACGAAGACCCAGGCTGCCCGATTCCGCCAGAGATTACCGTGCTCACCGGTATCAGCGATGAAATGGTGCGTGGTAAGCACTTTGATGACAGCACGATCTTGAATTTCTTCGTCGACCATCCTTTAGTGGTGGCGCACAATGCCCGCTTTGATCGACCTTTTGTCGACCGCCGCTTTGGCGCGATCGCTGATAACGCTTGGGCTTGCAGTCAGCGTGAAATCAAGTGGTCGAAGCTGGGCTTCAACGGCGCTAAGCTTGAGTTCTTGCTCCAAGCCTCGGGCTACTTCTACGATGCCCACCGCGCCTGCAACGATACCCTGGCCCTGTGCCATTTGATGCATCTGTACCCTGATGCCTTTGCCCAGCTCATCGACAGCTCACTCAGTGTCACCTACCGCATTGATGCTTATCGCTCGCCTTTTAGCTCCAAGGACGTGTTAAAGGAGCACAGCTACCGCTGGGATTCAGACAAAAAGGTCTGGTACATCCAGGTCAACGGCGAGCAAGAAGCCATCGACCAAGTGCGCTTCTTAGAGACGATCTACCCTGAGGCCAAGCAGGAAGTGCAGATCACTGCCTTTACCGCTAAGGAGCGTTATCGCTCTTAGCCGAGGCTTAAGGCGCGCCGTAGGGGGCGACGCGCCTGATAGCCTGATGTGAGTGCGTCACTGATTGACTACGTGCTTTAGGGCAGGAGTCCTGGACGGATGAGACGACGGAGAGCTGAGTGCTCTCTTTTTTTTTTTTTGCTCGCAAAATGTGCGCTTGCTCCCCCTCAGTGCGCGCCGATGGGGCGGGAAAATTACGGTGGAGTGAGTTACGAAATAAGTTGTCTATCAGCCTTTTAGGAAAAATGTGACCTAACTAACATACTTGTATGTAAGTGTTAGCAAGGCGCCCCTGCGTTTGCTACCATGATTCCAGTTTTAAGCCTTGGGGGTGAGCTGAGCTTTATCGGTTGAGCTTGTCCTGTTTTCTTGTTTGCGGGCTTAAGACTGGGCAGCTAACGCTGCCGCCGCCTCGGAGGTGTGAGACAAGGCGGTAAATCTGTCTTGGTTTAGCAAAGATTGAATTGCGTTCACCGCGCAGCTTAAGAGGAGATCGTGCGTCGCTCTTAAGCTTCAGTCAGCGTGGTGAGCGCAATTTGTTTTTGCTGCTCCATTTGCTGTTTTGGATGTTGTGACTATGGAACATTGGATACCAGTGCTCTGGGTAGCGCTCTCGATTGTAGTGCTGCTCTTCTTGACTATTTATGTCAAGCTTCACTCCTTTGTCGCACTGCTGATCGTGGCCGTGCTGGTGGCATTCCTGACCGGTTTGCCAATGGATCAACTCGTCAGCGCGATTTCTAAGGGCGCGGGCAATACCCTAGCGGGAGTGGGACTAATCGTCGTGCTCGGTGCGGCGTTAGGTCAGCTCATGACCGACTGTGGTGCGTCCAAACGCGTGGCCGATGTCATCTTAAAGACCTGCGGTACTAAGTTCTTGAAGTGGGGCCTGTTATTTATCGGCTCGATCTTCGGTACTGCCATGTTCTTTGAGGTCGGCTTCGTTATCATGATGCCATTGGTTATCGGCATTGCCCGTGAGGCCAAGGTCCCTTACATGTACTTGGTAATCCCATCCTTGGCTGCTTTGGCACAAGCTCACTCCTTGCTGCCTCCTCAGCCAGGTCCGGTTGCCTTAATGACCTCGCTCAACGCTGATTCGGGCTTAGTCTATATCTTCGGCATTATTACCTTAATCCCATCGATTATCGCCGCCGGTATCATTCTGCCTCGCTTCTTAGGTGGTCTTGACCAGTTCAAGATGCCTTTGATCGGCAACATCGATGACAATGCCTATGAAAAGCTCAAGGTTCCAAACTTTGCCGTTAGCCTGTTAATTCCACTCTTACCTGCCTTCTTAATGGTTGGTCACACGGTGGCTGCTGCCTTCTTACCTAAGGAGCACCCAGTCGTTTACGTGCTCAACTTCTTAGGCAGCCCAATCATTTCGCTCTTCTTAGCGCTGTTAGTGGCTCTGTACGTTTTTGGTATCCGTGCCGGTCGTACTTTTGCTGAGGCTTCTAACTCGATCTCGTCCGCGATTAAGGGCATTTCGGTGGTCGTACTGATTATCGGTGCTGGTGGTGTCTTCAAGGAAGTCATCATCACCGCTGGTGTCGGCGATCACATTGCCGCTGCGGTTAAGGGTGTCAACCTCAACCCACTTATCCTGGCTTGGATTATCACCGCTGTCATTCGCTGGGCAACCGGCCAAGGCGCGGTCTCGGCAATTACCGCTGCAGGCTTAGTCGCACCATTGCTTGGTGTTTACGATATCGATCCAGTGCTCTTGATGTTGGCCTGCGCTGCCGGTTCCAACACCATCACTATGCCTAACGATGCTGCCTTCTGGCTGATGAAGGAAACCTTCAACCTTTCGATGGCCCAGACCTTCAAGACCTGGGGTCTGTTAGAGTTGGTCAACTCGCTCGTTGGCTTAGGTATCGTGCTGATCCTGTCCTTATTCATCTAACCCCTAACTCACTCACACCAGAGGTTAACTAAAGCGTCTTAAGCCGGAGGGTCTCACAGCCTTCCGGCTTTTTTGTCGCAAGCGCCGCTACTTCATGCCGTAGCGTTTGGCGCAGGGGCGTAGCTTTTGCGCGTTGCCGCCGTAGCTTGGGTCTATTTTTGCCCTAATTTGGTTCAATCGCTCGGGGTGGCGATCCAGATTGGTGCTGGGGACGAATTTTGGTCCCAGGGATCCACTAAGCCTTAATTTGAGGCGCTTGCGGTAGCTAGTATGGTAGCAAAGGTGGGCTCAAGGCGCATTTTAGTGCGCTTGCTCTGGGCTTGTGCCCCGGTTTTTACTAGGCATATGGGGCTTGGTGGTCTATAATATCGCGACTTTTCGTGACGCTCACTTTTGGTGAACACTTCTGCGAGGTCAAGATGCCCCTAAGGTTTTGCATCCTGGTGGAGCCTTAGGTTTGGGAGCTGCAAGCTGTAGCCGCTTGCAGGGTGTCAGAACCCAGGACGAGGGCTGGAGTTTTAGCTCGGGCTTTTGGTTGTGTTGTTTGATGCGCTTTACGTCCTAAGGCAGGCTTAGCCCTGTTAGGCTTGGCGCGCCTGCGGTCCTGATGCCGTTTTGGATCAACCCCGGCTTAGAAGGTAACTTGCTAATGTTTGAATATTCTTTTGGTGCGGAGGAGACGCTAGCGATCGCGGTGGTGCTGCTGCTCTTAGGTCGCTGGATTAAGGAAATCTTTACAATCCTCAAACGCTTCTTCATCCCTGCCCCAGTGATTGGCGGTATTGTGTTCTCGCTGGTCACCTTGATTGGTCACGAAACCCAAACTTTCCAGTTTACTTTCGATAGCCTGCTCAAAGACCTCTTGATGCTCGCCTTCTTTACCACCATCGGTTATGCCGCATCCTTCCGTATGCTGATGCGCGGTGGTTTAGCAGTGGGCTTATTCTTAGGCTGCTCCATTGCCTTAATCTTCATCCAGAACTTCGTGGGTATCGGTATCTCGCTGCTCTTTGGCTTAAACCCATTTATGGGTTTAGCCACGGGCTCGATTGCCTTGACCGGCGGTCACGGTACCTCGGCCGCCTTCGGTCCATTGCTGGTAAACCACGGCTTGGAGGCTGGTCTCACCGTCTCGATTGCTTCGGCTACCTTCGGTTTAGTCGCAGGCTGAGTCATTGGTGGTCCTATCGGCAAGCGTCTGATGCAACGCCATCATCTGCAAGCTTCACAAGAGCGTATCACCCGTGCGGTGGAAAATGCCGAAATCGTGGAAGGCAAGCTCACCAAGGAGCAAAAGAATATTGATGAGCGCTTGCTCTTTAATGCCGCTTGCTACATCATCATCGCAATGGGTATCGGCCACTTCATTATCTTAGGCTTAAATGCCTTAAACATCGTCATTCCGGCCTACTTAGGCCCAATGATTGTGGCTGCGATCATCCGTAACTATCTGGATGTCACGAAGCATCCTATTCCGCTGCACTCGATCAACGTTATCGGCTCCTTATCGCTCCAGCTGTTCTTAGCTATCGCCTTAATGACGATGAACCTGTGGGAGCTGGCAGCGCTGGCGATTCCGCTTATCACTATCTTATTAGTGCAGACCGTGGTCATGGGCCTGTACGCCTACTTCGTCACCTTCCGGGTCATGGGTGCTGACTACGACGCTGCGGTAATCGCCACCGGTCACTGTGGTTTTGGTATGGGCGCAACGCCAAACGCTATGGCTAATATGGAGACCTTTACTGGCGCTAATGGTCAGTCGCCAAAGGCCTTCTTCGTCGTGCCAATTGTCGGTGCCTTGTTCATCGACTTCTGTAACTCGGCGATCTTAGGCGGTTTCCTCGCCTGGTTATAGTGCCTAAAGCCCGCAGGCTACGGCGGGCTTGACGCCAAGAAAAAGGAGCAGTTTCGGCTGCTCTTTTTTTTTTTGCCGCGAAAAAATGTAATGAGCCGACTTGGCATATCAAATCAAAGATGAATCCAAGATGGCAGCTGACGCAGCTATGAACCACAGTGCGTGTAATAATTACGCTAGCAGCAACCCCAAGGATTCAAGATAAAAGAAGAGCAAGGTCGAGATCTCCCCAATCTGGTTCAGAGCCGGAGGTGGCACGCGGCAGTTTACGGGCAAATTTCGCAATTGTGATCAAAGTCTGATGACAAAAAGGGGGATTATGCTGATTTGGGGCTAAGATAGCTCACATCATCCTAGGCTTATTAGGTCTTGGGGCTGAGCTTCAAGTCCTGGGGAAAGAGGTGTAGTTGCTATGTTTGGATGGTTCTATAACTTAAATACGCGGGTCAAGTTGATGATCTTGTCATCAACGCTGTTGCTCATGATCGTGGTGGTGGCTGCGACCAGCTATTTCTCGAGTTTGATGAGCATCAATGCGGCCCACGATATCAACACGATTTTAACCCGCTCGTACATCCGCATTAATCAACTTCACGTCGATCTGCGCTCCTTTGATAACGCCAATGTCAACTTCTTTACCGAGCAAGCCTCGGCTAACATGGAAAATGACCAATTTAGGCAGCAGATGCGCGCTCAGTTGTCTCAGGTGCAAGAAGATATCGCGACCATTAATCCCGAGCGTATTGGCGACTTACAGTCGTCGCCGGAGTACGCTGAGCATGCCCGTGCGATTAAGCGTTTGATTGATGATGTGCCTAGTGAGTATGAGAATTGCCTTGAGGCCTTGGCTACCAGTAAGTATGAAGCACTGTACTACTACTTCTCTAAGGTCCGTCCGAGCATCGGCCAGATTTATGAGCACTGTTTTGCCATGGTCGATGGCCAAACTCAGCTGGTGATTAAGCTGGCCATCGAAGGCACCGATATGACTATGGCCTATATTGGCTGCCTGATTGCCGCGCTTGCGGTGTTTGTGGGCTTGAGTGTCGCCTATGTCACCAGCAAGTACATTACCAAAACCCTGGGGCATCAGAATAGCTATATCTCGGAGATGGCGGCTGGCAACTTCACCTTTGAGATCAAGCGCTACTATCGGGACGACCTGGGCTTGATGATCGAGCGCATCATGGAGCTGCGCGATAATATGAACAAGGCGCTAGATGAGGTGCAGCATACCGCTTCTGCGACCCAGCGTTCCTTGGGCCAAATCGTTGAGTTAGCGCGCGGCATTGGTGAGAAGGTCGAGGATTGTGAAGGTAAGTCGGTCAATGTCGCAGCCGCATCCGAGCAAATGCTCTCGACCACCCAAGATATTGCTAAGAACTGTGATGAAGCCTCGACCTTATCCGGTCAGACCAAGGAGATCATCGATACTGGTGTTAGCCACATTGAGGACACCATTGCCGAGATTCGCCGTCAGAGTGATTTAATTCATACCAATTCCTTGGCGGTAGCTAAGGTCGCCAAGCGCTCGATGGAAATTAACTCGATCGTCAGCACGATTGACGAAATCGCAGCGCAAACCAATCTGCTGGCCTTGAATGCAGCAATTGAGGCGGCCCGTGCTGGTGAGGCCGGACGTGGCTTTGCGGTGGTTGCCGATGAAGTACGTGCTTTAGCCTCGCGTACTGCTTCCTCGACCCAAGAGATTGCCGACATGGTGGCCGATATCCAAAAGGACGCCAATAATGCCTCAGCTTCGATCAATGACTCGGTCACCTCGATGCAGCAGACCAGTGAGGGCACGGTCGAAGTTGAAAATACCATGCACGACATGCTGGAGCATGTAAATCAGGTGACGATGCAGATCACGCAGATTGCCTCGGCAGCTGAAGAGCAGACGGCAGCCACTAACGAGATCTCGATGCATATTCACGACATTACGGGTATTACCCAAAATGTTAATGCGGAGGCGCATAGCACTCAGAGCATTATCAATGAGACCGTGCAGAACTTGTCGGATTTACACAAGTCCTTGTCCTACTTTAAGGTCAAGCCGCTGGCTTAAAGTCTAATTTCATTGACCCCAAAAGCCTGGGATGGAGTGCCGTTCCAGGCTTTTTTGTTCGTGGCAGGCACAGCGCCACTGGGGAAGCGTGGCTGGCGCGGCGCTGCTGGGTATAGTGCCACTGAGGAAGCGTGGCTGGTACGGCGCCGCTGGGTATAGTGCCACTGGGGAAGCGTGGCTGGTACGGCGCTGCGGGGTACGGCGCCGTGGGCCCAAAAGCGCAGGGACCAGAGGGCAAGTTGTTAATTATAGCGGGTTTTGCTGGCCTTGGAGTGCCTTAATCTAAGTCAATGATGATGATTGTGCGTTCATCAGCAATTTTGGTAAATTCCTTTTGGCAAGAGCACTTACGGCGTCTTAGTTTAGCCTGTAAGACGCTTTGAGGGCATTAAGCTTGCTTACGTCAGAGCGTTGCGCTTCATTACATCAAGCCTTATTGCTATTAAGTAGGAGAGCGACCGCAGTGGTCGTCTCGCAATCAAGGCTGTAAGTAGTACCCTCTAACCAAGGGCTTATCTTACTCATAATGGAACCTCTGCCTGTGGGAACGTCTCGTTTCACGGGACTACTCGCTTTTAGGTGGCACTTCCATTAAAAGGTGTGAGCCTCATGGTCATCAGCTGGTTCAAGCTTTATTTGAGTGTAGCGTTGCTGTATTTTAGCTAGATGCTCCTGCCGAGGTGATAATCTGGTGCAAGAGTGCAGGGATAAGAGGTAGAGATAATGGGATGGTTTTATAACTTGCAAACCAAGGTGAAGTTGATGATTTTGAGCTTCACCTTACTGATTATGACCGTAGTGGTTGCGGCTACCAGCTACTATTCCAACTTGATGAGTATCAATGCCGCTCAGGAAATCAATACCATCCTTACGCGCTCGTACACGCGCGTGAACCACTTACACGTTGCGCTGCGTGATTTTGATAACGCTAACG
This sequence comes from uncultured Anaerobiospirillum sp., assembly GCA_944390115.1. Classification (GTDB taxonomy): domain Bacteria; phylum Pseudomonadota; class Gammaproteobacteria; order Enterobacterales; family Succinivibrionaceae; genus Anaerobiospirillum. Next base: position 98,396 of record CALXOW010000003.1, read on the forward strand.
TCAACTTCTTTGCGAGTCTGTCTGAAACGGGCATGAGCGATGAGCAATTCCGCAGGGAAATGCAGGCGCGCTTAAAAGAGGTGGCCGATTCTATTGCAGTCATGAATCCTAATAAGATTGGTGACCTGCCTTCAAGCCCTGCCTACGCTCAGACGATCAATGATATTAAGCGCTTGGCGGCCAACGCTCCAGAAATTTATGGGAATTGCCTTAACTCTTTAGCTGACGGCAAGTACGAGGCATTACGGGACTATTTTGCTAATGTCCGCCCAAGCGTGGCGCAAATTTACTCGCACTGCTTTAGCTTAGTTGATGAGCAGACGAAAACCGTCATTAAGCTGGCGATCGAAGGCACCGATATGACTATGGCCTATATCGGCTGTGCTATCGCGGCGGTTGCGATCGTGATTGGCGTGATTATGTCGATGTTTATCAGCAATTACATCACCACCACGATCACCCGTCAGCGTAACTTCGTGCACGAGATGGCCAATGGTAACTTTGATTTTGAAATTCAAGCTTACTACAAGGACGATCTGGGCCTGATGATTGGGCGCATGAAGGATCTGCGCGACAATATGAACAAGGCTCTGTACGAGGTGCAGCATACTGCTTCTGCGACCCAGGCGTCCTTAGGTCAAATCATTTCCTTGTCGCAAGGTATTGCTAATAAGGTCGGTGAGTGCGAAGGCAAGACCATTAACGTCTCGGCGGCCTCCGAGCAAATGCTCTCGACGACGCAAGATATCGCCAAGAATTGCGAGGATGCCTCGAGCCTCTCCAATCAAACCAAGGATATTATCTCCAACGGCGTTAACCACATTAAGGACACTATCGCTGAGATTCGCCGCCAGAGCGATTTAATTCATACCAATTCCTTAGCGGTGGAAAAGGTGGCCAAGCGCTCCTTGGACATTAACTCGATCGTTAACACGATTGAGGACATTGCCGGTCAAACCAACCTCTTAGCCTTAAATGCCGCAATTGAGGCCGCCCGTGCCGGTGAAGCCGGACGCGGCTTTGCGGTGGTCGCCGATGAAGTACGTGCCTTAGCCTCACGTACCAGCGCTTCGACCCAAGAGATTGCCGACATGGTGGCCGATATTCAAAAGGATGCCAAGAGTGCAGCCGCCTCGATTAACGACTCAGTATCTTCGATGGAGCAGACCAGCGAAGGCACAGTCGAAGTCGAGAACACGATGCATGAAATGCTCGAGCATGTTAACCAGGTTAATATGCAGATCACGCAAATTGCTTCGGCCGCTGAAGAGCAGACCGCTGCCACGAACGAGATCTCGATGCATATCCATGACATTACTGATATGACGCAGCAGGTCAATAACGAGGCCCAAAGCACCGAGGATATTATCAAAGACACGGTGCAGAACCTCAATGCGCTGCATGACTCCTTGTCTTACTTTAAGGTCAAGAGCCTCGCCTAATTTCTCTACCTCGAGGCAAGCCTAGCTTGCCCCAAGTATTTCTCAAGTCCTGGACTGGGTTACTGGTTCAGGACTTTTTTAGTTGCACTTTACTTGTGCGTCCCAAGGAGCCCTTGGGCCTTACTAGGGCAAGATGCTTGCGCTTTGAGCGCGCGTGCTAGCATGGTGAGCCTAAATGGTTAGGGGCGCGCCTATGGGGCTTATCCCTTAACTGGGGCTTAATGATCAACAGGAGTGATATATGGGCGAAGAGAATCAGTTGAGCGGACAAGAGTACTTGCGCAAGATCTTGCTGGCTCGCATTTACCCAGTAGCGCGCTTAACTCCAGTGCACAAGCTGGACAATCTAGCCGAGAAGCTGGGCGTGGGTAAGATTTTCTTAAAGCGCGAAGATTATCAGACGGTTCATTCCTTCAAGATTCGCGGCGCCTATAACAAGATTCGCCAGCTCTCCCAAGATCAATTAGCGTGCGGTGTGGTGACTGCTTCGGCCGGTAACCACGCGCAGGGCGTAGCCTTGTCCGCTAAGGACTTAGGCATTCGCGCGGTGATCGTGATGCCAACCACCACCCCAGACCTTAAGGTCAACGCGGTCCGTCGTTTTGGGGCAGAAATTGAGCTCTACGGTGAGAGCTTTGATGAGGCCTATGCTCATGCTAAGGAATTAGCTCGGGCTCAAGGTCTGACTATGATTCCACCTTTTGATGATCCTGATGTGATCGCCGGTCAAGGCACCATCGCTCATGAGCTCTTGGGCCAAATCAACGACATCGATACCGTCTTTGTCCAAATTGGTGGCGGTGGCTTAGCCGCTGGTGTCGCGGTCTATATCAAGAATTTAGTACCGCGCATCAAAGTGATCGGTGTCGAGGCCGAGGGCTCAGCTTCGATGAAGGCCGCCCGCGAGCACGGTACTCCAACCGATATCGGTTTTGTCTCGCACTTTGCTGACGGTGTGGCGGTGAGCCGCGCTGGTGATGAGACCTTTAGACTGTGCAATCAGTACTTAGATGACATCATCACCTGCTCCAACGACGAAATCTGTGCCGCGATGAAGGATATCTTCGATGATACCCGTGCCGTTGCTGAGCCAAGCGGTGCCCTGTCCCTCGCCGGTCTGAAGAAGTACGTACGTGAGCATCAGATCAAGGGCGGTAATCACGTCGCGATCTTGTCTGGTGCCAACGTCAAGTTCCACACCTTACGTATGGTCGCTGAGCGCTGCGACGTCGGTGAGATGACCGAGGGTATTGTCTCGGTAGAAATCCCAGAGGTTAAGGGCTCGTTCTTAAAGTTCTGCGAGACGATTGGCAACCGTCACGTCACTGAGTTCAGCTACCGTGTGCACCACGCCGATCGCGCCCGCATCTTTGCCTCGATCGAGTTGACCAATGGTGAGCGTGAGCTCAAGGAAATTTCGGCTTCGCTCGAGAATGCAGGCTACAAGGTCACGGACTTAACTAAGGATGCCTTAGCTAAGGATCATATCCGCTATATGATCGGCGGTCACTTGAACCCAGGTGAGGCAGAGCGCTTGATCTTATTTGAGTTCCCAGAGACCAAGAATGCCTTAAACGACTTCTTAACCAAGTTAGGTGGTATCTTCTCGATTTCGCTGTTCCACTTCCGTATCAGTGGTCTCGAGTACTGCTCGGTTCTGTGCGGCTTTGATATCTCCAAGGGCGACCCAGCTCAGCTTGATAATTTCTTACAAGATATCAAGTACCCATATCTTGATGTCACGGACAATGTCGCATACCAGCAGTTCATGTGCTAGTTGCCACTAAAGAAAAACAAATAAAGCTTAGAGCGCGCGCGGGCCCAACCTTGCTGAGGTTGGGCCCGCGTCGTATGAGCTTAAGTAGGCGTGTGCTCTAAGTAGGGCAGTGCGCCTGGGCTGCAAGTAGGCCGTTACGTGGGCGCGCTCTTGCTAGAACGAGCAGCGGCGCCAAGTGCGGCTTAAGCGCCAACTATTGCCCTCGGTGTCTTGCAGGACGGTGGCGGCGGTACTAAGACCAGAGCGCGTGCCCAGCGGAATCAAGGTAATGCGTCCCCGCCCCCAGTTAATGAGTACGTGCAGCTCATCTAAACTGTTGCTGGGGGCTCTGATGCCCATCTGGCCTAGGCCATAGCCGTCATAGAGGGTGACGCGCACCGGCTCATCTGGGCCCCAGCGGCCATTTTGATCTTGGGCGCTGATGCAGGCCCCAATCGTGCCGGACATAGCCCCGCCTACTCCAGGGCGGTGAGCGTAGCCCGGGCGTCCTAAGCGCTCTTCTTGGGCCGAGCCATAGCCTGCGGCCCAAGTCTGAGCTAACTCTTGGTTGAAGTCCTCGTAAAAGGCCGCATCGTACAAATCAGCTTCGTCAGGATCGCTGTACAGGGTGCGATCGTAATAATGGCCATGACCATGGTGGCCGTAAGTGTGACAGCCCGTCAAAACCAAGCTCAGGCCCACCACTATAAGGGCCTTTAGTGCTAATCTCATCTCCATCTCCCAAAAAAGCACGCTGTTGTGTAGTGTAGTGCAGCACAAGGAAAAGTGGAACTGGATCACGTATATCTAGATCTTAGCCGAAACGGGCCTTAGTCCTATTTACAGGCGTGCCCCCACATGGTAATTTAGCCAATCGGCTGTGATAAGTTTGCCCCGTTTGTGAGCATGGCGCAACCTAAATCGGATTAAATTATGTACGAAATTGAGAAATTAAGAATTGAGGCGCCCGATTTGCCGCTTCAATACTTGAAAGAAACATTTCCGGAACTGAAAGTTGCTTTCTTTAGAAAGGCCTTGGATGGCATGGTGCGCGATTATGTGATTCGCTCGCTTTATGGCATTCATGGCAAGAAGAAGCCTAAGAAGGCCAAAGATCGCAAGCCTGAACAGCGCCGTAAGCTGGAATATGAGCGTTTAGCTCCAACGCTGAAGAAAATTAAGACGCAAGTGGATCAATTGCGCGGGTTAAGTCTGCCCCCAACTGAGTTTGTGGCTCAGTTTAAGGAATTAGCCCTGCAACTAACGCGCGAATTTTTTGATTGCTGCGTGCAGCCTAATCTGGAAGCCAAGCTGAAAGATTTGCGGGCTACGGTCGCTAAGCCTTTGCGTCTTGAGAATCATGCTCCGCTCACCAATACCATCTTAGGCCAGTATTTCGGTACTTATGGTCGTGATGTGCCGCTGAGATGGATGCTCGAAGACTATTCATTAGTGCAGATTGATGACTATCTCTCCTATCACAATCGTGATGTCCACCTTGAGCAAGCGCTGGTTAACTTTATCTCGACTTTTGGCGATGCCATTGATGAGGATAGCCCCACCGACTTTGTGGCTTTCCGTCTGACCCAATTGTTAAGTCAGCGCGGTATCAATCGCGCCGATGCCCAAGCCCTGATGGAGCGTTGTCTGTTGCCTAAGGCCTCCGAACCGATTGCGCAGAAGCTGCGGGCAGCGCAAGCCTTAGCCTTCCAGGACGAGGACTATCGCAGTGCGCTGGAGGCCATGCTGCAACAGGGCGTGCCGCAGGATAATATCTACGACCTACAGTCAGACCGCAAAGAGGAAGGCCAGCTCTTCTGGTCCGATCGTGTTATCCCCATGATCAACCTCATTATGCATCCCTTCGTGCAGTATGATTTGCAAGGTCAGCTCCACGCCGGTTTTGCCTATATCGTGGTGGGTCTAGATTACTTCCATGAGCGCTGCTATCCGATCTTAACCTTGGTCAAGTTATTAGGCCAAGAAAGTGGCGGTAGTCCGATTATGATTCCAGGTGGAGTCAGAAGCGCGGTAAACAGTCTTGAGGATGTGATTTCCCAAGTCGTGGCCCACTTAGGTCCAGTGTTAACGGATGCTAAGGAGCGGGCTCGCGCGGGGCAAAATGCACTGGAGCTGCCCCAGTCTCAGATTAAATCCAATGATTTTGCACGCGCTTTGACCCAAGGGGCCGAAGTGGTCAAGGATATTTACTACCGTCGACAGCGCTTTGCGGTCAAGGGCGTGACCTATAGCTCGTTCTCGGAGCTTGAGATCTTATCCTCGTGCTTTGGACTTAACTTTGAGCATTTAATTAGCCCAGAGCTGTTAGCTGAGGCGCGTGCCAATGCCGGTGATGTCTGCTTTGAGCCTGATCTCACCACGGAGGAGGGTCGCAATTTAGCCCCAGGTGCGATCTACTTCCACCCTTACTACAAGCTGCTCTTTGAGCAGATGACCGAGCAGGCCTTTAAGCTCTTACCACAGTACTTAGAGCTCAACGAGCTGAGCTATATCTCGGTGCATTCGCTCACGGCTGAAATTCGCCCATTATGCGCTAAGTACTTGCCATTTACGGTGATTGTGCCGCAGTGCTTGAGCGAGCTGTTTATGTTGATGCACTTTTATCCGGAGACGATTTTCCGCTCCGAGAACGATATGGTGCAGAACTCGTCTTACACCGTCAAGATTTATGAGCATTGGCTGGAGGATGATGACACCTACACCAATCACGGTCTCAACTCCCACTTAGAGCAATTGCTCGATAACCAAGTGGTACCGAGCCTGGCGCAATACTTAAAGCGGCGCATCAAGGAGCGTTTTGATCCGCTCGCGCTCGCGGCTGATTGCTCGATCTACACCTTGTCGTGCCCATTTGAGATGCTCGCTGATAGCAAAAATTGGCTCGATAGCATGTTGCGTCCTGAGTTAGCCGACCCGCAGCAGGCGGCCAATGCCTTAACTTACTTAGGCAACCTCATGTCCGATTCGATGTGCTTTTATGCGCTGCATAAGTTCATCCCTTCGCTTGACAATACGCTCGAGGCCGTTGACCATTTTGGCGATAAGATCAAGCTGATGCGCGTGCGCCTGGGCCAGACTCAGTACAAGGTCGAGGAGCTGCGTCAGGAGATTGAGCCAGATCAAATCAACTACGTACCAGCGCAATTGGGCCAGTTTGACGAGAGCTATGGCGGATACGAGGATTTACAGCAGCTAAGTGCTCAATTCCAAGATTGGCAGGATAGTTTCCAGCTGACCTTCTACGATGTTGAGTTCCAGCCAACGGTCGATGTGTGGGACGATGCAGCTTTTATCGCCAAAGTAGAAGAGTTCAAGGCCGCGCTCGACGCAGGCACGCTCAAGCGTGAGCTGCCAGACTTCAATGTTAAAGAGCGCTTAGCTGAAGACCGGGGCGAGTTAGACGATGATTTCAGTGACGAGTTGAATTTCACGGACGACGCTTCCGATTTCAGCTTTGAAGACGACGACGATGATGTCTCGGACTTTAGCTTCGACGATGACGACGAGGAAGTCACCAAGGCACAACCTGACTTGGAGCAGAAGGCCGAGGACGACGATGATGTCTCAGACTTCAGCTTCGACGATGACGACGAGGAAACAGCCCAACCTGAGTCAGAGCAGAAGGCCGAGGACGACGACGATGTTTCGGACTTCAGCTTTGACGATGACGACGAGGAAACCTCCAAGAAACAAACTGATTCAGAGCAAAAGGACGACGATGATGGCGCGGACTTGAGCTTTGACGATGAGGAAGTAACCGAGGCACAAGCTGACTCAGAGCAGAAGGTCGAGGACGATGATGCCTCTGACTTCAGCGACGATGATGACGCAGACGACCGGGCCAAATTTAGCTTTGCTGACGACGAAGCTGACGTCAAGGCGACTCAGATTGAGGCCGAGTCGGAGCCAGCTGAGCAAGATGCTCCAGCTGAGCAGTCAACTCCAGTTGAGCAGGCTGCGGTAGCTGAGCTGTCCCCAGCCGAGCAATCTGAAGAAGCGGCCCAACCAAGTGAGCCGCTGATTGCGGCCCATGAGCCGAACACAGAGCAGGCTTCTGTAGAACAGAGCTCTCAGCTTGAGGGGGCTGAACCTAAGACGGAGCATCAGGCTCACGCCGAGGAAGTGTTAGGTCAGCTCACGGCCCATATGGGCGATGCTAAGGTGCTTAAGGCCGACGATATCAAGTTCTTGGTCAAGGAGTGCGCCCCTGGCAGCGCTCTTGATAAGGCCAAGCTGTGCGATGAAGTCGATTACTTGAGCAGCCCTTATCAGACTGACTTCCAGGACTGCTTCACCGCTACGGTCGTGCTCTTTAGCCTGCTCATGGTCAAGGACTTTACCCTTGAGGATTGCTGCGAGGCGCTCTTACGCAAGGAGCTGTTCTTTAGCGCTCAGACGCAAGACCCTGAGGCTATCGAGTCCTTTGGCTTTGCCGGTAATGAGCCGCGCCTTAAGGTTCTGGTTGCCGCAGCCTTGCTGGCTAAGTGCCAGACCCCAGCTGATGTCCGCATGATCTGGACGTGCTTAGCGCACAAGGGCTTAGTTGCGTTTGACGGTGATAACAACACCATCGAGGAGCACTCAGTGCGGGACGTCCAGCAGGTGGTGCAGGAGATCTTTGAGCTCAGTGCTGAGGACTTGGACGATGCCATTGACATCAGCGAGAGCTTGTCCGAGGACTTAACCACCTACCAAAGCGCCATTGCTACGGTGAAGGCAAACCAGGAGTCACGCTTAGAGAAGCGCCTCCATCAAATCATTGCCCACACCATGGGCCAAGAAGCCTAACGGCCAATTAGCCAAGGGCTAACTAGCCTTACGTAGGCTTAAGCGCAGTGGCGCTCTAAGGCCACACTCCTTTTGCAAGCTGGGAGCGTGGCCTTTTGTTATGAGCGCCAAGGATAGTCAAAGATAGGGCAGGTATCTAAGGTCATGACCTTAGGGGCAAAGAGGGGCGCGATGCTTAAGTCAGAGTGCTTGAGCTTAGGCGGCAGCTGCTGGAGGCTCACCTCTAAGGCGGCACTGTCATAGACCACTAGGTCTAAGTAATGGTATTCATCGCCTAAGCTGTAGCCTAAGAGCTCAGAGCTCGGCATTAGCTGCTCGCTGAGATCCTGCACCCAGCGGTAGAACGAAGTGTGACCGTAGCTGCCGGTAGTACGGGGCGCACCATCAGGTCGCGCAAAATCATGGGCGTTCACGCGGATGGTGACTAATTGCAGGCCTAAACGCGCGGCGGCCGTAAGCTCCCTAAATGGGATAGTAAAACAGCATGCATCTTTTGAGAGGTAGCGCGTATTGTAAGTGACGGCGTCCTTTAAGACCTCGTAAGGGATACGCAAGGCAAAGAAGTAGTCCTCAAGTACATTGAGCTGAAGCGACGAGAACAGCGCACACAGGGCGCAAGTGTTGCTCCACTGCGTGTGGCTAAAGCAATCAAGACGAGGGACACTGAGCTTAGGGTGTTTCTCCTTAAGCCAAGTTGTCAGGTGCAGAGCGCTCAGCTCGGGCGGCGTAGGGGTTGTCACGGTGGCGTGAAACAGGGCATGATTTTGGTAGAGCGCCGTGGCGCACAGCTCGTCGATAAGCTTGCGCTCAAGGGTGCTGGCAGTTGTGACCTCAAACGCGATGACGCCTTGCTCATTGAGCCAAAAGCCCTCCGGTAGCGAGCCTTTGATGCTTGGATCTAAAGTGCCGCGCAGGCCCCAGTCCTTACTTGGGAAGGGAGTAGGGCTCAGTTTGACCCCTGGGAGATACCACGCAAATAAGTCCTGGAGCAGCTTTTGGTGGGCCTCAACTAAGGGCTCCGCTTGGCCTTCGTGGTAGCGCTTGAGGCGGCGCGTTAAGTCTTGCACGCGCTCTTGCAGCTCATTGCGGCGCGCGCTGCGCTCCAGGTGCGCGGCTTGAGTCAAGTGCTGGGTAATGCGCTGGTAGCTGGTCTTAATCTGGCTTAAGTAGTCGTCATGGCAGCCTTCACAGCGTTCATCGACTGCCGCCATGTAGTACCACCAAGCTAACAGCGGCTGTTCTTTAAGCTCTAAGAGGCGCGCTTGGACAAAGTTCCACTCTAAGGATTCATCGTGTCCGGGGGCGCTGTAATACAGACACTCTTCGATGAGAGCTGGATCCACAGCGGCACGGGCAAATGGATCGCCGCTTAATTTGAGCACCGATAAATCGATAATATCTTGATTCAGCAGCTTGCGCTCGTTAGCACACACCATGGCAACCAAATAGGCCGCCATCGCATAGTAAGGGGCACAATTGAGGGAGCGTACTTCCTCAAAGGCTTTGAGCAAATTAGTTTTGCTGGCTTTAGAGAAATGGTGCAGGTCACGGGCACGCTGTAAGTTTTGCGCTAAGCGCTGCGCCTTGCGCCTAGCGGCCGCCAATTGCTCATCCATGAGCTCAGTGCTCTCGACAATATCTGTCATAATTTCCTCCTAAAGCTTGCCCCACGCTTGGCTATTCTCAGTGTATCATTACGGGCGACGATTTGACGGGATGTAGCGAGGTAGCCCATGGCCTTTGATCGTGCAATGTTGCAGCTTTTGGCTTTTTTGCCTAAACCACTGCGTACCTGGCTGATGAAGCCTTTGATGCTGCAAATCATGCGCTTTGCGGTGGTGGGCGGTTTAGCCTTTGTGGTGGACTTTGGCTTGCTCCTGCTCCTTACCGAGGTGGTAGGCTTAAATTACCTGGTGTCGGCCACGATCTCCTTTATCGTTGCGGTCTTGTTCAACTATGTGTTGAGCATCATGTGGGTCTTTACCAGCAAGCCCCAAGCGCAGCACTCGAAGGTCTACGCCACCTTTAAGATGGTGCTGTTCTTTGTCCTCTCCACCTGTGGCCTGCTCATTAACAACGCCATTATGTGGGCCTTTGTTGAGCTCTTTGCCCTCAGCTATATCCTGGGCAAATTAGTGGCCACCTTTGTCGTCATGGTCTTCAACTTCGTCACGCGCAAGATCTTAATCGAGGGCTGGAAGCGCAATCACCAATCAGAGCAAGAGGGCGCTCCCAACACTGCTCAAACCGCAGAGCAAGCAACACCCCCATCATCTGAGCACGATGCCCAATAGCTACAGCATAAAGCCCGGTGCTCCAGTAGGAAAAGGTTAATCCAGCGTATTTTGGTCAAAAAAGATTCAGTGGTGATAGGGCTTTTATGCACTGTAATTGTGCCTTGTGCCTAGTTACGTTACTTGATGTTAAGCCAAGTGTGCACTTTGCGCCCAAAGCACGTTACGTAATGTGATACTGATCAAGCTTTTGGGAGCCTAGGTCAAAATAGTGTAATCATGAGCACGCAGCGGCGACATATCGCCGCGCCTGCTTCCCTATAATGCGCGCCATGTTCATTCATTCCAGAGCAAGAAAATAACAACCGTAAGCCCATGTGGGACCTCGGCAGGCCTGTGGCCGGTGGACCTGGTATTTATGTACGGTCAAATTATGGAATGAATCGGGATTGACTGATTGTGTGGAGGGGAAGGCATGGCCTTTGTGATCAAAGCGTTCGTGAACCGCGCTGATAAGGACCCCAATATTGGGCTCATCGAAAAAATCTCTTACGGCTTGGGCGACTTTTCGTCGCAGCTCTTACTGACGCCAGTATCGATGCTGTTCATGTACTACGCCACGGAGTACGTGGACATCGGTATGGCTGAAGTCGGCTTCATTATGATGATTTCGCGTGTGTTCGATGGTATCTCTGACCTCTTGGTCGGCTATCTCATTGAGCGCACTAAGAGCCCATACGGCAAGACCCGCGCTTGGATCTTGCGCATGATCATTCCTTACTTTGTCTGCGGTGTCGCCATCTTCTCGGTGCCGACCAATATGTCAGACATGCTCAAGTACATCTACATCTTCTTGGTCTATAACCTGACCATCACTGTGGTGTACACCTCCATTAACCTGCCTTATGGTGCGCTTTCGACCTTAATGACCCAGGACTCGTACCAGCGTTCGGTCTTGGTGATCTTCCGCATGTTAGGCGCTACCGCTGGTGGTACCTTGGTCATGATGGGCGTATTGCCAATGGTGCACTACCTGGGCAATGACCAAATGGCCTGGACCATTACCGCAGCCATTATTTCGGCTATCGCTTGCTTAGGCTTCTTCTGCACCTTCTTCTTCTGCCACGAGCGTGTTGTTTCCGCTCCTATGACTGAGGCCAAGGGCAATACCCTCAAGGCGATCAAGAAGATCATGATGAACAAGTACTGGGTGATGCTGACCATCGCTATGCTGTTCGTCTGTGCCGCTGATATCGTTTCGGGCAATGCTTCGGCCTACTACTGCCGCTATTACCTGCAAGATGACACCTTGATCGGCACTTTGTCGGCGATCTCCAATGTGTGCAAGGTAGCAGGCATGATCTTGGTCGTACCAATCATGCTCAAGAAGTTAGGCAAACGCAACAGCCTCATGATTGCAGCAGCCTTGATTGTCGCCGCTAACTTAAGCCGTACCTTGGCCCCTTACAGCGTTGAGCTCAATTACGTTATTTCGGCAATCTGCGGTTTTGGCTCGGGCTTTACCTACACCTGCCTCTTTGCCATGATTCCAGACTGCGTCGAGTATAGTGAGTACCGCGATTACGAGCGCCACGAAGGCTTGGTTTATTCTTCGGTTTCCTTTGCCTCGAAGGTTGCCGGTGGCTTAGGTGTCTTAGTTTCCTCCTTTGTCATGAATTTTGGTGGCTACGTCAACGGCGCCGAGAGCCAATCGGAGCAGGCGATGAACGCCATCTTAGCCGCGCACACCATCATTCCACCACTCATGTTCATTGTGGCGATCGTGGCTTTAAGCTGCTACAAGCTCGATAAGATCTACGATGATGTGATTCGTGAGCTCAAGCTCCGTCACCTCAAGGACGAAACTGCGGCTGAAGCTAAGGCCTAAGCTTAGTCCCGCTTGAAAAGCAAAGCCCCAAACTCTGCCGTGACGCCAGCACCACGGTAGAGTTTTGGGCTTCTTTGTGATCGCCCTCAAGAAAAGAGCGCTGCAAGTTAAAATCGTGCCATTTCAGGCTGGGTTTGCTCATAGTGGGGCGGTAGTGCCCCGCTATAATCAAGTTTTCACTGAGTTTAGAGGAAGAAACCATGACCCCACAAGCCATTATGGGACTTATCATGCTGCTGGTTGCTCCAGCTATCTTGGTCTATGCCTTAGACGAGAGCTGGTACTGGTACCCAGTGTTAGTCTTGGTCTGCTTTCTCTTTGGCTTTAAGCGCGGGCGCAAGTAACGGAGAAAAAGCAGGCGACAGGGCCGCCTGCTTAAGGCTACTTGCGCTTTATGAAGCGCCCGAACAGGTCTGAGACCTTGGAGCTGCCGCTATCTAAGAGGTCCTTGACCTTAGCCCCGACCTCACCTGAGAGATCCTTGACCTTAACGTCGAGCAGGTTCTCGTCGACGTACTTGAGGACGCGATTGCCCACATCGGTGGTCATCTCAAGACCCAGATCCAGCGTGCTCTTGAGCACCGACTCGACGCTCGTAGGGGCACTGCCGTAGAGTACAGCCTGTTCTTGGTCCTCACCGCGATTGCGCGCCAAGGTACGCGCCAGCTCTTGGTCGTAGCGCTGTGCGTGCTCCTGCAAGGCTTTCAACACTGCGCGCTCATCGGCCTCAGCGGGCAGACCTAACTTGCGCGCCTCATAGCGATAGCGGTTTTGGATGAAGCGCTCATTGTCCTCAGGCGTCATCTGAGCGATCAGGCGCTGCTGCGGCAAAGTAGGGAGCTTGCCAAAGTCACAGCTGCACTTCCCTGCAAGCAGTTGCACGTGACGTTCGTACTCATACTGCAGGCCTAAGCAGCTATGAGAATCCTCGGCCACTTTAGGCAGTGGTACCTCAGCCTTAGCTAAGCACGAGACCATCGCCTGATACCAGTGCTTAGCGACCAGAGCCGCGCGGCGTGCGGTGAACAGCTGCCAGCGCTGAGCGCGGTTAGCGACCCAATCGCACTGCAAGATATCAGGGTTAACCTGACGTTCTTGCATGGTGCCGTTAGTGAGAGTGCAACTGGCCTGGAAGGACAAGGTGCTATCAGCGAGCCAAGCCACCCGAGGTGCGCTCTCCTGTAACAGCGTTTCGATCCGATCGAGCTGAGGTTGCAGTTGCTTCTTACGGTCCGGACCACAGCACGGGTCGGCCATCATAAACTCGGTGATAATGGTCACCGCATTGATGACGCCAGGGAAGGCCACATGCACGACCGGGCTGTAATAACACCCAGGACGCGGCTCCAGGGGAGCGGCGTAGATCTGCTCGAGCGTCAAGCGATCAAAGTAGATAAGACCGGTCCCCGGCACCACGGCTCCTTGGCGCTGGCACTGAGCGTTGTAGGTCTCAATCTGGGGATCGGTCAGTCCCAAGCCGAAATGATCGACGTCGGCGTGGGTGAGCGATCCTAAGGCATCAGAGAAGCCGTAGAACTCCGGCAAAGCTGGGTCAGTTGCGACCTTAAAACCCTGTCCTGCGTTGTTATCGAGCCAATCGCGCTCAAAGTTAGCGCGCAGCTGGGCCGCAAGTTCTGCGCTCACCAGCTGAGCGTTAAGCTCGGAGGACTTGGCCCCTAACAGCTGAGCCACCAAAGGCTTAGGAACCTTAGGGTCATAACTGCTCCCGGCTACCACTAAGGCATTAGGGACGCCCGCTGCACCAAAGCTCCTAATCTCTTCAGGAACAATGACGGAGCCCGGATCGCGGCCGGGGAAGGCGCCGTACCAGCACTTAGGGTCGACCTCATTGGTCAAAACCGGGCGTACTAAGGAAATACAAGCACCTTGCGTCCTAGTGCCGTAGCTTTGAGCCACGTGCTCGGACCAATGGGCATCATTGGTCATAATGCCGCGTTGCAGGTCGATAAGTAACGGCTTCGGAGCTAATGGCTGCGTCTTACGCGTCAGATAGAGCGGCGTGACGCAATCGTAGTTCATGAAGTCATAGTTGCGCGGCAAGGGCATGAGTACATTAAGGCCACTTGGGTAGTGTTGACCGACAAAACGCTTGCGATTACGGCGTAAGAGCGCATCCCAGCCCGCATTTAACATGGGCGGCAGCTTGTCTTGCGGCATCAACTGCTGATAGTTAAAGGCGGCCTTACCTGCGCGTAACTGCTGATGCTGGAGTAAAGCTATCGCCTTACCCCAGGTCTCCGTGAGCTGCAAGCGTGGCTCATAATACGGCTGGTTCTTGCACAGAGTCTGCAAGTCCTTAAGGTCACGCTGCACGTCAAAGGCGGCAGAGCGGGCCTCAAGTAAGAAGTTCAGCTGAGCCTTATTGGCTACCCAGTCACAGGAACTCAGGTCGCGCTGAACCTTACGCTCAACGTAACCGGAATTGACGATATCGCAGCTAATCTCAAAGTTGAGACGGCGATTAGCGTAGCGCTGCAGGTCAATTGCAGTCACCTCCAGCTTGTCTTGCACCGCCGCAATCAGTTGCTGATAGCGCTCAAATTGCGTGGATGCCTGTGGGTACTGGCAAGCCTTGGCCTTGAGGTAATTGAGGACGTTGACGTAACCGGTAAGCCCCACCTCGGCCACCAGACCGTATGGATGGGCGGTCGTTGGCGTGGTGCTGGCGACCACGATCTGCTCTAAGCTCAGCTGGTCAAAAGCCAGTGGCTCGTACTCGACGGCCAAGTCCTCAGCGCTGAGCTCGACGCGGGCCAAGGCTTCAGGCGTATCGTAGCCGTAGTAGGCGCCATCATGCGGATCGGAGCTGATGCTAAAGCCTGCACCTACGTTGGTATCAAGCCAATTATCGCGGAAGAAAGCCTGCTCGGCTTTGACCACCTCAGGGCTTAAGAAGTGCTCTGAGAGCTGAGCGCGCTTCAGAGTCTCTTCGATAAACCACTCCACGCGTGGCGTAGTACCCAGCTCATCCATGCCGATGATTTGCGCTAAAGGCACGCCCTGGGCATCACATTGCGTGATCGCCTCAGGATAGACGTAGGTGTAAGCGATAGTGCCACGGCGGCAGCCGTACCAGCACAGAGGGTTTAAGCCATTGACGAAAACTGGACGAGTCAGATCAGCTGAGAAGACTCCCATTTGACGGGTGCCGTAACGTTGCGCGCCCACGACCCGCCAAACGGAAATACGATTGCGATCCTGCCAAGTCTCAGCGTCATTAAGACAGAAGCCAGGCAGCGGGGCAATATCTGCCTTGCCAAATTCCTGGTGCACCTGCTCCGGGATTACCAGCTTAAGTCCCATCCGAGCATAGGCCTCAGGTAAGCCCTGATGGTTGTAAGGCCTGAGCGTCGCTATGAGCTCAGTCAGCGTCTTCTGCTTAGCCTTGACCTCAGCCTGAGCTGTGGCCTCGGACTGAGCCGAGGTCTCGGACTCAGTCGTAGCCTCAGCTGACTCATCAGTCTGAGCTGTTGCCTCAGTGGCCTCCTCAGGCTGCTCTGTAGCCTCGGACTCAGCCGTGGTCTCAGGGGCATCCTCAGACTGCTCTGTGGCCTCAGACTCAGTCGTGGTCTCAGCTTCGGCCGCGCAATCAGCCTCAGTCTCCGACTCGTCATCAGCATCGGAGCTTGAGCAGTCATCAGGGGCATCCTCAGGTTGCTCTGTGGCCTCAGACTCAGTTGTGGCCTCAGCTTCGTCCTTGTCATCAGCCTCAGCCTCAGCTTCCGGTTCGTCATCATCGTCGGAGCTGGCGCCGTCATCATAAGATGACTCGCAATCTTCGGGATCCTCAGGAATATCAGGATCGTAGCCGTAGCCGTAGTCGCTCGCCGCTAAGTCTTCGGAAGAGGAAGCAACTTCCTCTTCATCGGTGCTCTCAGGAGCAACTTGGGCAGCGCACTCAGCCTCTGCTAGTTCTTGCGCCCAGCGCTCATCGTTGAGCTTGGCCAGCTTACGCAGCGCGCCCTTGAGGGGACGCTCGCTCTGGTGCAGGAACTCCTCGACTTGCTCCGGCTCAGCGTCGGCATCCAAAGCTAACAGATTAACTAAGGAATAGTCACTGTCAGCCATGGAGCAACCTAGCTCCGCAAAGCCTTCCACGAAGCCGTTGCTATCGCGGGCAAAGAGCGGCTGGAGCTTGTGCAAGATAGGGGCGCAAGCACGCGGATTGAGGCTAGTGAGCAATTGGCAGGTGGAACTTAAAGCTGGTAACAGCTCTAAGGTTAAGTT